>CACCQD010000017.1 GCA_902547925.1 uncultured SAR116 cluster alpha proteobacterium | reverse complement strand
GTTCGATCTGACGCTCACCCGGACCGCCCAGAAAGCCGCCGCCGCCGCGCTGGCGTTCAAGGTGGGTCCAGCTGCGCACAAGACGGCTGCGTTGGAAGGAGAGTGCCGCCAGCTCAACCTGCAAGCGGCCGGCATGGGTCTGCGCCCGCGCCCCAAAGATTTCAAGGATCAGCGCGGTCCGGTCAATCACCTTGGCATTGGTGATCGTCTCCAGATTACGCTGCTGGACAGGTGTGAGAGCGGTGTTGACGACAATCAGCGGATGGTCCGCGTCCTCGGCACGGGCGGCCAGACCCTCGGCATAGCCCTTGCCAAGAAAGGAAGCCGCGCGCGGCTTGGCAAAAGACACCACCTCGGAAAAACTCACCTTAAGGCCAATCGCCTCAACAAGCAGGCACGCCTCCTCCAGCATCATGGCAGGCGTGCGGCTGAGCTGCATCACCCGAACGTCCGGATGGATCACAACGGCGGTACTAATTCCCAAAAAATGGCCCTTCTGCCTGACTTGATAGCGGTATGGCGGGTTTTACAATGCGAGCTGGCGGCAGGAAAGCAAAAAATCCAGCCTCTGCGGCATGCCCGGCACTAGATTGATGGACCGGCAGGCGTGGTTTGCCTATGATCGGCGTGGTAACAGAGGAAAAAAAGAGCAGCATGGACAGGAGAATCATCATCACGGGTGCCGGTAGCGGCATCGGACGCGCCACCGCCACCGCCTTTCTGGAAGCTGGCTGGCAGGTTGGCTTGATCGGGCGGCGGCAGGAAACGCTTGCAGAAACAGCAGATGGAAAGGAGCGCGCGCTGATCCTGCCATGTGATGTGGGCGAGGCAGAATCGGTCGAGAGCGCCTTTGCCACAGCCAGAGGAAAATGGGGCCGGCTTGACGCGCTGTTCAACAATGCCGGAATCGGCAGCCCGTCCCGCCCGATCGATGAGACCGATGTCGGAACATGGCTGGATGTGGTGCGGATCAATCTGACCGGATCCTTTCTGTGCGCCCGGGCGGCCTTTGCCTGGATGCGCGCACAGCAACCCAAGGGTGGCCGAATCATCAATAATGGCTCTATTTCGGCGCATGCCCCACGCCCGGGATCAACCCCCTATACCAGCACCAAACATGCGATCACCGGCCTGACAAAAAGTCTGTCGCTGGATGGACGGCCGTTTGACATTGTCTGCGGGCAGATCGATATCGGCAATGCGTTGACCGATATGGCACTGCCGATGACCAAGGGGGTGCCGCAGCCAGATGGATCAATGCGGGCCGAGGCAACGATGGATGTTGGCCATATCGCAAGCTCGGTGTTGCATATGGCCCAGATGCCGCTGGACGCCAATGTCCAGTTCATGACTGTTATGGCACCAAAAATGCCCTTTATCGGCAGGGGTTAGGCCGACGCGGTGATCGGCGAAAAGCCGCCAAAGGCAACAAAAGCTCCATTGCGATAATCCGGCTTACCATAGGTAAAATCATCACCGGCGGGTGTTTGAACATTCCCGCCCGCAACGCGCAACACCGCGTCACCGGCCGCCGTGTCCCATTCCATCGTCGGACCAAAGCGCGGGTAAACATCAGCCTCACCCGCCGCAAGGAGACAGAATTTCAGACTTGAGCCAATGGAGATTGTCTCGGTAATGCCATGAGCCGCCAGCCAGTCATCAGTTGCCGCGTCCCGGTGCGAGTGACTGGCAACGGCAACAGCCCCTTCATGGGGCACCGGACGCACGGCAAGCGCCCGCGTGGCACCTGCAGACACCTCTCGGGCGCTTACGCCATCGCATGTGTGAAACAGACGGCCAAGCGCCGGGGCGTGAACAATGCCAAGGACTGGCCCTCCATGTTCAATCAGCGCGATATTGACAGTGAAGGCACCCTGCCCGTCCGGGCGCAGAAATTCCTTCGTGCCATCAAGCGGGTCAACCAGAAAGAAGCGGTCTGGCGCGCTGATCGCATGGCTTGCGGCATTTTCCTCAGAAATGATGGTGATACCCGGAGCAGCACTGGCAAGGGCGGCCAGCAGAATATCCTCGGCTGCCTGATCGGCGGCGGTGACGGGTGAGCCATCAGCTTTGCGGTTTGCCACAACGCCGTCTGCGTGAATGCGCATGATCACCGCCCCGGCCTCGTGAACAGCCGGCAACAGCCGTTCAACAAGGCGGGCGTGGTCTGAATGATCTGTCATCTTAAACTCCGGTCAATCTCGCGCCAAGGTTAGGGGCTTTCAAGGCCCAAATCCATCTGTTTACAGGCGGATTGGGGGGCGGTGGCTTTTGCCGAGGGGCCAGGATCACGATGTGTTGTGATGCCGCCCTCACGGCGGCTGGCATGTTTGGCGACAACATGCTTGGCCGCGTGGCTATGGGTTGCGGTGCGGCGAATGGCATAGATTTGCGATGCCGCCTGCTTGCGGGCCAACTTTTCATCAACAAGCGGTGCAGGATAATCAGGCGCCAATGCCGGTTTGAGCCAAGGCGTATGAACCAACGCATCGGGCATTGCCGCAAGTTCGGGAACCCAGTTCCGGATGAAGTGACCGGCTTTGTCCTGATCCTGGCTCTGTTTTACCGGATTATAGATGCGGATGGTGTTGATCCCGGTGATCCCCGACTGCATCTGGCACTGGCTGTAATGGATGCCCGGCTCGTAATCGACAAATTGGCGCGCAAGATACAGCGCCGGACGCCGCCAGTCCAGCCAGAGATGGTAGCTGGCAAAGCTCATCACCATGGCGCGCATGCGAAAGGTGAGCCAGCCCGTGGCGGCAAGCGAGCGCATGCAGGCATCAACCAGCGGATAGCCGGTCTGCCCGGTCTGCCAGGCAAGGAGGCGCGCAGCGGCGTCTGGTGTGTCCTTTTGCCACTCCCGATAGGCAGGGTGAAAGGCGCGGAATTCGGCCTCTGGCTCATCCTCGAGCTTCTGGATGAAATGACAATGCCAATGCAGGCGGCTGTTGAAGCTGGTGAGTGATTTCAGCCAGCTTGTCCGGTCACGCGGACCGGCGGTGAGATCAGCCGCGCCCAGCCCACCCACGCCAGGGGACTGATTTGCCTCACGCAGCGCGTCGCGACGGCGCTGGCTGGCCTGATAGACCTCGCGCATTGACAGGCAGCCAAAGGCAAGGTAGGGCGAAAGCCGCGAACAGCTGGTCGGCGCGGTGACCGGTGATGACATCTCGAACCGGTAACCGCGCCCGCGCTCCTTGAGAAAGGATTTCAACTGGGCAATGCCGGCTGGCCGTCCGCCTGGCTGGCGCTGGGGACAGGGATCAGGGGCAAGGCCGAGCTCGGCCGCTGTCGGCAGGGACGCTGTCTGCGCCGGAACGGGGGTGAGCCATGCCGGTGCCGGGGTGACGGGCTGGCGCATCATTGCATTCCATTTCGACGCCCAGCCCCGGCGCGAGGCCATCGCCCGATGAACACCATGTTGCTGAGATTCGTAGATGGTGATTGCCGCGCGTCTGGCCCACGCATTGACCCGCCTGTCACGATCATAGGTCCAGCCATTCCAGGTTTCCTGATGCGCATAGATTGAGGTGACAGCATGCTCCGCGGCGAGTGTGGCTAGAACATCAACCGCATCGCCCGTGCGGATGATCAACGGTTGGCCTAGACTGGCCAGCGACGCCGAGAGCGCGATGAGAGATTCGCTCAAAAAGGCATAATGGCGGGCGCTCAGGTCAGGCTGCGCCCATAGATCCGGCTCAACAATATAGAGAGGCAGCACCGGCCCAGACGCGGCAGCGGCGGCAAGCGTGGCGTGATCCCAAACGCGCAGATCCCGTTTAAACCAGACAATATTCACCCTCACCGCCCCAAAAGCGTTGTCACGACTTACTCGATATAGGAAACAGATCAAGAACATGCAAGGTGACAGCAGGCCGCAGCCGGGGCGTGAACACCCCAATCAAGCCGGATTAAAGCTGGATTGAAGCCAGGCCATCAAACAGCGAGACGTTGTTGCTGGCTATTACAGGCTGTTGCTTGCTGGCTGCTATTGGCGAAACCGGCTGGCGGTTTGGCGGAGCGCTGTCGTCATGCTGTTGATATCCGAGGCAACGGCGACAAAGCTGACACCTCTGGCCAGATAGCGTTCGGCATCCACCGGATCAACAGCGAAAATGCCCGATGCCTTGCCAGACTCGGCGATGGCATCAAGCGCACCGTCAATGGCCGTCACCACTGCAGGCGCATGCGGGTTGCCAAGGTAGCCAAGATCGGCGCTGAGATCGGATGGGCCGATGAAAACGCCATCAACACCATCGACGGCCAGAATATCCGGCAATGCAGCAAGCCCTGCCCGGCTTTCAACCTGAACGAACAGACAAATTTGGTCATTGGCTGTGTGCAGATAATCGGCATGGGCGTTGAAGTTGGAAGCGCGCGCCGTCGACGCGCCAACACCACGCATACCATCCGGCGGATAGCGCGTTGCACGGACAAGTTCGGCCGCCTGGGCCGCGCTTTCGACCATCGGCACGACAAAGCTCTGACAGCCAATATCCAGAAATTGTTTCAAAATATGGGTCTTGCCAATCGGCGGGCGGACAACGGCGCTGACCGGTGTCTGATTGGGTGCCTGATTGTGCGTCTGGGAAAGCGCCTGTAGCTGGGCAAGGGTCGAGCGAAGATCATTTGGCGCATGTTCATTGTCGATCACACACCAGTCAAAGCCAGCGCTAGCGGCTATTTCAGCGGCATAGGAATCGCCCAGAACAAGCCAGCAGCCAATTGTCTGTTTTCCGTCGGCAAGCGCCTGTTTCAATCTGTTCACCGGTGCTGGCATAGGTTTGGTATCCCTTATCGGCATGTGTCATGTCAGTTGCGCAGGCAAAGGCCAGAGGCCAGAGGAAAAAGATCAGAGCCCAGATGGTAGTCAGGACTCATTCCGGCCAAAATAATTCAAATACCATTCTGCAAATCTGGCAACCCCATCGTCGATATCGGTGTCGGGCGCAAAGCCAACCCAGTCACGCAGAGCAGAGGTATCGGCGCTGGTGGCCGGAACATCACCCGGCTGCATCTCCATCATGTTCATACTGGCGGTGAGGCCAAGCGCCCGCTCAAGTGCGGCAATATAATCCATTAATGGTGTGGGCTTGCCATTGCCGATGTTGAACAGCCGGAATGGTGCCGTTGCCGTCGCCACGTCGGGGCGCAACGGGTCAAAATCAAGGTTTACCGTTGCTGGCTTGTCGAGAACGCGGATCACCCCCTCGACAATGTCATCAATATAGGTGAAATCACGGATCATTTTGCCATGATTATAGACGTCAATGTGCCGGCCAGCGCGCATCGCATCAGCGAATTTGAAAAGCGCCATGTCAGGGCGGCCCCATGGCCCATAAACGGTAAAAAAACGTAAACCAGTGACCGGCAGCCCATAGAGATGGCTGTAGGTATGTGCCATCAGCTCATTCGATTTCTTTGTCGCGGCATAGAGGCTGACCGGATGATCGACAGAGTGTGACTCACTGAACGGCATCTGGGCATTGCCACCATAAACCGAGGATGAGCTGGCATAGACCAGATGCGCAATGTCATTATGACGGCAGCCTTCGAGGATGTTCATAAAGCCGACCAGATTGGCCTCAATATAGGCATGCGGGTTTTCCAGCGAATAGCGGACACCGGCCTGGGCTGCCAGATTTATCACCCGGTCTGGGCGGGTATCAGCAAAAACGCTGTCTAACCTTGCCCTGTCCTCAATCGCGGCGCGTATGAACATAAAGCCGGGATGCGGCGTGAGCTTGGCAAGGCGCGCCTCTTTCAGCGAGAGATCGTAATAATCATTCAGATTGTCGATGCCGATGACCTGATCACCGCGTTCGAGCAGACGCAGCGCACAGTGCATCCCGATAAAGCCAGCCGCCCCTGTAAGCAGTATCTTCATGTGACCAAGATATTCATGGGATGAGCAGTCTCTTATGATTTCAGCTTTTGGGCTACATCTTCATGGCCTCAGCTTTACTAGTACAGCATCATGATTTTAGGCGATAGCCCGTTTTAAAAATCCACCAGACAATGCCCATGCAAACCAGCATGAACCCGGCAATGGCTGACAGGCTGATCGCAACCGCAACATCGGCGTTGCCGAAAAACGACCACCGAAACCCTGAAATCAGATAAACAACAGGATTGAACAGGGTGATTTTCTGCCAGAGGGGCGGCAACATGCTGATTGAGTAAAAACTGCCTCCAAGAAAAACAAGCGGCGTGATGATCAGCATCGGAATGAGATTGAGCTGCTCAAAATTCTTTGCCCAGATGCCGATGATGAAGCCAAACAGCGCAAAGGACACACAGGTCAGAACCAGAAAAGACAGCATCCAGACAGGATGCAGAATCTCGATCGGCACAAACAAATGCGCCGTCGCCAGAATGATCAAACCGATCATCAGCGCCTTGGTTGCCGCCGCGCCCACATAGGCAATCACTAACTCAAAGGCGGAGACTGGCGCCGACAGCAATTCATAGATTGTTCCTATGAATTTTGGAAAGTAGATGCCAAAGGAGGCGTTGGTCATGCTTTGCATCAGCACCGAAAGCATGATCAGGCCGGGAACGATGAAGGTGCCATAGGGCACGTCCTCGACCTGTTGTATGCGCGAGCCAATGGCCGTGCCAAAAACAACAAAATACAGGCAGGTGGAAATTACCGGCGAGACGATGCTCTGGACAATGGTGCGGAAGGTGCGCGCCATCTCAAACATATAGATTGCCCTGATTGCGTAGAAATTCATCGGCCTACCCTTTCACCAGATCGACAAAGATATCCTCGAGCGAGCTTTGCGATGTCTGTACGTCACGAAGGCCAAGGCCAGTGTTGTTGAGGTCCGTCAAAAGCCGGGTGATGCCGGTTCGCTCACCGCGTGTGTCATAGGTATAGAACAGCGCCGCCCCCCCATAATCGAGGCGCAGATCGTAGCTGACAAGCGCCGCCGGAATCTCGTCGATCGGCTGCTGCAAATCAATGCGCATGGTTTTGGCTCCCATGCGCTGCATCAGCGTGTCCTTATCCTCGATCAGCAGCATCTCACCGCCATTGATCACCCCCACCCTGTCGGCGATGGCTTCGGCTTCCTCGATGTAATGCGTGGTCAGGATGATGGTCACGCCATCCTTCCGCAACTCGCTGACGATGTCCCACATATCCTTGCGCAGCTCGACATCGACACCGGCTGTCGGCTCATCGAGAAACAGGATCCGTGGTTGATGGCTGAGCGCCTTGCCAATCATCACCCGGCGGCGCATGCCACCGGACAAGGTCATGTTGCGGGCATCGCGCTTGTCCCACAGGGACAGTTTTTTGAGCAATTGGTCGACAATAGCCTCATCGCGCGGCTTGTTGAACAGACCACGCGAGAAATGCAGCGAGTCCTTGACCTTCTGGAAGGATTCGAGGGTTATCTCCTGCGGCACAAGACCGATCATGGCGCGTGTCTTGCGGTAATCATTGGTGATGTCATAGCCGCCCACGGACACGCTGCCGCTGCTGGCATAAGTGATGCCGCAGATTGTCGAAATCAACGTTGTCTTGCCAGCGCCATTCGGTCCGAGAAGGGCGATGATCTCCCCCTCCTCAATATCAAGTGACACCCCTTTAAGGGCCTCACCGCCGTCAGCATAGGATTTGCGAAGGTCGCGGATGGAAACAATGGAGGCCATTAAATTCCTCTGGCGGAGCCGGACTAATAACAAGCAACGGGGCTCAATTCTGCGCCCCCACACTTGGGCCACCCACTACTGTTACATGGTGCGGATCACCGCCACTTTCAATCGCGGGCCGTCATGTGATGGCCGCGCCACAACCACGCGATCACTAGGCAACGTCCAATAAACAACAATTGATCAGAAATTGGTCAAGAACTTGTCGGGATGTTTCGCTAGCGCAGTCGCTCACCGATGGCGGCGCGCATTTTACATATCCAGCGCGTCTGTTTTTTGGCAGGCTTGTCTTTTGGTTGATTAGCGCTGGCCGGGGCGACCTTTGGTGTCACGCTGAAGTTTATTTAAGGACCGTCATGACCCGTAACAGCCTATCCTCCTTCGGTTTTCAGAGCCGCGCCGCGCAGCTCACCTATCCTTTTATGATTTTCGGCATGCTTCTGGTGCATCGGTACGTCTATCCCGAACATCCGGAGCTTGAAACCGCCGAATTCACCGCATCCCTTGCCGCGCTGATAGTCTATGTGGTCAGCCGCAAATTCGTCACCGGCCCAAAGCTGGCAGCCTACCGCCAACAAATCCGGATGATCGAGAAATGTCTCGAGGTCTTTATCGGCGTGACAGTAATTTCTTCACTAGCATATTCGCTAGTCTTTGGCTTTCTCAATTACTAGGAAAACCAACAGGAACATTTCAATCCCGATTAGTTGGGAATTACAGTGGCTAGTGCAAAAGTCAACGATCAACTATTGTGAATTTTCCGGAGAATGGCCCACTTCCAAACCCATCTGGTAAACTGTCACTCCCACTTTCATCAAAAAACTGTATACCAAAGTCAGTTAGGATAAAGCTGTAACCAAACTCAACAGTGTTTTCAGAAATTGTGAAGGGAGCGTCTAAATTCATCATTCCAACCATGCGATCAATACCTGTGCAGTTGCCAGCGGAAACATCATCCTCATCTGCGCGAACTAACGATGAATTCACCAAATATGCACTAATCGTGCCCACGCCAGCGATGGTTGCGTCTGGATAGCCAGAATAACATTTTGGGCCTCCAAAGTTTTGCAAGGTATCAGTATACTCAGCTGCAGTTCCAGAGGATGCAGCACTTCCAGATCCAGTACTATAGTAGGTCGTGCCATTTGATGTGAATGACCCGTTAACAGTGAACTCATTTTTCATGACCATGTATGGATATTTGTATGTTCCATTTGCTGGCCTTGAGCTGGTTCCAGTCATAGCCACCGCCGTTCCTATTGAGGCCGCGTAGTCATTGGTGAAACCAGTTGAGTTCTGGAAGACTACAGAGCAAGAGCTTTTGTCCATCGAGACGTTCGCATGACCGTTAAATGGATCTTCGGTGCAAACACCCATCTCGTATATTGTAACAACATATTTACTTGGTGTTGCTCTACAACTCCCGCCAGCTGACATCATTGGAGACGAGGAGCTACAAGCTGTACCATCATCAGCTGTGCCATTCAAGATTCCAGCAAAGGCATAACCGCTCGAAAAAATCATCATGGGCAATATTAAAGAGCCTAAATGTTTCACCTTAAACGCCCCCTGCTGTTGTGCTAAATTCAGTCTCATAGACAATTTCATTACTTCTACGCACCTCTTCCAATAGTTTGGAACGCATTGAGGCTGTCTCGAACATCTGCGCCGAGAGTATCGAAGCGGATGATGTGGGCGATTGCGAGCCTCCAAGATTGATGTCGTAGGAAACGGTCACGAAATTCTCGTCCTTTGTGCTGCCATCAAAATCTTTTACTCCAGCCTTCAACCTGATCCCTGGTCCAACCATCTCATCAAGC
This sequence comes from uncultured SAR116 cluster alpha proteobacterium, assembly GCA_902547925.1. Lineage (GTDB taxonomy): Bacteria > Pseudomonadota > Alphaproteobacteria > Puniceispirillales > Puniceispirillaceae > MED-G116. Next base: position 25,755 of record CACCQD010000017.1, on the reverse strand, counting down.
TCAAGGCTGTAGGTCTTGCCCTTGGTGGTTGATGTACCGCTCCATTTCCAAGATTGCATATATATTTTGGCAGCGGGAACATAGGGAATTTGAGCACCAATCTCGATTTCCTGGCCATCCATGACACGCTCATTATTATCGTTCTCACCTTTTTCCCAGTCGCTGATACGGACATATTGATTGGCGTTCACCTCAAAGGCAGAGCTTTTCAACTCAAAACCGACGCTGGCCCTCTGGTGGCCGTAATTGGGGGCGTAATCAAGAAAGGCGTTCACGCCATACATCGTCATTTCATCATCACTTAGCATCCGTCGGCCAAGACCAAAATTAACCGTCGAACGATCAGGCTTATAAAAAAATGAGGATTGAGCGAAGGCGACAGATTTGCCATTTGTATCGCCAAGTGAGGTCACATTCATCAAGCGGGCGCTTGTATCCTCAGTGTCTTGACCTGTGATGGAGATACGCGTGCGCGAATTTTCACCCGTCAATGCGGAGGACATTCTTTTTGCCAGACCGTTGGTTGCCTTTTCGTAGGCAAGCTGCTGCACAGCCTTTTCCGGCGCGTCGCTGTTTTCTCCGGCTGTTTTGGCAGTTTCAGCCGCCAGCTTTTCAGCGGCGTCATCTTTAAACCAATTGCCAAAATCCGGCAGAGAGGAACACCCGCTTACCAAAAGGCTCACCGCTATCAAACACCCCAGCGATCTCATGACGACTCTCCTCAAAATGCCAAGCACAAAGTAATAAAATTTAGCTTTCAAGGCAAGGCATCACCTCCAAAGTGTTGAAATCCCGCAAGATTGCTGGCCTTTGCGATCTGGCATAATCGAGTGAGCCACTCATGCATATCTACCGATCGGGTTGCAATTGGAGGAGAGCCCGGTAAGACAAACGTAAAATTGAGGCTACGTCGCAAAAGGTGCGGGTAATAGATTACGGCACCAACGCCCGATGAACAGGTAGTGCAAGCATAATCAGGGCAAGCCAACGAGCCGCCTGGCCAATAGGTCAAAGAACCCATCATCATCGATATCGCGAATGACATGGGCGTTTGGCGCCCTGTCACTCACCCGCCACCAATCAATCACCGTCATGCCAAGTGTCAGTTCCGACCTGGTTTCGATGACCACATTGCAATGCCGCCCGGAAAATAGCTTGGGTGCCAGCAACCAGGCAATGGTGCAGGGATCATGCAGCGGCCCGCCGTCAGTGCCATATTTTTTCTCATCGAACCGTTCAGAAAAAGACAGCATTTTTGCAACCTGCCGCCCGGTCTCATTGCCAAGGCCGGCGAAGCGGTCAATCCGCTTCTGATGGGTCAGTACCTTGTGGGTTACGTCAAGCGGCATCATAACAATCGGGATCTCGGACCGGAAAATGATGTCAGCGGCTTCAGGATCGACATAGATATTGAATTCGGCGGCAACAGTGATATTGCCACCCTCAAAAAAACCGCCCCCCATCATCACCACCTGCCCAATTCGCGACGCAATGTCGGGGGCCTGTTGTAGCGCCAGACCGAGATTAGTCAGCGGGCCCAGAGTGGCAATTGTCACAGCGCCAGCAGGATGCTCCCTGATGCTGCTGATCAGAAAATCCACCGCAGGCATGTCCTGAACCGGGGTCTGTGGCGGCGGCATATCCGTGCCATCAAGACCGGTCCGGCCATGAACATGCTCGGCGGTGACCAGTGGACGGACCAGCGGTCGGTCCTGACCCGCAAACACAAGACAGTCAGGCCGACCGGCGAGATCACAGATTTTGCGCGCATTAATGGTGGTCAGGTCAAGAGGCACATTGCCCGCAACAGTGGTGATGCCAAGCAGATCAAATTCCGGGCTGGCAAGCGCCAGCAGAATGGCAACGGCATCATCCTGACCAGGGTCTGTATCGATTATCAGTTTCTGCATCACGCCATTCTCAAAGGCACCCAGTCTTCAAGGCTCAAGACACAACAGCCTAAAGCCGGTTCGGCGACCACACAACCGTCAGTCACCGCCCGTCATCAGACAGATTGCAGGCGGTGAGATTTGCCTGTGGCGGCAACAGATGCCAGACGTCAATGAGGGATGGGCGGGGCTTAATAGTCTGCTTGCTGACAGGCGGATAACAGAAGCAGGCAAAAAACGACGGCCGGCACCAGCTTTCCCAGACGCAAATTGAGCCGTGACAAACGGTGGTTTGTGGTGGATATGGCGTTAGTGAAGCTAGCCTGCTCAAACGAGGTGTCCTGCTGCGTGATGGAGTCTGTCATACCGATTGAGGTGTAAATCTTGTCGTCCATGGTCACCAACTCCTTTTTTTGCCAAAAAAAATTGAGACGAAATGTCTCAGAAAAGAGTCGCATGGTCGAGTCAGTTCTGCGCAAAAGAATTTTCAGAAAAGTGCTGTCATGGACCGCCTTATGCCGTCACGCAGCACCCGGTGGCAAGCCCGCAGTCCGCGTTGATCGCGCGGCTCGCATATATGAAGAGTGATGCCGACCGTTTTGATCTGGGCTAGTATACCGCCATGAGCGTTTCCGACTGGCTGTCACTTACACTTGTCTGCATTCTTGGCGCGGCGTCCCCGGGGCCAAGCCTTGCGGTCGTCCTGTCCATTGTCCAAACCGGAGGACGGGCTGGGGGGCTGGCGGCGGCGATTGGCCATGGTCTTGGCATTTTTCTCTATGCCTTTGCTGCGGCGACCAGCCTGTCCTTCATCATCACCCATCATGCCACCTTGTTTTTCACGCTTCAGCTTGCCGGGGCGGTGCTGCTCATATGGCTCGGGGGACGCCTGTTACTGGTTTCTTTTCGCCCGAGAGATGAACCGGCACCGGCATCAGCGCAAAGCGCTATGAGCGGGAGTTTTCTGAGCGGTTTTGGGATTGCCGCGTTCAACCCGAAAATCGCCGCTTTCTTTGCCTCGCTGTTCAGCCAGTTTTTTGCGGAGGGCCAATCGCTCGGCCTGCATGTCGGCATGGCCACACTGGCGGGGATGATCGATGTTGTTACCTACGTCATCATCGTCATTGTGGTTAGTGGGGACCGGTTGCAGGCGATGCCGGGGGCACGCCTGCAACTGTTCGAACGGGCGCTTGCCGGAATGTTGATGCTTATCGGCGTCAGCCTGCTGATCACGCACTTTTTAACTGCCTGAAGCGGCGGTTTATTTGTGGCAACTTACTTGACGGCTTTTGTGGCGGCGCAAGATGAGATGCAGCGGTCAGCAGTGCGATATTGGGCCGGCCCGGTCAGTTGATGGTAATGGTGAAAACCCGTTTATTTATAGGTTGCCCTGCGGTCCGAGAATGCCCGTACCCGCCGTCGCCACGCCTCATAGCTGCCGCGCTTGAGGTTCCTACGCATCAGCGCTTTCACGTCTTTGTCCCGGAGACCGTAAAGCGTCTCGATCTGGACAAAGCTGGTATGGTCCGAGAGCGCCATCTCGATGATCTCGCTGATTTCCTCTTCGCTGAGAGTAATGACTTTTGGCACTGGTTTAACTCCCCCGGGCCGATAAATTGGTTCACGCACTCTCAGATAATGACACCAGCACCGCCCGGCAAGTCGGCCCCAAAGCAAGCTGAAAATAAATGCAGGCTGGTGGACGACGCATGCTGGCAGCAAAAAAAGGACCCCCGACGGTGAAACCGAAGGGGGTAAGGTTCTTATCTCGGAGGAAACATGAGAAAAGGTAAGCAATCATTACCCAGTTATTTTGCATCGAAATAGCACTTTTTTTGCCTCGTCATGCTGCAATTTTTGCAGCATGACTAGGTGTGCCTAGGTAATTGTGCGACGCTGATGGATGAGCGCACTGGCTTGCATCTGCCGATAGTCAATGATGGTGCGTCACGTCCCATGCAGCCCGGCATGACGGCTTGTCTCAGCTATCCTGCTTGCTGTGGTGGCTGAAATTAGCGCAATTTTTGCCCACGATGTAGGCCACCGCCGCTACGGCTGGCAGTGCCTCGGTATCAGCGTTTCGATCAAAATCACGAGGGTTGACGATGGCCTCACTTGCTGGATCACAGAAAATGGGGATGGAAAACCACGCCTTCGGCGACCGGTTAATCACACGATGCCGCGTCGCAATGAGCTGGCCATTGGCCCAGAGCTCCAGCAGATCATCGATGTTACAGACGAACGTGTCGGCAATAGGCGCTGCCTCAATCCATGTCCCGGCGCTTTTCAGCACCTACAAGCCGCCAAGATTATCTTGCAACAGAACCGTCGACACACCAAAGTCAGTGTGGGCTAAGGCGCCAAACCGCTCAGCCTTGGCATCAGCCTGTTCAAATACCGGATAATAAACGAGCTGGCCAGGGACAAGAGACTTGTCATCGGTAGAGGTGAAAATCTTCGAGTCACCGTCAAGACTAAGCGCCAGACGTTCAAGTGTTTTGACACCAAAGGCCATCAACGCCTGTTAATTAGGGCTGATCATGTCAGGCCCGGGTGGTCTGGCCCGGATAGTCTGGCCGGGGTTGCGTTTTTCGGTGATGCCAACCATCTGTTGAGGATCTAAAAAGGAGCTGAGAGAATGTCAATCCGTCCCGTTACCACCAGCAGCCTTGCCACGCCAACAATGGAGGGAGCCGGTGTGCATCTGCACCGTGTTTTCGGCTTTGGCGAGACCGCGCCGTTCGATCCGTTTTTAATGATGGATGATTTCCGCAATGACGACCGTGCAGCCTATGAAAAGGGCTTTCCGTGGCACCCGCATCGCGGCATCGAGACAATCACCTATGTTCTCAGGGGAAGCGTTGAACATGCCGACTCGCTTGGCAACAAGGGCGCGCTTGGCGATGGTGACGTGCAATGGATGACAGCTGGTTCCGGGATCATCCATCAGGAAATGCCAACCGGCAATGCCGCTGGACAGATGCACGGCTTTCAGCTCTGGGCCAATCTGCCGCGTGACCAGAAGATGTGTACGCCGCGCTATCAGGATGTCAAAGCCAGCGATATCGCCAGCCTGACCGATGATGACGGCACGCACATCCGGGTGATTGCCGGTGATTACCGTGGTTATCGGGGCCCGATTGACGGCATTGATACAGACCCTGCCTATCTGGATATCACGCTGCCGGCGAATGTCCGCAAACGCTTTCCTTTCGATACGCGCCGCCAGGGCTTTGCTTATGTCTTTGAGGGAAGCGCCAGCTTTGACAATGCGGCGACGCCATTCGGCGTCAATGTGGAAAAGGAATTTGCCGGTGAGGAGATGAAAATCCGCGACCAATCGGGCGACCGGACGCTGGTGCTGTTTGGCGATGGCGACGAGGTCGAGGTGCAGGCCGGCGAGGCCGGTGTCCGTTTTTTGTTGATCTCGGGCGCACCCTTGCGTGAGCCGGTGGCATGGCACGGGCCGATTGTGATGAACACCCACGCCGAACTGCAGGCGGCTTTTCGCGAGTTGAACAGTGGCAGCTTTGTGAAAACTGGCGCTGAGGGCTGGCTGAATTCTCGCGGCCGTTAGGAATTGACAAACGCCACCCCCATCCAAAGGCGATGAACGATATGAAGATTCATGATCATCGCTATCACGGGCTTGATCTGCTGCGCTCGCTGGGTATGCTGCGTGGCATCATTTTCCACGCCCCATTAATCTATTACATCCCGGAGGTGGCGGACAAGTTCCGTAAATTCGGCATCGCGCAGGAGATGATTCTGGAGATGGAGCTTTAGTTGCAGCTGCTCACGCAATGGATGCGTAGCTGGCGGATGACCGTGTTTTTCATGATCTCCGGCTTTCTTGGCCTGATAATTTTTTAACGCCGAGGGCTGGGCTATCTTTATCGGGACAGACTGATCCGGCTTGGCGTTACAATGGGGCTGTTTGCCAGCCTGATGGATATGATGGATGGCGGTTTTTCAGGCATTCTTCATCATTGCTGGATCCTTTACTATTTGCTGATCATCACTTGCGTGAACCGCTTTTCTGGGCGGTTTTCAGACAACGAGATGGCAACCGTACAGTATGCCTTGGCCATGACTGGGAACTGATGCTGGCGATTTTCATGCTGATCCCGGTGCGTATGATCTGTGACGGGCTTGATGGTGGGACGATCCGCATCGTCACAACTCATGTGGATATCAGCGCCGGTGAGTTTATTTATATTGCGGCCTGCTCTGCTGTGGGAGCCCCGCTCTACACACGCCGCGACCTGATTGACAGGCTTGGCATTGGCACCGCATTGGCAGTGATTGGAGCGGTGGCAATGATCGCGTTCACGCTTTAATTTTCTGAGAATGATGGGGTTTTTGGGCATCGCAAAAGCCCCGCCGCAAATGCGCACGAGTCCGTGCCCGGCTCTGGATTCGCCAGTGTCAGCGCCCTGTTCTGGGGCCTGCTCGCGTTCGGGGTGGCGCATGCGCTGGTGAAAAACAGCAGCGCCCTGGTGCGGTGGCTCTTCGAGTGGTCTAACCGGTTTATCTGCTGCATCTATTGCCAGCAATGGTAATCAGCGCGATGCTCATTGGTACGGGCTTTGCCCAACTGCCAGTGGTGACGATGACGATCATTCTGACTTTCATCATCAGTGTGATCGGCTATTATTTGCTGATAAAATTCACCCCGATCAGCTGGGTGGTCAATGGCTACCAGAAGTCACGGCTGCAGATGGCCTTTTTGCGAGGGCGATGACGGAAGAGGATAGGATTTAGTGTTTTGATCAGGTTCATTATCATCACGGCCATTGCCGCCGGTGCCGCTTTTCTGGTTGTGCTCCTGCTGTCCAGGCGACAATCCGGAGAGGCGCAGACCGACCAGACGGAGGGCAAGCAGAGCGAACACCGGCAACGATTCGGTCTGCTGCCTATTTTGCTGGTGGGGGTGATCTGTGCGGTGCTGGTGGTCCATGTGCTGCCACGCTTTGGCACCAGCGTGATGGGGCTGTTGCAGAAATTGCTTGCGTTTGGGCCAGTGATCCGGGCCTTTTTGCCTTTCTAAATTTTGGTATTTTCTGCATGTACGGGGGCGTTAGCGAAAGGGATGTGCTGGAGCCAACAGGGCCACGCTTAGAAGCAGAAAACCGAAAATAAAGATGACCCCACCACCAAGAAGCCCGATTACATCCATGGCCCGGGCGCTGACTGCATTGCTGTCCGGCAGCAGAGTCAGCAAACGCTGAGCGCCTTGTCTGAGGTAAACGGACAGAACGGCGAGCAGGGTGATGGTCAGCGCCGTGCCAAGAGACATTGCCAGCACCGAAAACAATCCGGCACCACCAAGGCCAAGTGAATAGGCAAGAAGCAGAACGATCACCGCGCCCGAACAGGGCCGGATGCCAATCGACAGCACAATGCCAATGAAGGTGCGCAAGGACAGCGCAGCATCAAGATCGCTAGCGCTTGGCCCATGAGAGTGAGTGCAGGTGGTTTGGGCAAGGTCATGCGGGCCTGCCTCGTCCGCCCTGCCCGGACTGGCCCTTGATGAGGCGCGTAGCCGCCACAGGCGTGCGGCGATGATCACCAGCCCCATCAGCGTTATCAGGGCAAAGCTGGCCACCTCGACCTCATCGGCCATGCCACGCGTCTGGCGCATCGATAGATCCAGCAGCCAGACAGCGGAACTGACGAGGACAATCGCCGTCAGCCCCTGAACCAACGCCGCCGCAAAGGACAGGATCACCCCACGACGCAGCTGGCTTTCATGCGAGAGCAGATAGGTCGAAATCACGATTTTGCCATGGCCGGGACCGGCAGCGTGAAACACGCCATAGAAAAAACTCAGCGCAACCAGCATCAGTGACGCGCCAAAACCGTCATTCTGGATGGCGCGCAGAGCGTCTGACAGGCTCAGATGCAGACCACGCTGGAGGGTCTGGACCGTCAGCAGATAGTGCGAGACACCAGCATTGATGGCAGGTGCCTGCCAAAGATAGAGGCCCGCCACCGCAGCCAGCCCAGCCGCAAGCAGGACAAGCACCCTGCCGCCACTCATCCTGTCGTCATTCACACTGTCACCACTCAACTCATCGCCACTCATCGGCATTTCACATGAACTGTTTCGGCAAACAGCCGACCAATGGTGTCATCGGGCTTGGCATCGAGGCTTGCTGATTGCGACAGGGCGATAGCATCAGACGAGGGGTTCGGCTGTTCAATCCAGGTGCCGCAATCTTTAGGGACATTACCCTCAAAGGCGATGGTATCACCTTCGGGATGAAACATCTCGATGTAATAAGTCGGGTCAAAAATGGCGTAAGAGAAATTCTGCACCGCGAGATCAACGTGATCATCAATGGCGACGGTAAACTCCATCTGGACGCGGTTTTCCACTATGGCGGCCGAAACATCCCCCACCAAACTCAGCGGGAGTGTGCCGCCATCACGCTTTATCAAGGTGAAATAATCGTAGGGTTGCAGATTTGCCATAATCTCGACGATTTTCTGGCGGAGGCCAGCCTCAACGCCGTCCGGATGCAGGCCTGCCTCCTCAATCAATGCTGTCGAGAAAAAATCATCGAACAGCCATTCCTGTTGGATGGCGGACGGACTGCCGTCATCATGAAGAACAACCCGGCTTTGGAGATCAACCCACATATGAGGATGCGCGCTGGCCGGCAACGCCGCCGCCATAACCAGGCACCCCACGGCAATGACAAGGGTTACAAGCTCACGCATCATTACATGCCTCCCCATCTTCGCATGTATTCACACATGCACATATCTAGGCCTCTTCGCAGGCATTGCAAATTCCATGCAGCTCAATGCTCGATTTCGATGCCCTGAATTTGGCCTTTTGGGTGAGCCCGGCAAGGAACAGCGAGACAGACTCGTCACACACCTCCTGCACATTCTCGCATCTGTCACAAATCACGAACGCCGTCGCACCACCCTTTTCACAGGAAATGTGACTGCAGGCGATAAAGGCGTTCAGACTCTCCAGTCGGTGAACCCTGCCCATGCCAATCAGCTTTTCCAGCGCGCGATAAATCTGCAGCGGTGCCCGAAAGCCGGAATCGCGAAGCTGATCAAGGATCATATAGGCACTCATTGGGTTGGGCTTTTTTTCAAGCAAATCCATGACAAGCTGTTGTTTGTTGGATAATTCAGCGCTTTTTGTCATTTACCGGGTCCCAAAGGCATATGTCCAAGTATGTTCATTTTACCATCATTGTTTGCGGTGACGCATCGAAATTGGAATAAGCGAAATTACAAAACATAGAAGTGCCGCCACAACAATGCTTGGTCCAGCAGGCGTATCAAATTCAAGCGAACCTCTTAAACCGAGCCATACCGAAGCAGCGCCAACAGCAACTGCCATTATTGCCATGTGTTCAGGACAGTTAGAGAACCGTCGAGCGGTTGCCGCTGGAATTATCAAAAGCGCTGTTATAAGCAGAACACCAACTATCTTCATAGCTACCGCGATTACCCCTGCCATTAGCACCAAAAAAATGAGATTAACAACATCAGTCTTTATGCCCTCAGCCATTGCGAGTTCATGGCTTACAGTGGCTGCAAATAATGGCCTCCATATTTTAATCAAAAGGGCGACGACAACCGCTCCACCCCCATATATTAATGCTAGGTCGAAGATTGTGATGGAGAGTATATCACCAAAAAGAAACCCCATTAGATCGACCCTTACCCAAGTCATAAAAGCTAGGACCACTAGCCCAACAGCTAACACAGAATGGGCAAGCAAGCCTAACAGCGCATCAGACGAAAGCATTGCTTTTTTTTGCAAAGATAAGAGCATCAAAGAGACAGCAACTGAGACAGCAAACACAGAAATCGTGATATTCATCTCAAAAAGAAGCGCCAAAGCGACACCCAGCAGCGCCGAATGAGAGAGCGTGTCACCGAAATAGGCAAGCCTTCGCCAAATAACAAAGCATCCAAGTGGCCCCGCTACCATTGCAACCCCTATGCCACCAATTATTGCACGGCTAAAAAAATCATCGAAAATCGACATCAGAACCACCACTGTCACCATCATTCCCATTTGCAAATGGATCAACGCTATTTGAGGAAACTGCCGCCAAATCCTCGTCTCTGGCTCTTATGCTACCATCCGGAAGGTGCTCATGGTCATGGCGATGCTTATAAAGTGCGAGGCTGGAGGCAGCCCTTTCCCCAAACAATGACTTAAATTCATCACTTGATGCAACAGCATCAGGTGTTCCCGAACAACAGACATGGCCGTTTAAACAGATTACCCTATCTGTCGCCGACATAACGACGTGGAGATCGTGCGAAATCAATAAAATACCGCAATCTAGTCGGTTGCGAATATCCTCTATTAATTTATAGAGCGCCAACTCTCCATTGAAATCCACTCCTTGGACCGGCTCGTCAAGAACAAGAAACTCTGGCGAACTAAGAATCGCCCGGGATAGCAAGACGCGCTGAAATTCTCCACCAGACAAATTACTCATTTGGACGTCAGCCAGATGTTCTGTTTGGGTCGCACGCAACGCGTCTGCAACCTGGCGCTTTTCAGCTCGTTTTGTAAGAAGCAGAAATCGAGTTACGGATAACGGAAGGTTGCGGTGAAGCTTGAGTTTTTGAGGAACATAACTGGCATTGAGCTGGAGTTTGCGGGATACCGCACCCTCGTCAGCATCAAGAACACCGAGTGCCAATTTCGCTGTAGTCGACTTACCAGATCCATTTGGTCCAATGAGCGTGACGATCTCACCCCGCTCAATAACCATCGATACCCCTCGCACCAACCACCTTTTCGATCGAAAAATTCCAGCGTTTTCCAATGATATTAGCATGCTCATTCCTGTGTAGTGGAGTTGTTTGGAAGAACTATGATCATATGGTCTTGCAATTACAACCGAACCTATATAGTGAATAGTGATGTTATAACATTACGTCAATTGGCAAAAATTTTTGCCTATAGTTCACTGGAGAAATCAAATGCGTATAGCAAAGGCTGTCCTTCTGGCCACAACAATTCTTTCAACTGGCATTTCATCAGCAAAGGCCGATGTAAATGTCATGGCCTCAATCAAACCCATTCATTCACTGGTCTCGGCAGTAATGGAGGGCGTTGGTAAGCCTTCGCTAATCATCGAGGGAGCTGGATCTCCCCACACCTACGCACTCAAGCCATCACAGGCGGCAGAGCTGCAAGACGCTAATCTTATCTTCTGGGTTGGTCACGACTTAGAGACGTTTCTCGAAAAGCCCATTGAAGGCTTAGCCTCAGACGCAGTCGCTATCACGCTATCGAATGCTCATGGTTTAACAAAGATTAAATTCCGCGAAGGTGGTGCGTTTGATTCGCATGATCATGATGATCACGACAAGCATGATGACCACGATGATCACGATGATCACGACAAGCATGATGACCACGATGATCACGGCCATGATGGCTTTGATCCACATGTCTGGCTTGACCCAGCTAATGCCAAAGCCATTGTTCATGAAATTGAAGAAGCGCTGGTAGCAACCGATCCAGCAAACGCCGCCACTTATGAGGCTAATGCGGACAAAATGATGGGCGAACTCGACACGCTAATCAGCGAAATCGACGCCGAATTGAAGTCGGTGAAAGGCAAAGGATACATCGTCTTCCACGATGCCTATCAATATTTTGAGGGGCGCTTTGGTGTTTCTGCTGTCGGCTCAATTACAATATCGCCAGAAATACTGCCCGGCGCGAAACGGGTCAGCGAGCTGCGGGAAAAGGTCAAATCACTTGATGCAACTTGCGTTTTCGCAGAACCACAATTTGAGCCAAAATTGGTAAAAACAATCACTGAGAACACAAATGCGAGAACAGGGGTTCTGGACCCGCTGGGAGCTGATCTCGACAGTGGACCAAATATGTACTTCACACTGATACGTAACATGGCTCGCTCACTAAAAGATTGTTTGTCTGGTAAGGGCTAACTCCCTCCTAGTAAATTGAGGGCAGAGCTTAAAGACACTGCTCTCAAAGGCTAAATGGACAGAAGCTAGCTCACCCCGGCCACTTGCGAAAATGGCCGGGGCTTCTTGTCTGAAGAAGAGAGGTAAGTTGCCAAGGTTGGTTAATTTGATAAGACTAGGCAGTATTTGATAATCATTGTAGGCTGGCGCTCAGAGGCATAACAACGCGCAGATGAGCCGCACCCGTGATGCCAATACCGGCAATTGGGGCAATGATGAAAATCTGGCCTAATGAATTTGAAGCGCACGGAACCCATGTTGGCATCGTACCCTTGTGCCCTGCACATGCGCCTGATCTGGAAGCCGTTATCGCCAAAAGCAATTTGCACAAGCTTTTGTTCGTTGCGATTCCCGAACCCACAAAAATCATGCAAGAAATCAAACGGCGCAACCGGCTCCGCGTTGAAGGTAGCATGCAGCCATTTGCTGTAATCGACAAACGCACCGATCGGGTGGTTGGCATGACAACTTATATGAATATCGACGCCACCACACCGCGGCTGGAGATCGGCTCAACCTGGTATTGCCCGTCTGCGCAGAAAACCGGGCTAAACACTGAGTGCAAATTACTCTTGCTGCGCAACGCCTTTGAAAATCTAAATTGCCGGGCTGTTGAGTTCCGCACCCATGTTATGAACCACAAGAGCCGGCATGCGATTGAACGGCTTGGCGCTAAATTTGACGGCATTCTGCGTTCGCATATGGTGCTCCCAAATGGCGCCATCCGAGATACCGCAGTTTATTCCATAATCGCCGCTGAATGGCCCAATGTTGAGAAAAATTTGACTTGGCAGTTGGAAAAGCCAAGGCCTTAAAGATAGGCAGTTGTAGGGGTGAGTTTTACATCTCGGCCACCCATGGTCTTCATCGACTCTTTTAATTTTCACCTAAACCAAATTAAAGCTCTATCTCAAAGTTGGCAGCGCTGCAAAACTCGCACCGGAGCGACGCAAACTTGACGCTACTGCCCCACTCGCAAATTAGGTAAGAACTATTACCCTTTTCTCATATTTCCTCCGAGATAAGCACCTGGCCCCCATCGATTAGTCGTGGGGGTCTTTTTTTGGAAAATCGAGACATAGCACTTGATCTTGATTGGCTACCAATACCTAAATCTTCCCGTCTGAAAATCAGCGGGCTGAAGAACACGCTGAGACTTAGGCCCCGTCGTTACGGCAAAATACCTATTGACTCTTCATAACATAAATAGCATTTTAATATGAGAAGAAATCAGTTTTTGTTATGGATAAAAAGCTGAGCATAGATGTATTTTTAGAATTTTATTTTGATGTGGGGTGAGGGTTTAGAACCGCAGCTAGTGCAGTTGAACTTGCGCTGAGTGCAATCGCACAGAAAAACAGGAATAGCCGCCGAGCGGCGGCCAAGGGAGTTTGTATAGGATATGATTCGGACTGGGGAGAATGACTATGATCAAATCACATACAAAGCAACAGGGGCCGCCTGAAAGCTCGGCTCATCTTAATGACGCTCTCCTGAAATTGGGGGCACTGAACTTGATTGAAGGCTGTCTTGGCGACGTGGTTGGCAAAGCAGTTCTCATCGTGGCGGAAGATCCTCAACTTGGCTGGTATGATGCCACTGCGCCGGCAAGTGTCGCGGCCTTGCTTAAGGAAATGGGCGCAACAGTCAAAACATTAATGGTTGGCGCGCCTGAAAACAGCCCGTTTGATTTTGTACAAACAGCTATTGACGCAGCAGACGAGGTGATATTCTTCGCCCGCATTGGGGATCAAGGCCGCTTTAAATCCCAATATAGGTTCGTCTCGCAGAACCAAAGACCTTGTGCGGTAATGTCCTATGCGAGAAACGCCGCCATGCTGGCAGGCGGTTACGGGTTGCTCACTCACCGTGCCATGGCCACGCTAAAAGGTGTTATTGATGAAATTACACTTGGCGCTCGTCACATTCGTATCACCTGCCCGCTTGGCACAGATATTGAGGGGTCGCCCGGACAAAGCCTAACAAAAGGAAATGACGTGGTTGTTAACCGCTTTCCGATGGGCGTACCAAAACCAGTGCCGATTAATGATTTCAATGGCATGGTCAAGCTTACGCATTTTTTGACGCCCGCAGGGTCCAAGGTTTATGAGCCGGGCTATTTGGCGCTGCCCGAAATTGTGTCAGTTCAGATTGACGGCACCCGAATGAGCGAGATTACAGGCCCGGGCGATCTTGTTGCCGCATTCAAATGCCATTACGAGAAAGTCGCCACACAATTCGGATTGGACGCTTTGAATATTGATTCCTGGCATGCCGGCATCCACCCGTTGATGGGATATGATATGCTGGCATCGGCTGATCCCGAACGATGGTCGCAGACGGTATTCTCCAACCCAAGAGTCCTTCATTTTCACACATGCGGTATTGGGCCGCCCGGAGAAATCTGTTGGATGATCATTGACCCAACAATTACTCTTGATGGTGTTGCGCTTTGGGAAAATGGACGATTGCATCCAGAACGATTTGCCCCGACAATGGATGTCCTTCGCGCCTTTCCCGAACTTGCAATAGCCTTTGCCGCACCGGTTGGCGAAATTGGTTTGGGAGAGGAATTTTAACGGGTCACAGCGAATTATGTTTTTGGTGTTTTGGAGTTTTGACAAATGGGTAGGTTTTCCGCTTTTAGTCTTGCTTGGAACGCTCTTACTCATCATCAAAATTGGACCCGCTATTGGCAGAACCCACCCCTCGCCAAAAAATATGATGTTCTGATCATTGGCGCCGGTGGACACGGACTTGCCTGCGCACATTACCTTGCCAAAAACCATGGGATAAATAATGTCGCGGTTTTAGAAAAAGGATGGCTTGGGGGCGGTAATATCGCTCGCAATACCGTGACCATCAGGTCCAATTACCTTCGAGATGAGAGCATTCCATTTTTTGTAAAGAGTGTTTCTTTGTTTGAGGGGCTGGCAAAAGATCTGAACTTCAATTTAATGTATTCCAAACGGAGTATGATTGACGTCGTTCAAACCTATCCAAAAATGCGGGAAATTCGCCGCCGCATGATGAATGGCTATCTCCATGGATCTAGCTATTCGCCGATTGACGTAGCCGAACTCCGACGTCGCGTGCCAGCGCTGACCGGCGGTGGGCCTGAATCGCGCCTGCCGATTATTGGCGCTATGGTGCATAAGGAAGCCGCTGTATGCCGTCATGATGGTGTCGCCTGGGGCTATGCGCGCTCGGCAAGCACCCGCGGCGTTGAAATTCACCAGCATACTGAAGTGAAAAGTCTGATTCGGTATAAATCTGGAGAGATCAAAGGCGTGGAGACGAACCGAGGAACCGTGCTGGCCAACAAGGTGGCTGTGGTGGTGTCCGGCCATACAACAACTATCACCGATACCGCTGGCCTCAATCTGCCGGTAAAATCCTTCAATCTGGCGGCTTTTGTTTCAGAACCGGTGAAACCGTTAATTGATGTTATCGTGAACTGCCCTGATCTTGGCGTCTACCTCAATCAATCTGACAAGGGCGAACTTGTCATTGGCGGGGCACCGGATGCTGGACAATCATTCCGCCGCGATATGAAACAAAATGTCTTTGAGGATGCGGTTGTCACCATGTTGGAATTGTTTCCGGCGTTCCGGCGGTTGAAACTGCTGCGCCAATGGGGTGGCGTTTTGGACATTGCCCATGACGCAACCCCAATCATTTCAGCAACCGATATTCCCGGATTGTTTGTATCCTGCGGATGGTGGGGTGGGTTCAAGGCCGTGCCTGCAGGCGGCTATACGCTGGCCCATCTGATCGCCACGCGGCAACCGCATGAAGTCGCTGCGCCCTTTACCCTTGATCGTTTCCGTCACCTCGATTTCATTGTGGAGTCGGGAACGACAACCGCTAGATAAGACCGTCAGATAAGAAAGGCAAAATCATGTTAAGCCTGCCTTGCCCCTTTTGCGGACAGCGCGATGAGACAGAATTCCTGAATGCTGGCCCTGCCAAGTCAGCTCGCCCCAACACCGATGTGACCGACAGCAAATGGGTTGAATGGCTG
Source organism: uncultured SAR116 cluster alpha proteobacterium (assembly GCA_902547925.1). Lineage (GTDB taxonomy): Bacteria > Pseudomonadota > Alphaproteobacteria > Puniceispirillales > Puniceispirillaceae > MED-G116. The sequence goes on along the minus strand of CACCQD010000017.1, from coordinate 9,846 downwards.
ACCGTGCCGGCAAATCCCATCGGCTATGTCGAGGAAAAGTGGTGGCACGCCAGGGGCTGCGGCAAATGGTTCACAATCAAACGTCATACGGTCACCCACGAGATCAAGATGCCCGATGAGGATGACGAATGACGCACAATCCTTTTCGCAGTGAGACAGGCGGCCGGATTGACCGCAACAGCCCCATTGAATTTGAGTTTAACGGCAGGATTTATACCGGCTATCAAGGGGATACGCTTGCCTCAGCCCTTTTGGCGAATGGCGTGTTCCTAACAGCACGTTCATTCAAATATCATCGCCCACGCGGCGTCATGGGTGCCGGTGTTGAAGAACCATCATGCCTTGTCGAACTGCTTGGCGCGGATGCGGGCGGCAATCATGCTGCAACAACGGTGCGGTTGCGCCCAAGCTTGCGGGCGAAGTCAGTCAATTGCTGGCCATCGCCTAATTTTGATTTGATGAGCATCAACCAGCTTTTTGCGCGGTTTCTGCCGGCGGGGTTTTATTACAAGACCTTCATGTGGCCGAATTGGCATTTGTTTGAACCGTCAATCCGCCAGGCGGCTGGCCTTGCGACCGCGCCCAATGACCAGATCCCAGACCAGCATTTCGAGACGCGTTATTGGTATGGTGATGCTCTTGTTGTGGGGGGCGGTCCGTGCGGGTTGCTGGCGGCGCTGATCGCAAGCCGCAGCGGTGCCCGCGTGATGATTGTCGATGACCAACCTCACCCGGGTGGATATCTGCGGGCAAGCCAGACCGAAATTGACAGCAAACCAGCGATGGAGTGGGTTGCGGCGGTTATTGCCGAGCTTGACGCCAATCCAGAGGTAACCCGTCTGCAGGACGCGACCGCGTGGGGTTATCGTGAGAGCAATCTGCTAATGATTACAGAACGCAGCCCGGCCGAATCGCATGTGTTTCAGCGTGGTTGGAAAGCCCGTGCGGGACAGGTCATCCTTGCGACCGGCGCAATTGAACGCAATCTTGTTTTCAAGAATAATGACTTGCCGGGCATCATGCTGGCATCCGCGGTGCAGACCTATCTCCATGAATTTGGCGTGATACCCGGTCGCCGCGCCATGATCTTTACCAATAACAGCAGTGCCTATGCACTGGTCCATGATTTACTGGCCCATGATTTACAGGCCCGTAATCCACAGGCCGCAGGTACAGTGATCGCCGGCATCATCGACAGTCGCCCAGCCGATGCCATTGGTGCAGAAAAGGACGGGCTGGAAATTCCGATTTACGCCGCGCATCAAATAACGGCTGCGCATGGCGGCAAGCATCTGCGCACGCTCAGCATTCGTGCCGAAGATGGCAGCATAAAACTCGTGGATTGTGATCTTCTGGCAGTATCTGGCGGATGGAATCCGGCTGTGCATCTGTTCTCGCAGGCACGGGGCACCCTTGCCTATGATGATGAATTGGCAAGTTTTGTTCCCGATAAGCCGACGCAAAGGCTGGCATGTGTTGGGGCGGCGGCCGGCAAGATGAATTTGGCTTCGGCACTGGCGGACACGGTCAGCACGATTACTGCCAGCCTTGGTGAAGATGGCTTTGAAATCCCTGCCTTTACGATGCCCATATCCGCCGCATCACCCGATTACCATCTGCACCCGTTATGGCATGTTGATGGCATGAAACCGGGCGACAAGGCGTTTGTCGATATTCAGAATGATGTCACGCTGGATGATATTGGCCTTGCGATGCGCGAAGGCTTTGACACTGTCGAGCATGTAAAGCGCTACACGACCGCTGGCATGGGCATTGATCAGGGCAAAACCGGCAATGTCAATGTCATCGGCAATATCGCCGAGGCCAGCGCCAAAAGCCCCGGCGACATTGGCACAACGACCTTTCGGTCCCCCTTCACCCCGGTTGATTTTGGATCAATTGCCGGGCACCGAAATGGCGCAACAGTTCTGCCCTTTCGGCATACGCCAATCACCCAATGGAACAGAGACCACGGCGCGGTTATGTATGAGGCTGGCGCGCGCTGGCAACGCCCGGGTTATTTCCCGATTGAAGGCGGCGACATGCAGGACGCGATCAACACCGAGGCCGAGGCCGTGCGGTATGGGGTTGGCGTTTATGATGGCTCGCCGCTTGGTAAATTTGACATTAGCGGGCGCGATGCAGCGGCGTTTATTGATCTGCTGTACACGAATGATTTTGGCGATCTGGAAATTGGCATGGGGCGTTATGGCATCATGCTGACCGACGATGGCATGATCCTTGATGATGGCGTTACCTTCAAGCTCGCCGAAAATCATTATCTGATGTCGACCTCGACCGGCTTTGCCGATCTCGTCTATCGCCATATGGACTATCTGTCGCAGGTTGAATGTTCGGGCTGGCAGGTCTGGATCACGCCGGTCACCTCGCAATGGTGCAACGCCACAATCTGCGGACCAAAAGCGCGTGACGTGGTGGCAGCGCTTGGCACCTCAATTGACATGAGAAACGAGGCGTTCCCGTTCATGGCCATGCGTGATGGAATTGTTGCCGACATGCCAGCGCGCGTCTGCCGCGTTAGCTTTACCGGCGAGGTCAGCTTTGAGATCAATGTCTGGCCACGTCATGCAGAGGCAATGTGGCGGCGCATCATGGAGATTGGTGCGCCCTTCGGCATTATGCCGGTTGGCTCTGAAACTAGCCACGTTCTGCGCGTTGAAAAGGGGTTTCTGTCGCTTGGGCATGAGGTTGATGCCACCGCAGACCCCTATGATCTGGGGATGGGATGGATCATGTCCCGCACAAAAATGCATGCCATCGGCCGCCGTTCGGTCGATATCCGCAGATCATCTGGCAAGCCGCGCCGTGAACTTGTTGGTCTGATCCCCGAAACAAATGGTGAGCTTGTTCCCGAAGGCGCACCCATCACCCCGAATGGTGAACGTGTCGCCAGTGAGGGATTTGTATCCGCCTGCGTCTGGAGTGTGGTCAATAAACAGGCCATCGCGCTTGGGCTTTTGACCAATGGCCGTGCCCGCATCGGCAAGACAATCATCATCCGTGATCGAGAGAGAATGATAAAGGCTGTTGTCACGAAACCCTGTTTCCATGATCCCAAGGGTGCGAGGCTGCGAGGATAGATATGGGGTATCAGGCAACCATCGAAAAACAGGGCATGTGGGCGATCTTCGACATCAAGGGCGATGCCAGCGCGGCGGCCAAACGGATAGCGCCTCTTGGTCTGTCATTGCCAGCCGGCACAAACACGGCCAAGGCAAAGGGCGGCCAGCATCTCTGCTGGATTGGCGAGGATCATTGGTTGTTACTGGCCCCCGCAGAGATGGAAAATGAGCTGCTGGAGAGGCTCGATCCGCATCATTCGTCGATTGATTGCCGCATTGTCCATGTCAGCGATGCCTACACATTGTTCACGGTCACCGGACAACAGGCCGATGACATTCTGGCAATTGCAAGCCCGCTAGATACGCGGCGCAAAAATTTCCCAAATGACGGAGCCGCCTATACCGAATTTTTTGGCATTCGGGGTCTGGTGCTGCGCCGGCCTGATGGCTACCTCGCTGCGGTTGAGCGCAGCTATGCCGACATGATCAGCGCCTATTTCGACAAGATATCGACAGGCAGCCGTTAGGCCGCGCCCCTCGCAGCGGCAATTCGTTTTTCAATCATCTTACGAAACCGCATCGAGCCCGCATCAATGCCAAGATTGATGTTGCGCGTGCGTTTATTCTTCATGCCCTTATGCACTTCGACAAGGATATCGCGGTCCTCAATGAAAGCGCCTTTTGCCGCCTCGAACATCTGTGCGGACAGCGCCTCATTGTCAGGATCACCATTGCGATGCTGGAACCAGAAATAGCGCGTGTTATCGGCATCCACCGGGGTCATGAAATTATAGGAGATATTGACAAAGCTGTTGTCTGGCAGCGCGGTATCATCACCGCCTTTCCCAACCGGCGTAAAGATCGACTTGTTGATCGCAATAGACGGCACCCGGCATTCATAATGTTGTTTGCGGTCGCAATTGCCAGCAAAAGGCAGCATCGGGGCGTAATAGGGAGGCGGCTGGCGGTCCTGCATCCAGCGCGATACAAGAACGCCATCTTCCAACCGTTCGACATTAAGCGGCACATCCTCAGTTCCGGCACCCGCGAAGGACGACACATGCACCCACGCAACATGTGACGGGTCGAGCAGATTATCGGTCACAAAAAGATAGTGACAGGCAATATCCATGCTGCCACCCGCTGTGCGGCCCCACGCAAGGTTTTCATAATTTTCAATACGGTAGATATCATCAGGATTGGCCACATCAGGCACGCCCATCCAGATCCACAACAAACCATCGCACTCTACCACCGGGTAGGATTTGACGGCGACATTGGGCGGTGCATCCTGTTGAGTGGGGGCATGGACACAGCTGCCGCTGCAATCAAAGGTCAGACCATGATAGCCACATTCCACACGATCCGCATGCAACCGGCCATGCGACAGAGGCAATTTGCGATGGGGACACGCATCCTCAAGCGCGACCGCAACCCCCTTGTCAGTCCGGAAGATAACGATCCGTTCATCAAGGATGGTGAGAGGGGTCAATGAATGTTCAAAATCAGAGCTCCAGCCAGCCACATACCAACTATCAAAAAGAAATTCTGTTTCGATATCTATCATCGTCAACCCTCAGATTCCGGTTTCACATACAACCATCGCCAGCATATCACCACGCACAACATAGCCCCTGTTTCCATGCGCAAGCACATGGCCAGTGGCCGAGAAATGCAGCAGTGTTGGCGAATTGTCCAGCCGATCAAGCGAGCGAACATAGCCCGCCAATTGCCCCTTTTCCACGTGATCGCCTGCCTTAAACCGGCGGTCAAACAACCCGGCCACCGGTGCATAGATATTATCGGCGATGGACTGCATTTCAACATAAATGGAAGGCGCTGCCTGCGGTATATTTTGGCTGATAATGCCGGCATGAACAAGACAGCGTTTCACCCCGGCAACGGCGTTCGCAACCTCAATTGGGTCGCTGCCCCCACCACCGCCAAGTTCAGCCGCGATCATCGGCACGCCGGCATTTAGCGCCGCCGCATTCAACGAGCGCGTGTCATTAAAACCACCAAGAATCCAGGTAAAAGGCGCACCAAAAGCCGCAGCAAGATCGAGATTGGCCTGCATCAGCTGTTTGTTGTCACTCCGACTGGCAAGTGCCGATGTGGCAAATACCGACGCCTTGCCGCCGGCATGCAGATCGATCACGAGGTCAGCATCGGGCAGGAGAACGGAAACAAGAAAAGCGGCCAGCATATCGGTTGGGCCACCATCAGGATCACCCGGAAAGGCCCGGTTCAAATTGCGACCATCAAGCGGCGATGTGCGCTGGGAGGCCAGAACAGCCGGAGCATTAAAGGCGGGCAGGATAATCAACCGACCCGTCAACTGATCGGGAGCAATCTCCTCAATCAATTGGCTCAGCGCCACCGGCCCCTCAAATTCATCGCCATGGACACCAGCAACCAATAGCGCCGTTGGCCCCGGCTTGCCCACGATGCACGCAAAAGGCACCGGATAAACACCAAGGGGATTTGCATTGTCTGACCAACGCAACAGTACATCACCGGCCCGCTTGCCCGGCGATTGAAGACATATATCTACCTCAATACGCGATTTTGCCATGATGGTGATCCAGGTGAAGAGCGCCTTCATTTTTTGAAATTCTGGCTTTGACAAGAGAGGGCGCTATTAGGTTTACTTTGTTTTAATTAAATACTCAGATCGTGACTATCCGATTAAAGCAGGTCAAGCGAACCATAACGTTTTTTGAAACTGCTTTCAATTAACATACTCTGATGTGATGAATGATCGTAACTCAGCGAGGCCCGTTTGATGACAGTGAAGGCAACAAAATCAATACCTGACGCCAAATCCGGCATCGCGTTGATCACGCCTCATATGGTGGTGAGTGCGGCGGATGCCGTTGCCAAGATCTCCATCGCGCTCGATTCGAATGAGAACGCATTCGGCCCATCGTCAAAGGCCCGCGCCGCTGCCCGCGCCGCGACTGACCATCTTGAACGCTATCTGGAAAATCCAGCTCGTATTCTGGTCCCGGCACTTGCCTCATGCTACGGGCTTGAAGAGGACCGCATAGCCATTGGTTTTGGCTCGGATGATTTGCTGGCCCGAATTGCGCGGGCATATCTGCAGCCCGGCACAGCGTTGTTGCGAAGCCAGAACAGCTATTTGAAGGTGCCAAATTACGCCTATGGCAATGATGCCGACGCAGTGGCCGCGCCGGACAGGAATTTTTGCACCGATGTTGATGCCATGCTGTCCTGCCTGACGGCGGAAACACGGATTGTCTATCTGGCCAATCCAGACAATCCATCAGGCGCCATGTTGCCGGGCACGGAGTTGCGCCGTTTGCATGCGGGCCTTCCCCACGATGTGCTTTTGGTGATTGATGGTGCGTATTCGGAATATGTGACCGATCCTGCGTATGAGGATGGTGAGGCGCTTGTCCAGGCGCATGACAATGTGGTTGTGACGCGCAGTTTTTCAAAAATACATGGCCTTGCCGGGGCGCGTGTCGGCTGGGTCTACGGGCCGCAACATGTAATCGACACAATCAACCGCATTGGCCTGACCTTTCCGCTTGCCACCCCCTCATTGCATGCGGCACTCGCCGCATTGGAGGATCGAGAACATCGTGATTATGTGAGGAGTGAGACAGCTTTGCTGCGTGATGAGGTAACGCAAAAACTGACCGGGGCCGGCATTCATGTCTATCCCGGGCATGGCAATTTCATCCTGATGGAAATGGGCGGTCGCAAAAGTCTGGCGCGCGAGATGGATGCGGCTTTGCGTGCAGAGGGCATTTCGCTGCGGCGTTTCGCATCGCCGGCTTTTGACAGGTGTCTGCGGATGACACTTGGCCGACATGCGGAAACGCGCACCGCCACCAACGCGATCATCCGCCTCTACCAAGATATGCGGGAGGCGAGGGCATGAGCGCATCAGTCGAACCCGGCCATACAGCGCCGCCCGATGGAGAGGCCATCATCGCCCAGCTGAAAGAGGCTGGTGTAGGGGTCATCGTTTCCGTGCCAGATATCGTGACAAGTGACGGGCTGTTATGGCCCATCAGCAAAGACCTAGATTTTCAATTGATCCGCGTGTGTAAGGAAGATGAAGGCGTGTCCATTTGTGCCGCCCTCTCCTACAGCGATACGCGCGCCGTGTTGTTGATGCAGCAGACCGGATTGATGGATTCATTAAATGCGATCCGCGCCATCGCCATGGATTACCATCAACCGGTGTGCATGATGGTCGGCTTGCAGGGAAAAGCACCGGGCGAGACGGTTTTGGGATCGGCAAGCTATGGTGTGCGGATCATTCCGCCCATTCTCGATGCCATGGCATTAACGCATGTTGGCATCGAAACCGACACCGATACACCCCACATCGCACCCGCAATCAACAGCGCCTACGAAACCGGAGATGCCTTGTGTTTTCTGATCGGCCAGTCACCCGTTTGGACCGGAGAGAGCGCATGATCCGGCGTGACTTTGCCCTGTCCGCATTGCGGGGCCTCATCACACCGCGCGATCTTTTGGTGGCAGTGTATCAAAGCTGTTTTGACTGGCTGGCACTGTGCCCGCGTGACCTCAATTACGTGTCAACAGGTGCTATGGGGCAAGCCTCATCGCATGCGCTTGGGTTAGCTATCGGAAGCCCGGAGCGGCAGGTGATTGTGCTGGACGGTGATGGCAGTTTGTTGATGAATCTTGGCAGCCTGGTCACCATCGCCACTGTTCGCCCGCAGCATTTTCTGCATCTTGTGTTTGAAAATGGCGTTTATGAGGTGAATGGGGCGCATCCGACACCCGGAACCGGACATGTGGATTTTGCCGCGATGGCGATAGCCGCCGGCTATCAAAAGGCAGTGTGCTTTTCCGAGTTGGAGGCATTTGAGGCAGCATTGCCCGCGTTACTGGCGGCGGACGGGCCGGTGATGGCGGTGCTGAAGATCATCCCCGGAAAGGCCTATCCGCGCGATTATGCCTATATCCATAGCGCGGCGGCACGCGAAAAATTCCGCGCTGCGCTTAACCACAATGACGGGTGAGCAGCTTAGCTGCCGACATTCGAATATTCATCCCTGACCATTTCCAGAAACTCATTCTGGATGGCCGAGAGGGCACGCTGCGTCGACCATAAAAGCTCTGCTGTATAGGGAATGGACGGGGTGAAGGGCACGGCTGTGCATCTTTGGTCAAACGATCCAGCGCCAAAGCCCGAATCAATGATGGATACGCCAAGCCCTGCCCCGACCATACCGATAATGGCACCCGTTGTTTTGCCTTCATAGCGGGTTAAGCGTTGCACCTTTGCCTTGTTGAATGCCTTGTCAATATCGGCCTTGAAAATTGATCCCTCTAAATAGGATACGAAATTTTCACCGGCAAGATCCTCTGGCGAGATGCTTTTCCTGCCGGCGAGATGGTGCGATGCAGGTAAAAGACACACAGCTTCAGTACTGATCAAATTATGCGTGGCGATGTTGCGGTTGCTCCCTGTCGAGACAGCGAGGCCGAAACTCTGATTTTCCAGCACCATCCACTCAATCCGCTCATCATCCGATTGAACATCAAGACAGACATTAACATTGGGATGTCGCTTAGAAAATTTTTTAATCAATAGAGGCGCCAGGGTGGGGGCAAAGGACGGAGTGCTGACCAGGCGAAGCTGCACATGATTGAAGTCACGGATGTTCTGCGCCGCCTGCTCGATCCGCTGTAATCCGGACATGGATTGCGCCACCTCCTCGAAAAAAAGGCGTGCCTCAAACGTTGGCTCAAGCTTTCGGCCAGACCTTTTGAACAGCTTGAAACCCGCTGTTTTTTCAAGGTCTGAGAGCAACCGGCTGACCGCTGGTTGGGAGGTTCCAAGAATAGATGCTGTCTTGGTTACCGTTCCCGAGGTAATCAGCGTTTGAAAGGCATCGATCTGGCGGAGGGTGATTTTCATCTTTATCCTTTTACCGAAGGGCCAAGATAGCAGAGATTGCCCTGCCAATACATCGCGACAACACTTCGTTCTTGTCAGATGGCTCACGGCCAGCTTTAATCCATAAAGTAAATAAAAAGATAGCCAGACTAGCTTTTGAAGATATTGTTTAATACGGTGGCATTTACAAGATAGGGAGGATCTAAATAAGTGACACAGATCCATCCTGAAATCCCTTTTCTGGCGAAACTGCTCGGAGTAGAAGGTGTACGGCATCCAAGGGACCCTGCATCGGCTCAAGTTGCACGCTCAATGTGGCAAATCGCGCAAGCGGTCATTCTGTTTGCCGTCATTGCATGGCTGATACATGCCGGTGCTGCCGCGATGGAGTATCGCTGGCAATGGTACCGTGTAGGGCCGTTCTTTTACCGGATCATTGATGGTGAATTTATTCCCGGCCCATTGATTAAAGGCATCATCGTGACGGTGCAGCTGGCTGGCGTCAGCAGTGTTTTGTCCATTTTAATTGGTGCGCTCACTGCCATTGGCAGACTGTCAAATTCAATTGCCGGGCGCGCCATTGCCACCACCTATCTCGAGATCATTCGCAATACCCCCCTGCTCGTTCAGCTGTTCATGTTCTATTTCGTGCTGGCACCAATTTTCGGCATTGATCGGTTCTGGGCCGGTGTTTTGTGCCTTGCCGCCTTTGAGGGTTCGTTCGCCGCAGAAATCATCCGGGGCGGCATTCAGGCTGTTGAGCGCGGCCAATATGAAGCCGGTGATGCAACCGGCCTCTCAAAATTCGATAAATATCGTTATGTGATTATCCCGCAGGCGCTGCCACTCATCCTG
>CACCQD010000016.1 GCA_902547925.1 uncultured SAR116 cluster alpha proteobacterium | reverse complement strand
GTTGAGCAGAATAGCCAGCAGACTTGCGCGCAACTGCGTTGAACAATCTGTGCAACCGCTGTAGCTTGTCTGGACGATCCGCAAGGAAGAGACCGGTCGCTGCCGCATGGATAGCTACCGTGCTTTGGCATATCTCGCGTGATCAGTGTGAATGTTTTATGATGCCAGATGGAATTGCCATATCGCCTGAGCTGACCAGCCAGCCATCACCAGCATGAGGACCGAATGACACCGACTTTTAAAGTTGAGGGGATTTACACCCCCGTTGTGACCCCAATGACCGCTGCTCATGCGGTGAATTGGGATGCCCTTGCGGAGATTGTCGAAAATCTAATCGACAAAGGGGTGCATGGGGTGATCTCCGGTGGATCGACAGGTGAAAACTACGCCCAGACGGTGGAAGAGCGGATCACGGCGGCGCTCTTTACAAAAGACGTCGTAAAAGGGCGCGTTCCCTTGGTCGTTGGTACCGGGGCGATGATGACGCCTGACAGCATAGCCCTTGCCATAGCGACGCGCGAAATGGGCGCGGATGCCATTCTTTTGGCCACACCACCCTATTCGGTGCCCACTGAACGGGAAAATGCGCTGAACGCGTTGGCCATCGACAAGGCCGCAGACCTGCCGGTGATTCTCTATAATTATCCGGGCCGGATGGGTGTTCATATGGGCGAGGAGTTTCTGGATCGTGTTGGCCGGTCGCGTAACATCTGTGCCATCAAGGAAAGCTCTGGCGATATAAACCGCGTCCATCTGCTCGCCCGTGACTATCCGCATATCCAACTGTCCTGTGGCATGGATGATCAGGCTCTAGAGTTTTTTGTTTGGGGGGCGCGAAGCTGGATTTGTGCGGGATCGAATTTTCTGCCTGAGGAACATATTGCTCTTTATCAGGCGTGCGCTGTTGAGGGAAATTTTGACAAAGGCCGCCGGATCATGTCGGCGATGATGCCGTTGATGCGGATTTTGGAGAAGGGTGGAAAATTCATCCAATGTGTCAAGCATGGGGTGACGATGAACGGCATAGACACCGGCCCGGTGCGCGCGCCGCTGAAAGGGCTGAACAAGGATGACAAACGGGTGCTGGAACAGGTGATCCGCGTGGCAAGAACCACGATTTCCAAGATTGAGAATGAACAACCAAAGGCAAAGGGCTGATCCATGGACCTGTTGACCCAAGAAGAATACCAAGCCATCGCCGATAATCTGGCGCTTCCCAACAACGCGTTTATTGACGGAAGTTACCGGCCGGCAGGCAGGGGCAAAACCTTTATGACGGTCAATCCAGCTACCGGTGCCAAGTTGGCCGAAATAGCGGCGTGTGACGCCAGTGACGTGGATTTTGCGGTGCAGAAAGCGCGTGACGCATTCGAGGATGGTCGGTGGTCGCGGTTGCACCCCTCGGACCGCAAGGACGTGTTGATCCGGTTCTGCAAACTGTTGGCCCACAATGCTAGAGACTTGGCCGTGATGGAAAGTCTGGATAGCGGCAAGAGTATTTTTGATTGCGAAACCGTCGATATCCCGGAAACCATCCATTGCCTGAAATGGCATGCCGAAGCGATCGACAAAATCTATGATCAGGTCGCGCCGTCCTCGGATGATCACATCGCGATGGTTGTGCGTGAACCCATCGGCGTGGTGGGGCTTGTCCTGCCGTGGAATTTCCCCCTTCTGATGCTGGCCTGGAAAATTGGCCCGGCACTGGCGGCGGGGTGTTCAGTCTTGGTGAAACCGGCCCTCGAGACATCGCTGACCGCATTGCGCGTTGCCGAGTTGGCAACAGAAGCCGGCATCCCACGCGGGGTTTTAAACATCGTGCCGGGTGGTGGCCCGGAAGTGGGTGAGCCAATTGGCCGCCATATGGATATCGACATGGTGTCCTTCACTGGATCCACATTGACCGGCAAACGCTTCCTCACCTACGCCGCAGAATCCAATGCCAAGGAAGTGGTATTGGAAATGGGGGGCAAGAACCCTTGCGTTGTGATGGCGGATGCCAAAAACCTTGATAGGGTCGCGCAGCATGTGGTCAATGGCGCATTCTGGAACATGGGTGAGAACTGCTCGGCCAGTTCGCGCCTGATTGTGCACCGTGACGTCAAGGACGCCCTTCTCGAGCGGATCGAAATCCATGCCCGTCACTGGAATGTGGGCGACACTTTGAGTCCGGAAACCCGCATGGGTGCCTTGGTATCAAAACCGCATTTCGACAAGGTGTGCTCCTACCTCGATCTTGCGGATAATGTGCTAATCGGCGGCAAATCCCATGGCGGCGCTTTTGTCGAGGCTACCGTGCTGGAGGTCCCTGACAATAGCCATAAGCTGGCGCGTGACGAGATTTTCGGCCCAGTGCTAAGTGTCATCACCGTTGACGGATTTGACGAGGCGATCAGCATTGCCAATGACACCGAATATGGCCTGTGCGCGTCAATTTTCACTGCCAACACCAAACGCGCCATTCGTGGTGCGCGAATGATGCGGGCTGGCACTGTCACCGTGAACAGCTTTGGCGAAGGCGATATTTCCACGCCGTTCGGTGGGTTCAAGCAATCCGGTTTTGGGGGGCGTGACAATGGTCTGCATGCCCATGATCAATACACCCAGCTAAAGACCATCTGGATTGATCTGTCTGACGATGAGGATGAGGCGATCGTCTGATCGAGCGGAGGAGCGCCAGCAGATCAGCCGGGTTTTGCCTCACGGTAGGCTGAGTTGTGCCATGCGCCCCCCATCCACAGTGTAAACCTGCCCCGTGATGAAGCCGCTTTCCGGCGCCGCAAGAAACGCCGCCAACGCTGCCACTTCTTCGGGTGTACCAGTGCGTCCGACGGGGTGGATGCTGCCGATCTCACGGCGAAATCTGTCGGGGTCTTCCATCGCCTCGGTGAAATCGAGGTTCAGATCTGTGTCAATCCAACCGGGGGCAATCGCGTTGCACCTGATCCCCTCGGCGCTGTGATCAATAGCCACCGCTCGGGTCAGCCCATGCAGACCCGCCTTCGACGCGCCATAGGCGGCGTGATTAGGATTGCTGCCCAGCCCTTCTATTGATCCAATATTGACGATGCTTCCTCCCTGGGCGCGCAGGTGAGGCAAGGCAGCTTTGATGATCAAAAAGGGCGCTGTGAGATTGACCATCAGCGTGCGCTGCCACGCCTCTAGGGACATCGCCTCGACACTGGCTTCCTGCATCATGCCGGCATTATTGATCAGCACATCAAGCTGCCCGGCCTGTTCAATAACCGCGCCCACAACCTTTGACGGACAATGCGGATCGCTAAAATCCGCCACCACATGCTCAAACTCTTGATCCTCACCGCGCTGCGCGGTAAAAACACGCGCACCTTCATCGCGTAATCTGTGGGCAATTGCCTGACCGATGCCGCTGCGCCCGCCGGTCACAATCGCAATTTTTCCCCCGAACCTTTTCACGCGACTGATTTTCCACCGTTGATCTCAAGCAGCGCGCCACACATGTAGCGCGCATGGTCTGAGGCCAGAAACAACACAGCCTCAGCAATATCCTCAGGCTCGGCGATGCGGCCCAAGGGAACGGTTTTGCCTAGGTCCGCTATGGCCGTTTTTGGATCAAATCCCCGGAATTCAAACCCGGTGCGCAGCATCGGCGTATCCACTTCGTTCGGGCAGACTGCATTGATGCGAATCCCCTGATGAGCATGGTCGCGGCCCATACATTGCGTGAGCGAGGCAATAGCGGCTTTGGTCATGCAATAAACCGCGTGTTCTGGTCCTGGATGAACGCCCCAGCACGATGCGGTGTTGACGATCACTCCGCCTCCGTTGGCCGCCATGATCGGGATTGCGGCGCGGCACAGCGTAAAAGGAGCTTTCACATTTACCGCGACAGAAAGATCAAAATCCTCATCGCTGCTATCGGTGACTTTGCCGCGGCGCATAATACCGGCATTATTGACCAGAATATCCAATCCACCAAGAGCTTCGGCCGCCGTGGCAGGCAGGGTGTCTGCATAGCCATGGTCAGTCAGATCACCTGGAAAAACCGCCTCGGCGGCAATCCCGTCAAGGTTAACATCCGCGACCGCAACCTGGGCCCCCGTGGCGCGCAACAGCGAAGTGATGGCCCCGCCAATGCCGCCAGCAGCCCCGGTCACCAAAGCGCGTTTTCCCGTGAAGTCCATCTTTAATTCCTCTCAACAGTGTTCAAAATGATGCGCTGGCGTCTGTATAATCCCCGACTGCGGCAGCTGGCTTGGCGGTCTGCGAGCCCCACCAGCCACAGGAAATCCTTCATAAAATAGGCGAAATGAAAACCGGAACCGGAGGCAGTGAGACCCTGATAGGCGGTCAATGGCTTTGGTTCAGCTCATCCGAGGCCGGGATCTCCCGTTCGCGCCGGGCGATGTAATCCAGTAGTTCCTCATCTTTCGCTTCATCGAGTTTTGGCTCCTGATACTCCGACAATAATTTTGTCGCGTAGCTCAGTGCGCGTTCGGTGATTTCGACACTCCCCTCAGCCTGCCACTGTTCAATGGAGTTGTTGTCAAACAATTCGGGCATGAAAAACGCAGTCTGGAAATTTTCCAATGTGTGCGGATGCCCCAGATAATGCCCGCCCGGCCCGATATCTGGCACGGTCGCCAGCGCCGCGTCGAAATCCTGCCACTTCGGGCCTTCCGCCAAGCGATAGGCCATGGCGCATTGTTCGGCATCGACGATGAATTTTGCGACAGAGCAATGCATGCCCGCTTCGTTCCAGCCTGCCGAGTGCCAGATGTAATTGGCGCCCGCATGGATCACCGAAGACAGCGTTGTGGCACTCTCATAGCCCGCCTGCGCGTCAAAGGTTTTGGCACCGCCCAGCGTGTTTGATGTGCGCCACGGTATGTTGTAGTGCCGCGCCATCTGACCGATCATGAAGTTCATCAGCGAAATCTCGGGCGTGCCTGCCATTGGTGCGCCGGATTTCATTGAAACTGTGGATAGAAAGTGGCCATAGATCGCAGGTGTGCCTTTTCGGATCACTTGAGTGTAAGCAAGCGCTGACAACGCCTCGGCATTCAGCTGCGCCACTGACGCGGCAACTGACGCGGGCGTATTGGCCCCTCCCAGAACAAAGGGCGAGCACAAAATCGGTTGACGGCGGGCGGCAAACGCCCGCATCGCGCCGAGCATGGTTTCATCCCAGACGAGCGGCGAGTTGCCATTGCAGTTTCCAGTGGCCACCGGGTTTTCCTGAATGAACTCCTCGCCAAACAGGATCGCGCACATATCCATCACATCCTCGGCGTTCTTCGGGCTGGTCGTCATCCCCATAAACATCTTGTCAGAATACTTTATCGATGAATAGGTGATGCGCAAATGGCGTTGGCTGACCGGGTGATCATAGGGTTCGACAATGTGGTGCGCCGAGGAGTGCATCGCCGGCAACATATGGCTGAGCTTGTGAAACATCGCCAGATCATCAAGAGTCGGGTTACGGCGCACATCATCGATATCCCGCAGGAATGGCGCACCAGTCATAGGCACGAAAACTGAATATTTACCGCCCAGGCGCAGATTATTGGCCGGGTTGCGAGCATGATACGTGAAGTCTGGCGGGATTGAGCTGATGAGTTCGCGCACGAGGCCGCGGTCAAGATAGACCAGTTCGCCCTCGATTTTTGCACCGGCGCGCCGCCAATCCTCCAGTGCAATTTCATCGCGGAAGTGAATGCCGACATTCTCCAGAATGTCCAGCGAGGCGGCGTCAATGCGCTCCACCTGCGATCCGTCCATCACCTCACACTCGGGGATGTTGCGTTTCAGGCCGGGCATCATCGTAAAATCATTTGCCGTGCGCAAAGCGCGGCGGGCCGACCGCCCACCTGTACGCGAACCAGTTGTCGTTTTGGCCATGGCTATGCCTTCACATCTTCAACCCAATATAACAGTTACACTGTTTGTCGAAGTCTGAAATTGCAAAGGATTTTTTGGGTTAGTTCTTTTGGGTCAGATTCGGTAAGTACTTCCATCAATGTTGCCTGTCCACACCCAAAGGGCCAGTAATGGGGTTCTAGCTGTGCGGATGGCATGTGGTTGATACGGTAAATGGTGAATGAAATCTCCCGAGGAGCCTTCATACCAGACGTCGTTATCTTTTTGCCATTCCTGAGGACCGGTCAATGCCAGATACACCTCTTCAGCTGCGTGATTGTGGCTGGGGTAAGTGACGTTGGCAGCCTGATGAAGAAGTCCGACGCGGATATCCTCATGGGTAATTTGTCCGTCTGGGCCAATGATCTCGCAGACGGCCAAATGGCTGGCAATGGTATCCGGGAGTCTTCCAAAGCCAGGTTCTCGCCACGCCAATTTTGGACTGGTTTTTTGAATGTTATGGACCAGATCCGCATGCGCGTCATTACCCCCCAGTCCAACAGTCTCCAGAGATGCCCGGGGGTTTGATGCTGGTGCATCTTTAACGAGATTTGCCGATGTGACGGGCTTATCCAAGGCTGTTGCAACATGGTTGCAGATTTGATTGCAGGTATGACGGTCCGACAGGCGCAGACTGGCCGCCATTGATTGCAGCAATTCTGTAAAATCATCACTCATAGGACTCTCCGGCGTTACCAATGCCAATAAGGCTTTGCAATGAACGATCAATCAGGCTGTACAGACCGGCTGACGCCTTGCCAAGCTCCTGATCGGAGGCCCTGATGAGTGCCTGCTCATGATAGATTTTTGGCGAGAACGGCCTCCATACAACGCCATCATTCAAATTTGCCTTTCCGTTGGGTGAGTCGATAATGGCGACACCTCCACCTGAGGCAATGATGTTGCGCGCGATCGCGAAATAATAGCTGGAGATGTGTTTCTCAACAGTTACATTTGCAGCGCTCAGCAGCGTATCCAACTGACGATCCACCATATGTTGTCCGGTAATGGCAACCACCGATCGCCCGGCCAAATCATTAGGCGCAATAGATTTTTGAGCGCTGATCGGGTCATCCCGATGCATCATACACACACATTCAAGATTGAAAAATTTCGCGTCCAACCCGGCGACGGAAAAAGGAGTGTCAATCAGGCCAATGTCAATTTGCTTCGTGCTTACCCAATCGGCAATCTGGCGGGGGCTTCGCACAAATATGTCAATGTTGACGTCACTATGTTTGTGTTGGTACGCCAAGATCAGCGCTGGAAGAAAATTGATCGCCATTGCGCCGTTGGTGGCAATGCGGACGCTTCCCGTCGAACCAGCCCGGATTTCCGTCACGCGTTGCGTAATTCTCTCCAACACAAGCAATCCCTGGGCCATTTCATCCTGCAACAGCAGCGCTTCTCTCGTTGGAGCAAAGAAACCACGATCACGCTGAAACAGCTTAAACCCAATGAATTTCTCCAGCTTCGCCAGCGGAATGCTCACGGCGGGTTGGCTGAGATTGACCTGTGTTGCGGCAAGGGAAATTGAGCCAGCAGCCATGATGGTATCAGAAACCTCAATATGGCGCTGCTTGATCTGCAAGTGAAGTCCTCACGCTGATCGCTACCCTGATTGCGTCAATATAAACAAAATTTATATTTCTATAATATTAATTAAATTGTTTTTATTTGATTTGTTTTTAAGCTTTAAGTCAACACAGCGAGACTTTGCTGTTATTGTAACCACCAGAACCCGAAGCGTTTTCAAAAATCTCTCGTGGTTTAAATGGGCAGGCCGTAAAAGAGGAGGGAGCATGGCATTAAATTCTACTGCAGACATCGTATCGCTTCCTGAAAAGCATCACGTTTACTGGACCGATGATATCGCGCCACTCCCAGAGACACACACGTCTGTTGTCTCAGAGGCAGATGTTGTGATTATCGGGTCAGGCTACACTGGAATGCATGCCGCTATTGTTGCCGCCAGTCATGGCAAAACGACACAGGTTCTAGATGCGCAGACGCCCGGTTGGGGATGCAGCACGAGAAACGGGGGGCAAATTAGCGGCAGCGTCAAGCCATCGCTTCATCGACTGTCAAAGAGGTTTGGCAATGAGAGGGCCCGTGCCATCCGTGCAGAGGGTGAGGCGTCGCTGAATTGGGTTGAGCATTTCGTTGAAACGAACAACATCAAATGTGATTTTGTGAGAAATGGCAGATTTCACGCGGCGCACACCCCACGGCATTTCGATAAATTGGTCACCGAGGCTAAAAGATTGAATGCCGAAGAGAATACCCCGATAAAGATCGTGCCACGTCATGATCAATATCAGGAAATTGGGTCAGACGCGTATTTCGGGGGCGTTGTGTTTACGCATCACGCGTCTTTGCATCCGGCAAAATATTATTCCGGCATTTTGCAAACGGCTTTGGATGCGGGTGTTCGCGTTACCGGCCTTTGTCCAGCCACCGCCATCGAACGGTCGGGTGCTGGCTTTATCGTTTCCACTCCGCAAGGAAGAATAAAAGCTGGTAAAGTTGTCATTGCAACGAACGGGTATAGCGGAAACTTGATGCCCTATGTGCAGCGCCGGGTGATTCCGATCGGCAGCTATGTCATTGCCACTGAAAGATTGCCGAGTTCCGTTATGGACCGCCTCATTCCTTCGGACCGGGTGATAAGTGACACCTGCAAAGTCGTATATTATTACCGTCCATCACCCGACCGTAGCAGAATTCTATTTGGTGGCCGTGTATCGGCCAACGAGACGAATGCGGTAATAAGTGGACCAAAATTACATCATGATTTATGCCGTATTTTTCCTGAATTGAGGGGAATTGGGGTGTCTCACTCATGGAGTGGTAAGGTAGCCTACAGCTTTGATGAATTGATGCATATTGGCCAGCATGGCGGTGTGCATTATGCGATGAGTTACTGTGGATCGGGCGTAGGCATGGCGAGTTATCTTGGAATGAGACTGGGGCAGCAGGTGTTAGGCCTTGCCGAGGGTAAGACAGCGCTGGATAATGTCGATTTCCCGACACGGCCATTTTACCGGGGCAAGCCATGGTTTCTGCCGGCAATCGTTGGGTGGTACCGAATGTATGATCGGTGGCAATGCCGCCGGGCGCAGAGGAATTCAGCAAATGGTGAAGCCGGAAGATTTGCTGAGGATGCCTCGCAAACTGTGGGGTGAACTTTTCCGGTAATAGAATCTGCAGAGACCTGTCTTGTGACTATCTGACTAGGAAGAGACCATCGACGGAGAACTGCAAAATGTGAGGCCCTTGATCGGGCCCCAGTCAAAAAAGTAGGGAGGTAAAGATGAATTTCAATCTATCAACAAAAAGGTCCCAGAAAACTCTCTTGGGTGCAGTGAGTGCAGCGGCGTTATCAGTTCTGGCCATCGGTCAGGCCCATGCTGATCCAATCACTGTGGTTTCATGGGGTGGATCTTACGGTAAAGCACAGGATGCCGCATTATTCACAGACGCATCAAAGAATTCCGGTATCGAGATCAATCGTGAGTCCGGCGCTAGCATGTCGAAGGTTGTGCTGCAGGTTGAGTCCAACGCAGTGACATGGGATCTGGTTGTGAGTGGCTCAGGTAGCTGCGCTGCTGCCGCAGCCAAAGGCGCTTTGGAAAAAATTGATTTCAATGTTGTCGATGTGTCAAACTTCTTGCCAAACACCTATACTGACTATTGTGTCGGCTCCGATGTGTTTGCCACGGTCTTTGCCTGGAACACGGACAAATACGGGGTGCCTGGCACAGCCGGAGCACCGAATTCCTGGGCTGATTTCTGGGATGTGGAAAAGTTTCCGGGAACGCGGTCCTATCGTCTGAATAATGTCGATGGTGCGCTTGAGCCTGCCGTGATGGCGATGGGCGTTGCGCCCGAAGACGTCTATGACTTTTTGTCGACTGAAGATGGTATCAAGAAAGCCATCGATAAGATTCGTGAGCTGAAGCCACATATCGCTGTCTATTGGAAATCTGGCGCTATGCAGGCTCAGTTGATGAAAGATCAGGAAGTTGACATGATTACGGGCTGGAACGGCCGCTTTGACAATGCAAAGAAGGACGGAGCTGTTGTTGGCTACACCTTCAATCAGGCGTTGCGTGATTATGATGGCTTTGGCATTCCCAAAGGCGCGCCAAACAAAGACACGGCGATGAAGTTTCTTGGTGAGGTGTCAAAGGCAAAATATCAGGCCAACCTGCCATTCCACATCACCTATGGCCCGACAAACAGAGAGGCTTATGAGGTGACGACAGCGCCGAAGGAACTTTTGGAGGCTTTGCCGTCACATCCAAATAACGTATCAAAAATGCTGGCTGTAAGCCTAGATTGGTACGCAAAGAACAGAGAGAAAGCTCAGGAAATGTATATGGAGTTATTGAGCGAGTAACTTCCATTCTTAGACAAAGCGAAACACGAGGGCGTCAGCCCTCGTGTTTCGCTCAAATATTACGATCAAATATTACGATCAAATATTACGATCAAATATCACGATCAAATATCACGATCAAAAAGCCAATCATTAAACAAATATGAGTAAGACATGACTTCTAATGCGTCTGCCTCACTGACAATTTCGGTCACCGAATTGACCAAGAAATATGGACGGGTTTTTGCGCTCAATGCAGTCAGCATAGATGTGCGCGCCGGTGAGTTTCTCACATTATTGGGGCCCTCGGGTTCGGGCAAGACAACATTGCTGATGGCGATTGCGGGGTTTAACCGACCCGATTCTGGACGCATCTGTTTCGCAGATGAGGACATAACGGTTCTACCGCCACACAAACGAGGCGTCGGCATGGTGTTTCAGAATTATGCGCTGTTTCCCCATATGTCGGTATTCGAAAATGTTGCCTTTCCCCTCAAGCTCCGCAAAATTTCTGCTGAAGAAAAACATCACCGCGTTATGGAGGCGCTGAAAACCGTTCAATTGTCAGGCTATGCGGAAAGAGGCATAGACCAGCTATCGGGTGGCCAGCGCCAGCGTGTGGCTTTGGCACGGGCATTTGTCTTTGGTCCGAAAATCCTGCTGATGGACGAACCTCTGTCCGCGCTTGACAAAAAGCTGCGCGAGGAAATGCAGATTGAGCTCAAGCAATTGCATCGCCAGTTAGGCGTCACAACGGTTTATGTCACGCATGACCAACGCGAGGCACTTACCATGTCGGATCGGATTGCCGTGATTAACGAAGGTGAATTGGCACAAATTGGAACGCCGCGTGAAATCTATAACAGGCCAGCCAATCAGTTTGTTGCGAGTTTCATTGGTGAGTCCTCTTTTATTCCGCTTCATCGGAATGATTCCGGACAACTGGTGCATGAGAGTGTGGCAGTTCTTCCGGTACCAAACGAGGAGACAGGCAAGGAGTGGTCCCTTGTGATTCGGCCAGAGCGGCTGCTGCTGGAAAAACCAAAAGCAAAAAGAACAAACGGTAAAATTTTCTTTGATGGTGTGATCACGGAACTTGTTTATCAGGGTGAGACCGCCATTGTCATGATCGAGCTGGGCAATGGTAAAATTGTGACATCAAGAGCCAACACGCGTGCCGGTGATGATGTTGACTCACTCGAACTTGGGCAAAAAGTGTCGGTTTCCATAGATAAAAATGATGCGATCGTCATTCCGGGTGGCACAAAGTGATGGCGTCTCCCGAAATCAACAAAATCGAGCATTTAAACGCCGACAAATTACTGGCTGCCGAACGTCATGAGAATTTAACAATTTTTGCCTTGTCATTGCCGGCGCTGATTGCGGTGTTGGTGGTGATCGTCATTCCTGTGGGTTGGCTGTTCTCACTATCATTTCTTGATAGCTCCGGGCAATTGTCGCTGGTCAATTACCAGAAGATGATAGAGTACAAATCCTACGCAAGGGTTTTTAAAACCACCTTCAATGTCAGCATCCTCACGACTTTGCTGTGCATTCTTATCGGTTATCCGCTGGCCTATTTCCTGTCCCAGATTCCGCGCAGATATGTTGGCTTTTTCATGCTCACAGTCCTGTTGCCCTTCTGGACATCACTGCTGGTGAGAACCTACGCCTGGTTGGTGATGTTACAGCGGAACGGCTTGATCAATAACTTCGCAATCGATCTGGGGCTCTGGGATACACCATTGAAACTAGCGCATAATTTGAACGGGACGCTGATTGGCATGGTTCATATCATGTTGCCGTTTCTGATCCTGCCGCTTTATGCCGCGATGCGCCGTATTGACCCGCATGCTCTTCAGGCGGCGGCGAATTTGGGAGCCACCCCTGTCCAGGCATTCTGGCAGATTTTTGTGCCACTCTCCTTGCCCGGCGTGGTGGCGGGATCACTCATTGTTTTTGTTCTTTGTCTTGGGTTTTACGTGACGCCAGCCGTGCTTGGTGGTGGCAGGGTGATTTTGGTATCAATGCAGATCACGGCTATCTTGGAGGATCAATTCAACTGGGGTGCAGCCAGTGCGCTTGGTGTTGTTTTGTTGGTGCTGACATTTGCCGCGTTATTCCTGGCTTCTAGGTTCCTGAAGCTGGATGAAGTCATGTTTGGGAAACGCTAAAATGAGCTGGTGGCAAAAAGCAGCAAGTGAGACTCAGGTCACGCACCGACAGCGAGTGTGGCTGTATATCCTTGCGACGATTATCATGTTCCTGTTGGTGATCCCGACGGTAATCGTGATTCCAATGTCATTTTCGGAGTCGCAGTATCTGGAGTTTCCACCACGGGAATGGTCGTTGCGCTGGTATCATGAATATCTGAACACGCCACGGTGGGTGAACGCGACAATTACCTCTTTCAAAGTGGCAACGCTGACCATGCTGGTGGCCACACCATTTGGGACCATGGCTGCCTATGGGTTGTTTGTGTCCGGCGGCAGAATGAGCAAAATGTTGTTTTTCACTCTTATGACGCCAATGATTGTGCCGGTAATCCTGATTGCGATTGGCACATTCTATGTCTTTGGCAGGATCGGACTGGTGAACTCAATCTTTGGGCTGGTCATGGCCCATACTGTTCTTTCAGTGCCAATTGTGATGATCATTGTCACCTCGGCGTTACGCACATATGATCTGAACCAGGAGAGGGTTGCCCAAAGCCTCGGATCCACAAGGATCAGGGCCTTTTTTGAAATCACCTTACCACAATTGAAATTTTCGATTGTGACCGCTGCCTTGCTGGCATTCCTGACCTCATTCGACGAGGTTATCATTTCCATATTCCTGTCAGGCGGCGGCAATTCGACGTTGACCAAACAGATGTTCAGCGCGTTGCGGGATTATATCGACCCGACAATCGCCGCCATTTCGACATTGATGATTTTATTGTCCACCGGGTTGATGCTTAGCCTGCAAATTCTTGGGGGCAGGGGGGCAAGATAACTCGGGTAGTTGGGATGTGCCGCAAGACGTCCGTTTTCGCACTAGTCGATCTTGCCCTGTGCTTTGGTGAAGGCGCGGACCAGCAATCTGATACTCTTTCCGGAATTTGGATCATAGCGGCATTGCATTGCGTTCGAGCAATAATCGCTGGCATCATTATAGACCGCCAAAGATGTTCAGTTTGCAGCCCTGTACACGCAGAATTGCTTGCCTTTCTATACTTTTCTGGAGGCAAGTTGGCACTGCATCATCTGCGGAGCTTCTGACAAACCCCATGCATTTTTTTGAAACCAAGACCCAAACCACTTTTCCAGTCTTAGGCGCTTGCAGTAACCGGATTGATGATGGTCAGGCGGATTAGACAGAGGAAATAAGCAAGTTTTGACATGGATGCATCACCCAAAATCGAACAGATTAGCCAATATTTTTAACGCGGTTTACTTTTCGGTCTTTCCAATCAGCGCATTTTCTTCGGGTGTAAGACAAGAAGAGGCGCTTCATTTTGTCGTTACCTGGGAGAATAACGATATCGCCATTTCGCCGCGCGGTCAGCAAAAGTTTGAACGTCCAATAGTCTTTTTTTACGGCACGGCCGTGAGATAAAAAAGAGCTAATTTTACAATTTTATTGTGCAAATTTTGCAGCACCAGAAAGCAGCATAAAAAAGGGCGGCCGCAAAGCGACTGCCCCCCGTTTCCTCCTAGAAACTCTTTACGCTCAGACGCGCATCGTTGTGTGCGACATGACGCATGTGAAACCCTGCACGTTGCATCCGCAGATTTCCAAAGGCCAATTGTCGCACCACAAAAAACCTCTCCAATCGATGGCCTCTCATTAGCATCCAACATGTTGATTTTCTGCAACATCATTTTCCCTAATGGACAGTGAGGCATGATGGGGTGCGGGCCATCGAGGTGGAGCGATTTTTGGAGGTCTGGAGCGGCGTGCGGGAATCGAACCCGCGTCTTTAGCTTGGAAGGCTAAGGTCTTACCACTACACAAACGCCGCACACCCGGGCTGTTGTAACACCGATAATCTCAAAGGAAAAGGGGTACATCCAAATCCTGCGATCGAACATCCTGCTTATGCGGTGTTTTCCAGCCAAGAAATTCGGTTGCGTTTATGGTTGCCGTGTCAGGCTGATATATGGGGCTGATCTAATTTGCCGCGCTTTTACGACAAGTCTCACTCCATAATGCGTTGGTCATGCCAATTGCCTCATCTCAACTGTTAGCAGCTACGATGAACCGTACTTCGATCAAAGCAAGTGGATTCACCAAACACGAAACCTCAACCGTTGTCCGAGCTGGATAAGGTTTCATGGCATAATGACTTCGGATGGATTTGAAATTATCGAAATGATACTTGATATCGACATAAAAGCGTGTCATTTCAAAGACGTTGGCAAAATTCATGTCGGTTTGGTGAAGAACCATAAGTGTGTTTTCAAGACACTGCTTTCCTTGTATCTCAAAATCAGGTTAGATCACCCCATCGGGCGGGGTGCTTGTCATGCAGCCAGGAACAGAAAACCGTTTGCCCAAAAACCCCCTGCCCAGAAGCTGTCTGCCAAGTCCCACCGTCTGCCCAATTGCCGCCCTCTGCCTAAAAACCCATCTCTATAAAAATTTTATCGTTTGGTAAAAAAATCTTGCCTCCCCTCTTTTTTTCTCGCAAGTTAAACACGTCGATGTAGTGCTGTGGCCTAAAATCGCCACCATACCGGCAAGGGAGAAGAGGAATGGCCAAATCAAAGACCATTGATGGGATCGCTGCGCAGCGCCTGCCGGCAGATCAATATGTCGAGAATTTTGCCGATGCGCATCCACCGCTTAATGGCCATGAGGCGCTGGTTGAGGCTGACCGCTGCTATTTCTGCTATGACGCGCCGTGCGTCACAGCCTGTCCCACTTCAATCGATATCCCGAAATTCATCCGGCAGATTGCGACGGGCAATCTGAATGGCTCGGCAAAAACCATTTTTGACCAGAACATCCTTGGCGGCATGTGCGCCCGTGTCTGTCCCACGGAAACACTGTGCGAGCAGGCCTGTGTCCGTGAGGCCGCTGAGGGCAAACCGGTGAAAATTGGCCTGCTGCAACGCCACGCCACCGATGGTGCCATGCGCGACAACCTGCAATTCTATGAGCGGGCCGCGCCCACTGGCAAAAAGATTGCCGTTGTCGGGGGGGGGCCGGCGGGTCTTGCCTGTGCGCACCGGCTGTCGATGTATGGGCATGATGTGGTTGTACTTGAGTCTCAGCCTAAGGCAGGTGGGCTCAATGAGTATGGCATTGCCGCCTATAAAACAACCGATGATTTTGCCCAGGCTGAAATTGATTATGTCACCAAGATTGGCGGCATCGAGTTTCGGCATCAACAGACTCTTGGCGCAACCGTTACACTTGATGGTCTGTGTGAGGATTATGACGCGGTTTTTCTCGGCATTGGCCTTAACGGCGTTAACCGGCTTGGCCTCGGCGGTGAGGATGCGCCCGGCATTGCTGATGCCACCCGCTACATTGCCGCGCTCAGACAGGCTGACGATTTGGCCAGCCTTCCGGTGGGCCGCCGCGTTCTGGTCATTGGGGGCGGTATGACGGCGATTGACATTGCCGCGCAGACAAAGCTGCTGGGGGCCGAGGAGGTGACCATCGCCTACCGCCGGGGCCGCGAGGATATGAACGCCTCCGCCCTCGAACAACAACAGGCCGCCAATAAGGGCGTCGTCATCCGTCATTGGGTGCAGCCGAAAACTATCAAAACCGATGCTGATGGCGTCTCTGCGGTGACACTTGAATACACCGAAAACCGTGATGGCAGGCTTGTCGGCACGGGTGATGAGATCACGCTTCAAGTTGACCAGCTGTTCCGCGCCATCGGCCAGCAGCTTGACGATAATCTTGGAGATGATGAGGCACTTGCCAGCCTGACGATGGAAAAAGGGCGGATCAGGATCGACGGGACAGGTCAGACATCGCTATCTGGCGTCTGGGCTGGCGGTGATTGTGCAACCGGTGGCGATGATCTGACCGTAACCGCTGTTGCAGAGGGACGTGATGCTGCCGAGGCGATTCACACGGCGCTCGCATAAAGATGGATTTGGCATAGAAGAGTGATGTGACAAAAAGAAGGATTTGACGGGAAAGGAACTATAGACATGGCTGACCTGCGCAACAATTTCGTTGGGATCAAAACCCCTAACCCGTTCTGGCTTGCCTCGGCACCGCCAACCGACAAGGCCTACAATGTAGAGCGCGCGTTTAGAGCCGGCTGGGGTGGTGTTGTCTGGAAAACTCTTGGCCTCGATCCGCATATCGTCAATGTCAACGGACCGCGATATGGTGCGATCTGGGGGGCTGACCGCCGTCTACTGGGACTGAACAACATTGAATTGATCACTGACAGACCTCTAGATATCAATTTGCGCGAGATCAAGGAGGTCAAGCGCAAATGGCCTGACCGAGCGCTTGTCACCAGCCTGATGGTGCCCTGCGAGGAGCCCTGCTGGCAGGAAATCCTGAAACAGGTGGAAGATACCGGAAGCGACGGTGTTGAGCTGAATTTTGGCTGTCCGCATGGCATGTCGGAACGCGGCATGGGCTCGGCTGTTGGCCAGGTGCCGGAATATATCGAAATGGTTGCACGCTGGGCGAAATCGCATACCCGCATGCCGGTGATTGTCAAATTGACGCCCAACATCACCGATGTCCGCTATCCGGCGCGCGCTGCCAGGCAGGGTGGGGCTGATGCTGTCTCGCTGATCAACACCATCAGCTCGATCATTTCCGTTGATCTGGACAGCTTCTCTCCCGAACCAAGTATTGACGGCAAGGGCAGCCATGGCGGCTATTGCGGCCCGGCAGTCAAACCAATTGCATTAAATATGGTAGCCGAAATTGCCCGTGATGCGGAAACTGCCGACCTGCCAATTTCCGGCATTGGCGGGGTGACAACATGGCGGGATGCGGCGGAATTTCTGGCGCTTGGTGCTGGCAATGTTCAGGTTTGTACCGCGGCGATGACCTATGGCTTCAAAATTGTCGAGGACATGATCGAGGGGCTGAGCAACTGGATGGATCAGGCCGGGCATGCCGATCTTGACTCCGTTGTTGGGCGGGCCGTGCCGAACGTGACGGATTGGCAATACCTCAATCTCAACTACGTTGCCAAGGCAAGAATTGATCAGGATAGCTGCATCAAATGTGGCCGCTGTCATATCGCCTGCGAGGACACCTCGCATCAGGCGATCACCAATATGGTTGATGGCGCCCGGCATTTTGAGGTGGTTGATGCTGAATGCGTTGGCTGCAATCTGTGTGTCAGCGTCTGCCCGGTCGAGAATTGCATCACCATGGAACAGGTTCCGGCCGGCAAGAGGGACACACGCACCGGCGAGACAGTGTCACCAGATTACGGCAATTGGACAATGCATCCGAATAACCCGATGGCCGCGGCTGAGTAGATCGGTTACCGCTAGCGGCATGAAATCCTCCCCCACTCCTCTAAAGGCAACGGCCAACGTGTGCCTCTTTTTTTGCCTGATGGCGGGTGATTGGTGCCTTTTCTTTGTCGGATAGGAGGCTGATCAATCCTTGACCAACTGTCCCATAAATAGCGTTGTCAGAAATTGTTCGGCATCGGCATAATGCGACTGGTCATCATCGTCGCGGCGCAGCACAGATCTAATCTGCACATCGAAATCTGCATAATGCTGGGTGGTCGCCCAAATCGCAAAAATCACATGCCGTGGATCACAGGGTGCCAGCTTGCCGGCATCAATCCATGACTGGATGATCGCCGCTTTTTCATTGACCAGATCATACAGATTCTCTTTCAACAGCGGGCCGATATGCTGGGCACCGCGCAACACTTCGTTGGCGAACAGCCGGGACTCACGCGGCAATTGACGAGACATCTGAAGCTTGTGCTGGATGTAAAGACTCAATTCCTCACGCGGGTCGCCATCGGCCCGCAGATTGCGCAGCGGTGCCAGCCACAGATCGAGCAATTTGGTCAGCAGGGCGATATGGATGTCCTCCTTGCTGGAGAAATAATACAGAAGATTTGGCTTTGACATTTCTGCCGCGGTGGCAATCCGGTCTAGCGTAGCGCCACGGAACCCATCCTTGGAAAAAACCTCCAGCGCCGCCTCCAGGATTTTCGCCTCATTGGTGATCTGGATTCGCGTTTTCTGCTTGTGCGCAGTACCGATCTCTGCTCTAGAATCCGCGGTACCGGTCTCTGCCCCAGAATCGCCAAAGGCTGTTTCAGGGATGGCTGGCAGTGAGTCTTTGACTATATCGGACATTGCTTCGTGTCTTTTATGCCTCTTCCTTCAGGCCCAGCCGTTTAAGGGTTGCAGAAAAATTAAATATTTTTCAGCGCTAGGCGTTTGAATATTTGACCAGCCGGTAAAAATGTTATTTCATTTTATCAAGCGAAAAGCAATTTCTATATATTTTCGAGGGTGACCTGTTCCGTCTGTAAACTGCGTCATCTCATACAGGAGTTCCGACATGCCGGATACCTATGATCCAGCGCCTAATGATCTCAGCTCTTTCTGGATGCCGTTTACGGCAAACCGTCAGTTCAAGGAAAATCCACGCATGCTTGTTGGTGCCAAGGACATGCACTATGACACCATTGAGGGCCATAAGATTCTCGATGGAACGGCTGGATTGTGGTGTGTCAATGCCGGGCATGCGCGGCCAAAGATCGTCAAGGCGGTGCAGGACCAGGTGGCCGAGCTTGATTATGCGCCGGCCTTCCAGATGGGGCATCCCAAAGCCTTTGAGCTGGCCAACCGGATTGCCAGCATCGCGCCTGAGGGCATGAACCATGTTTTTTACACCAATTCAGGCTCGGAATCGGTCGAGACAGCGCTAAAAACGGCGCTTGCTTATCACAAGGTGCGCGGCGATGCTGGCCGCACCCGCCTGATCGGGCGTGAGCGTGGGTATCACGGGGTGAATTTTGGCGGTATATCGGTTGGCGGTATTGTTGCCAACCGCAAGATGTTTGGCACCCTGCTGAGTGGGGTTGATCATCTGCCACATACGCATCTGCCTGAGCAGAATGCCTTTACCAAGGGCCAACCTGACCATGGCGCGCATCTGGCCGACGATTTGGAGCGGATTGCCCAGCTGCATGACCCGTCAACCATTGCTGCGGTGATCATTGAACCGGTTGCCGGCTCGACCGGAGTTCTGATCCCGCCAAAAGGCTATCTCGAGCGCGTTCGTGAAATCTGTGACAAATATGGATTTCTGCTGATTTTTGACGAGGTGATCACCGGCTTTGGCCGTCTTGGCAGTCCCTTCGCGGCGGATTTCTTCGGCGTCAAGCCTGACATGATGACAACGGCAAAGGGCCTGACCAGTGGTGTCATCCCGATGGGCGCGGTAATTGTTTCTGATGAGATTCACGATGCCTTTATGCACGGTCCAGAACATCTGATTGAGTTTTTTCATGGCTATACCTATTCTGGTAATCCGGTTGCAGCGGCGGCTGGCCTTGGCACGCTGGAAACCTACGCCGATGAGGGACTGCTCACACGGGCTGCCAGCCTTGCCGATTACTGGCAGGAAAAGCTGCACAGCCTTGCCGACCACCCGCATGTGATCGACATCCGCAATATCGGCCTTATCGGAGCGGTTGAGCTGCAACCCATTGAGGGGGCGCCGACACGGCGCGCGTTCAGCGCTTTTCTAAAGGCTTTTGAGAGGGGCTACATGATCCGCACCACGGGAGACATCGTTGCGCTGTCGCCACCGCTGATTATCTCCACTGAACAGATTGATGAGCTGATTAATTGTCTCGGTGAGGTATTGCGAGAAATCGACTGAGGTGAATCAAGCGCTTAGCTTGAAACCTTCTGCGAGAAAATTGAAAATTTGGGAGACGACGATGACGGATGCGAGTGTTTCTGATCTTGATGGACGGGGCAAGAATTTTCGGATTAATGCTGACCGGCTTTGGGATTCGTTGATGGAAATGGCCAAGATTGGCCCAGGCGTAGCTGGTGGCAACAACCGCCAAACACTGACTGATGAGGATGCCGAGGGCCGCCGTCTGTTCCAATCGTGGTGCGAGGCTGAGGGCATGACCATGGGTCTGGACAAGATGGGCACTATGTTCGCCCGGCATGAAGGCACTGATCCATCCCTGCCGCCAGTGATGGTTGGCAGTCACCTCGACACCCAGCCGACAGGCGGTAAATATGACGGCGTTCTGGGAGTTCTGGCGGGATTGGAGATTGTCCGAACACTGAATGAGACAGGTATAAAGACTAAGCATCCAATTGAGGTTGTTAACTGGACAAATGAGGAGGGCACGCGTTTTTCGCCACCCATGATGGCGTCTGGTGTTTTTACCGGGATGCACACTCTTGAATGGGCGTACGCCAGAGAGGATGCAGAGGGGAAGTCGGTAGGGGATGAACTTGCTCGTATTGGATGGATTGGGGATGAAGAAGTGGGCGCACGTGAAATGGCAGCCTTCTTCGAACTTCACATTGAACAAGGGCCGATCCTTGAGGATGAGGAAATAGAGGTTGGTGTTGTAACACATGGCCAAGGGCTCAATTGGCTCCAAGTCACTCTTACTGGTCGTGAGTCACATACTGGTTCGACACCAATGCCCAAAAGAAGAAATGCGGGTTTGGGAATGGCAAGGATAACCCAACTGGTTGATGAAATAGCATGGTCACATGCGCCAAATGCTGTTGGGGCGGTGGGTCAATGTGATGTATACCCAAATTCTAGAAACATCATTCCTGGCAAGGTCGTTTTCACCATTGATTTCCGGGCGCCAGAGCAGAAAATTATTGACGACATGGAGTTAAGAATGCGCGAGGGCGCGGAAAAGATATGCGGCGATTTAGAACTAACCATGGAAATTGAACAAGCAGGCAAATTTGATCCTGTAAAATTTGATGATAATTGCGTTGCCGCGGTCCGAAATGCTGCAGTCCGTCTTGGATACTCCCATCGCGACTTAGTATCAGGAGCTGGTCACGACGCTTGCTGGATAAATCGTGTTGCACCTACTGCGATGGTGATGTGCCCTTGCGTGGATGGACTTTCTCATAATGAAGCTGAAGAGATTACAAAAGATTGGGCAAAGGCCAGCACAGATGTTCTTTTTCATGCTGTTGTGGAAACTGCTGGCATTGTGGATGACTAGATAAATGATCACGGAGAAAGAGACATGAGTACGGTAATCAAAGGTGGGACAATCGTTACAGCCGACAGGACCTATGTGGCTGATGTGCAGGTTGAAAAGGGTGTCATCATCGATATCGGCACCGGCCTTTCGGGCAATGAGACGCTGGATGCCACCGGTTGTTATGTAATGCCCGGTGGCATTGACCCACACACACATCTGGAAATGCCGTTCATGGGGACTTACTCCTCGGATAATTTTGAGTCAGGCACGAGGGCGGCTTTGTCGGGTGGCACCACCATGGTGGTGGATTTCTGTCTGCCAGCACCGGGCCAGTCCCTGCTGACCGCAATTCAGGCCTGGGACAATAAATCCTCACTGGCGACCACTGATTATTCCTTCCATATGGCGATTACCTGGTGGGGTGAGGAAGTGTTCAATGAGATGCCGGTCGTTGTTGATAAGGGCATTAACACCTTCAAGCATTTCATGGCCTATAAGGGCGCTTTGATGGTCGATGATGACGAGATGTATGCCTCGTTCCAGCGCTGTGCGGAATTGGGGGCGATGCCGCTGGTTCACGCCGAAAATGGCGATGTTGTCGCGCAATTACAGACAAAGCTAATGGCTGAGGGGAATAACGGCCCGGAGGCGCACGCCTATTCCCGCCCGCCTGAAGTCGAGGGTGAAGCCACCAACCGGGCGATCATGATTGCCGATATGGCGGGTGTCCCGCTCTATGTTGTGCATGTATCCTGTGAACAGTCGCATGAGGCGATCCGCCGTGCGCGGCAGAAAGGTATGCGGGTCTATGGTGAGCCCCTGATCCAGCATCTGCTCCTCGATGAGGGCGAATATGCCAATGATGATTGGGATCATGCTGCGCGGCGAGTGATGTCACCGCCATTCCGCAATAAACAGCATCAGGACAGCCTGTGGGCCGGTCTCCAGGCTGGCAGCCTACAGGTTGTTGCCACCGATCATTGTGCGTTCACCACCGAGCAGAAGCGCTATGGTGTTGGTGATTTCACCAAGATTCCTAATGGCACTGGCGGCCTTGAGGACCGCATGCCGCTGCTGTGGAGCTATGGCGTCAATACCGGCCGTCTGACAATGAATGAATTTGTCGCTGCCACCTCAACCAACATTGCCAAGGCACTCAATTTGTATCCGCGCAAGGGTGCGATCCTCGAGGGGGCCGATGCCGATATTATCGTGTGGGATCCTGAGCGCGAAAAGACCATCAATGCGGGCAGCCAGCAATCAGCCATTGATTACAATGTGTTTGAGGGTTTTTCCGTCAAGGGGCTACCGCGCTTTACCATGACCAAGGGCTATGTTGCGATCAGCGAGAATGAGGTTAAGACACGCGAGGGTCATGGCAAATTTGTCCCGCGTGAACCCTTTAGTGCGACCAACAAAGCCCTCTCGCAATGGAAGGCATTGACGGCTCCCCGCAAGGTGATCCGCGATCCGGCGAATATGCCGGCCGGTGTTTAGCCTGCGGCTGAGACCGGATATCCCCTGAAACGGTGCCGCTCGCACCTTTGGCGGCGCTGTTTTGGGGGTAAATTGACTGACGTGACACACCAAGTCACACGTCAAGTGATAAAGAAAGACAGACAATGACGAAATCGTCATCCTCGAGTACGGTCATCAAGGCCGAAAAACTGAATCTGGACTTCGAGACCAATGACGGCGTTGTTCACGCGTTGCGGGATCTTGATTTGGAGATTGAGGCTGGCGAGTTCGTGTCCTTTATAGGTCCATCGGGCTGTGGCAAAACCACCTTTTTGCGGGTGATTGCCGATCTTGAAACACCGACAGCTGGCAGCATTGCCGTCAACGGCCAGACCCCGGATCAGGCGCGATTGGCCCGGGCCTATGGCTATGTCTTTCAGGCGCCTGCGCTCCTAAGCTGGCGTACCATTAACCGTAATATCTCACTGCCGCTGGAAATCATGGGCCTGTCCCGCGCGGAGCAACAGGAACGGGTCGAACGGACGATTAATCTTGTCGGGCTGGATGGCTTTGGCGGAAAATTTCCGTGGCAGCTCTCCGGTGGTATGCAGCAACGCGCCTCGATTGCGCGCGCTCTTGCCTTTGATGCTGATCTTATGTTGATGGATGAGCCGTTTGGTGCGCTTGATGAGATTGTCCGCGACCACCTCAATGAACAGGTGCTCCAGCTCTGGAAAAAGACCGGCAAGACGATTTGTTTTGTCACCCATTCAATTCCCGAGGCGGTGTATTTGTCCACCAAGATCGTGGTAATGTCACCGCGTCCCGGGCGGATCACCGATGTGATCACATCCGACCTGCCTGATGACCGCCCGCTTGATATTCGCGAAACCCCAAAATTCCTCGAAATTGCACAGCGTGTGCGCGAGGGGCTGCGTGAGGGTCATGCCGATGAATAGCGGGCAGATGAAAAGAGCCCCAATCAAGAAACAAGCGTCCAGCAAGGGGAGGGCGCCGTGACCGAAACCCTCAAACAAAAGGTGCTTCCGGTTCTGACCATTGTCGCGGCGATTGGCGTGATCTGGTACGGCTTCACGGTCTATTTGAATGCCCCCTGGCAGATCGATCAATATGAAAAATCGGCCACCGAATGGAGCATGAACGACCTTGTGCGCGATACGATGGCGCATGACCGGCCGGTGTTGCCAGCACCGCACCAGGTTGTTGTCGAAATCTGGAAAACCACTGTGCAGAAGAAAATCACCTCGAAGCGTTCGCTGATCTATCACAGCTGGATCACGCTGTCCTCAACGCTGCTTGGCTTTGTGATGGGCACCTTCACCGGCATGATGCTGGCCATTTTCATTGTTGAGAACAGGGCCATGGATAAATCCCTGATGCCCTGGATTATCACCAGCCAGACAGTTCCCATTCTGGCAATCGCGCCGATGATCATTGTGGTGCTGAATGCCGTGGGTCTATCGGGTCTGCTGCCCAAGGCATTAATTTCAACCTATCTCAGTTTCTTCCCGATTGCCGTGGGTATGGTCAAAGGTCTGCGCAGCCCTGATCCGATGCTGATTGATCTGATGCGCACCTATAATACCTCACGCTGGCAATTATTTTTTGCACTGCGGCTGCCATCCTCGGTTCCATATCTGTTTACCTCGATGAAGATTGCCATCGCCATCAGCCTTGTTGGGGCCATTGTTGGTGAATTGCCGACGGGCGCGGTTGCTGGTCTTGGTGCGCGCCTATTGTCCGGCTCCTATTATGGCCAGACGATCCAGATCTGGTCGGCCCTGTTGACGGCGGCCACGCTGGCGGCATTGCTGGTGATCGCGGTCAATATCGCGGCGCAGATCACCCAGCGGATGATGGGGGTGCCAAAATGACCAACCTGCAGAAACTGCTGAACGCCGCCGCCACGCTGTGTGGTTTTTATGCGCTGGTGACTGGTATTGGTGCCTTATCACCGGCGCTGCTGGTTGCTGCTGGTCTGGTGATTGCGGGGGGGCTGCGTCTTTCGCCGGTGCTGGCGGGTGCATGGCCGGGTGCATGGTCAATTGTGATGCGTTCCCAGTTCGACCTGTTGATCAGCTTTGTTGCTGCTGGCGCTGTTCTGGCGGCGTTGCATGATGGTATGGCGGGAGCTGTCTGGGCGATCGCCATTGCCGCCTGGCTGCATGGTTGGCTGGCGGTCGAAAAGACCATTGCAGATGATGCGCGCTCAATGGGCCATAACTGGGTGGTGTCGCTTGGTGTTCCGCTGTTTTTTGGCTTTTGGCTGTTGTTTTTCTGGGAGGCTCTGACCATCGGCCTTGGCATTCCGACTGTGTTGCTGCCACCGCCCTCGATGATTGGGGCGCGTCTGGTCAGCTCGACAGCGATCCTGATGGCTGATTTCAGGCAGACCTTTCTCAAAGCCGTCCTCGCGGGCTATGCCATCGGGTGCGGTAGTGCTGTTCTGGTGGCCATTCTTGTCGATCGCAATGATTTTCTGCGGCGCGGCCTGTTGCCCATTGGCAATTTTATTTCGGCATTGCCAATCATTGGCGTTGCACCGATCATGGTGATGTGGTTTGGCTTTGACTGGCAATCAAAGGCGGCGGTGATTGTCATCATGACCTTTTTTCCGATGATGGTGAACACGCTGTCTGGCCTGAGCGCGGCGAGCGTGATGGAGCGTGACCTGCTCAACACCTACGCTGCCGGCTATTGGCAGAGCCTGTTCAAATTGCGGCTTCCGGCCGCGATGCCTTTTATTTTCAATGCGCTGAAGATCAATTCGACTCTGGCCCTGATTGGTGCCATCGTAGCGGAATTCTTCGGCACCCCGATTGTTGGAATCGGGTTCAGAATTTCGACCGAAGTTGGCCGTATGAATTTGGATATGGTCTGGGCCGAAATTGCGGTTGCCGCGCTTGCCGGCTCTGCAAGTTATGGTGCTTTGAGTTTGTTGGAAAGGCGAGTCACCTTCTGGCATCCATCTTACCGAACGGAATAACAAAACCACAACTCAACTCACAACCTAATTCACAACAAGGGAGACGAAAATGAAAAAACTGGTTTTAATGGCACTGGCTGCTGGCATGACAATGTCAGGCGCAGTGGCGCAGGCAGCAGACAAGCTGACCCTGCAATTGAAATGGGTCACCCAGGCACAGTTTGCCGGCTATTATGTGGCGCAGGACCAAGGTTTCTATGACGCGGAGGGGCTCGACGTTACAATAAAGCCCGGCGGTCCTGATGTGGCGCCGGCGCAGGTGATTGCCGGCGGGGGTGCTGATGTTGTCCTTGACTGGATGCCGTCGGCGCTGGCGACACGCGAAAAGGGTGTGAACCTTGTCAACATCGCCCAGCCGTTCAAATCATCGGGGATGATGCTGACCTGCCGCAAGGACACAGGAATCAAGTCACCTGCTGATTTCAAGGGCAAAACCCTTGGTGTTTGGTTCTACGGCAATGAATATCCCTTCCTGTCATGGATGAGCCAGCTTGGCCTGCCAACAGATGGCAGCGCTGGCGGCGTGACCGTACTGAAGCAGGGCTTCAACGTTGACCCCATTCTGCAAAAGCAGGCCGATTGCGTCTCAACAATGACCTATAATGAATATTGGCAGATCATTGATGCAGGCCTCTCCGCTGATGAGCTGGTTGTTTTCAAATATCAGGATCAGGGCGTTGCCACGCTTGAGGACGGGATCTATGTGATGGAAGACCGGCTAAAGGACCCGGCTTTCGAGGACCAGATGGTTCGCTTTGTTCGCGCGTCGATGAAGGGCTGGAAATGGGCTGAGGAAAACCCGGATAAGGCTGCTGACATCGTTCTTGAGAATGACGGTTCAGGTGCGCAGACAGAAAAGCACCAGCGCCGGATGATGGGTGAGATCGCCAAACTTACAGCTGGCTCCAACGGCGCCCTTGATCCAGCCGATTATGAGCGCACGGTTGCCACGTTGATGAAGGGTGGCTCTGATCCGGTGATCACTAATGTACCAGCAGGCGCCTGGACGCATGCAATCACCGACAAAGCGCTGTAAAAACATCACGATGATCAAGACAAGAATGGAGGCATGATTTGCCTCCATTCTTTTAGACTTACATTTTTACCAATTGATAAAAATTTCTTTTCCACACAGCAATATCTAATGCTACCGTTTTCTTGGCTGATCGGGCATAAAAATAAAAAGCAAAAATCCCCGCGATCGCCTGTACTGTATTATAAATCAACCAAAGGGAGATAATAGGTCATGGATTTAAATTCTAAAATCTTAGCAAAAACGTCTTTGACGAGACGTAAATTTGTCGCTGGTATGACAACATCGGCCATTGCATTCGGGGCGATGCCTGCATTTGGTGCAGGGAAAATCAAGGTTGCAGGTATTTATACACAGCCGATCCAGCAAAAGTGGGATGCGCGTCTTCATCTTGCTCTTGATGCTGCGGCAACGCGTGGAGAGATTGACTATAGCTTTGCCGAGAAAGTGTCCAACACGGATTATGTAAGGGTGTTGCGGGAATATTGCGAAAATGGTGTGCAGCTTGTCGTGGGTGAGGCATTTGGAATCAGCAAGGAGGCACGAAAAGTTGCCGATGATTACCCGGATATTGCCTTTTTGATGGGTGATCCCTTCAAGCCACATGGGAGCAATTTTTCAGTTTTTGACAATTACATCCATGAACCCTGCTATTTGATGGGAATCATCGCCGGTCACATGAGTAGTGAAAAGAAGATTGGCATGGTCGGTGGCTATCCGATTGGCGAGGTAAACCGGCTTTTCCACGCCTTTATGAATGGTGCCCGCTCCGTTGATCCTTCGATAGAGTTCAAAGTCACTTTCATTGGCTCATGGTATGACCCGCCAAAGGCCAAGGAAGCCGCAATAGCCCAAATTGAGGCAGGTGTTGACATCATGTATGCAGAGCGAGCTGGCGTCGTAGATGCCTGTCGGGAAAAAGGCATTCTGGCCTTTGGAAATGTCAATGATATGAACAAGGAAGAAAATGGAACAGATGTTGTTGTGACCTCTGCTCTGTGGCACATGGAGTCGGCAATCGGCCATGCCATTGAACGGGTAAAGGCCGGCACCTTCAGTGCCGAGGAATATCATCATTGGACGATGATGACCAAGGGTGGTGCCAGTCTTGCCCCCTATTATGAATTTGACAGCAAGATTCCTGCCGATGTCAAATCACAGGTCGCCAGCCTCGCAACCGAGATAACGGCTGGCAAATTTACGGTCGAAATCAATGACGTTGAGCCAAAGTCAACATTCTGATCATGTGAACTGGCAGTTTGACACCCCTTCAAAAGGGGTGTCACTCCATTTATTGACTGGATTTTAATGTCACCGCTTCTGGAAGTTTCGAACATTAGAAAGAGTTTTGGCTCTCTTCATGCCAATAGAGATATAAGCTTTACCGTAAACGCCGGTGAAGTCCTTGCCATTTTGGGTGAAAATGGGGCGGGCAAAACAACTTTGATGAATATCATCTTCGGCCATTATCTGGCTGATGAAGGCACTGTCCAATGCGCTGGCAGGGAATTGCGGCGTGGTGATCCGCGCGCCGCTATCGATGCTGGCATTGGTATGGTGCATCAGCATTTCACCCTCGCTGAAAATCTGACCGTGTTGGAAAACACCCTCATCGGCACCCAGTCATTGTGGAGACCGATGTTGTCAACCGGAGACGCCAGACGAAAACTGTTCACTCTGGCAGATCAATTCGGTCTAGAGATAAATCCTGATGGCTATGTTAATCAAATGTCAGTTGGCGAGAAACAGCGGCTTGAAATATTGAAAACCCTTTTCAATGACTGTCGGCTGTTGATATTGGATGAACCAACGGCCAGTCTGACGCCGCAGGAGTCCAATGGCCTTTTCAAGTCAATCCGCAAGATGGTTTCATCGGGGCTGGGCGTGATTATAATCTCGCACAAGCTCAATGAAATCATTAAGATCAGTGACCGCATCATTGTTCTGCGCGCAGGTGAAACAGTTGGTTCGGTTAGAACGGCTGACGCCAACAAGCGCCAGCTTGGTGAAATGATCGTCGGCCAAAAGATCTCCCGTCCGGTTCGTCGTTCCTCGCGCATGTTTGCTCCAAAAATAGAGCTGGAGAATATTTGCACCCGGAAAAGCAAATCGCAGGTAGCCAATCTGAAAAATATTGATCTAACCGTGAGAGGCGGCGAGATCATGGGCGTTGTTGGTGTTGCTGGCAATGGCCAGCAAAGTCTGGCGGAGGTCTTGTCGGGGCATGGCAGGCCAACCAGTGGCAAGGTTATTATCAAGGGGGTGAAAGCGCTCGAATACACGCCGATGTCCTTCATGGAAGCGGGCGTGGCCTATATCCCGGAGGATCGCAACAATGATGGCATCGTCGGTGATATGTCAGTGTGGGAAAATGCAGTTTTAACCGAGACAGGCAATGCCGATCTCGTTGGTAGAATGGCAATGGTCAGAACATCCAGGTGCCGTTCCACGGCCGAAAAAATCTGCAGTGCGAATGATGTCCGTTTTCAATCAATAAATCAACCGGCACGTCTTCTGTCTGGTGGCAATATTCAAAAACTGCTCATTGGCCGATGGTTTGCACGCGCTCCAGAGATTATTGTTGCCTGCCAGCCATCGCGTGGTCTTGATGAGGGTGCCATCAGCGGGGTTCACCGGTCCTTGTTGGCTGCACGCAGTGGCGGAGCGGCGGTGGTTTTGATATCGGAGGATTTGGATGAAATTCTGGCGCTCTCCGACAACATCATCGTGATGTATGATGGTTATGGAAGCGCGGCATTTGAAAACCGCAATGTAGATATCGCCACTCTTGGTATGATGATGGCGGGAGATGGGTTCCATGCGGTTTGAGGTGAGAGAGACCATTCCACAATGGCTTCCCTGGCTGGCTGTGGCGGGTGCCGGCATCGGCACAATGTGCTTTGCCGCCATCCTTATTGCCACTGCGGGGGCATCACCATTGGCTGGTTTCAAAGAGCTTTTCATCGGCGCATTTGGCTCGCGTAATGCCATTACCGAAACAGGCGCGACCGCCACACCCCTCATTTTTACTGGTCTTGCTGCTGCCATCGCTTTTCGTGCGAAATTCTGGAATATTGGTGCGGAGGGACAACTCTATGCTGGGGCGCTTGCGGTGACCTATTTTGGAACCGGCCTCATCGAATTGCCATCATTTCTCATGATACCATTTCTGCTGATTGTTGCCTGTGTTGCGGGTGGTCTGACATTGCTGCCAATGGTTCTTCTGCGTCAATTCATGCGCGTTGATGAGGTTGTGACCACCCTGTTGACCAATTTCGTGATCATTCTCCTTGTCAGCTATTTGCTGGATGGGCCATGGAAAGATCCCTATTCGCTCGGCTGGCCACAGGGTGCCGCCATTATTGATGCTGGAGTGTTGCCGCAACTGGTCCCTAGATCACGTCTTCATCTCGGCTTTGCGATCGCTGTGATTTCCGCGATCATCATTTGGCTTGTTCAATCACGGACTGTGTTCGGTTTCTCGGGCAAGGCGGTTGGCCTCAATCAATCTGCAGCACGGCATGCTGGCATTCCGGTCACCAAAACAATCATCTGCATCGGATTGTTGAGTGGAGGAATGGCTGGTCTGGCTGGTGCCAGCGAGACCATAGGCCTGAAGGGGTACCTGACGTTGGATCTTTCACCGGGGTTTGGCTATACGGGCATTGCAGTGGCTATGCTTGGTAACCTTCATCCCATTGGGGTAATCTTTGCTGCCATCTTCATAGCGATCATTTATGTAGGAGCTGATGCGATGAGCCGCGCCATTGATGTGCCGACCTATCTCGCGGATGTGATTGTGGCAACCACTGTCCTTGCTGTGCTTATCGGGCTGGTTCTGGTCCGATACCGTGTCGTGATGAGGGGCTAGGCGGTACCATGATATTTGATTTTCTTGAAGTTCTTGTGAATGCGGGGTTCTGGGCAGCTACAATTCGCATTGCCTGTCCATTATTGCTGGCGACACTCGGTGAATTGATGTGTGAGCGTGCAGGGGTCCTCAATCTTGGTATCGAGGGCATCATGTCAATCGGTGCCATGGTTGGCTGGACGGCTGTCTATATGGGGGCTGATCTTTCAACCGGTGTTATGGCCGCGGCGCTGATTGGTGCCGCGTTTGGTCTGGTGCATGCTGGCTTCACGGTCTATCTGGGTGCCTCTCAGCATGTGACGGGCATTGGCATTACATTGTTTGCCTCGTCAATTGGATATTTTGCCTTTCGCCTGTTGTTGCCAAGCTCGACAACTCCACCGAAAATCACTGCGTTTCAACCGATTGATATTCCGGTTCTCAGCGACTTACCCTTTCTAGGGGAAGCTTTTTTTCAACATACCGCCTTCACATATCTTGCCTTTTTGGCGGTGCCATTTGTGCTTTGGTTGATGAACCGGACGCCGTTTGGTCTGGCGGTAAAGGTTGCCGGTGAGAATCCCATGGCGCTCGAGGCTCAGGGCATTGATGTGCTTGGCGTTCGGACTCTGGCGGTGATTATCGGAAGCGCATTGATGGCATTGGGAGGAGCCTATCTGACAATGTCGGCCTTTGACGCCTTTTATTTTGGCATGGTTAATGGCCGGGGCTGGATCGCCGTGGCCCTTGTTATTTTTGCGTCATGGCGCCCGTCAAAGGCGTTGCTGGGTGCTTTGTTGTTTGCCGGTCTGGACGCTTATCAGGTGCGCGCCCAGCAGCTCGCTGGCGCGATTGTTCCCTATCAGTTTTTTCTGATGATGCCATACCTGCTCAGTATAGTTGCGATGGTTGTTGCGGCAAAAAGCACGCGATATCCTAAAGCCCTGCTTACCCCTTTTCGTCGTGGTGAACGGCACTAGGGCCTGATAATAATTTTGGAGAAAATGATGAGCGATCTTCTGGTCAAAAATGCGGGTCTGGTCGGTGGCGGCATATCAGATATCCTGATCAAGAACGGCGTGATTGCGGATGTTGGTCCGAAAATTTACGGGGTTGCGATTGGTTTTCCGGTCATTGATGCCACCGGATATCTGGTAACGGCTCCATTCGTTGATAGCCATTTTCACCTTGATGCCACTCTCAGCTACGGATTGCCCCGGGTCAATCAGAGTGGCACCCTGCTGGAGGGAATAAAGCTCTGGGGAGAGTTGAAACCCCACCTGACCGTTGATGCGCTGGTAGAACGGGCCCTTACGCTTTGCCGATGGTCGATCGCACGCGGCACATTGGCCATTCGTTCCCATGTGGATATCAGCCACCCAAATCTCCTTGCCGCCGAAGCAATGCTGGAGGTGAAGCGGCAGATGGCGCCCTACATTGATTTTCAGCTGGTTGCCTTTCCCCAGGATGGCCTGTTGCGGGCTGACTCTATGGATAATCTCATGCGTGCGCTTGATTTGGGCGTGGATGTTATTGGCGGAATCCCACATTTTGAGCGAACGATGGAAGACGGGGCGCGATCAGTCGTAATGCTGTGTGAAGTGGCTGCAGACAGGGGGCTCTTGGTAGACATGCATTGTGATGAGAGTGATGACCCGATGTCACGCCATGTTGAATCTCTGGCTAGAGAAACGACACGCCTAGGAATGCAGGGCAGGGTGACTGGTTCACATCTAACCTCCATGCACTCCATGGATAACTATTATGTTTCAAAACTCCTGCCTCTGATGCGGGAGGCTGAGCTGAGTGTGATCGCCAATCCTTTGATCAATATTACGTTGCAGGGACGTCATGACACCTATCCGAAACGGCGGGGAATGACCCGTGTTCCAGAACAGATTGCGGCAGGTCTGACGGTTGCCTTTGGCCATGATTGCGTGATGGACCCCTGGTATCCGCTTGGGTCGCACGATATGCTCGAAGTGGCGAGTATGGGCCTTCATGTGGCGCAGATGACCGGCATTGAGCAGATGCATCATTGTTTTGATGCGGTCACACACAATCCTGCAAAAATTCTGCATCTGCCGGATTATGGTCTGCATAAAGGCTGCAATGGTGATCTTGTGATCCTTCAGGCAAATGATGTTGTGGATGCCCTTCGCCTGAAGCCAGCCCGGCTGGCGGTGGTGCGCCGCGGAAAAGTGATTTCTACCACCCCGGCTGTAAAATATGACCTCACTCTGGATGGACAGCAGGTTCAAACTGATCTCACTTCAACGGACCTTGTTTGGCGTTGAATTGCTGCCGCCTGCCCGATTGGCGCAAACTGATGTGTACTTTGGGTGTTCATCCTGCCTCCCTCAACCGATCACCTCCTCGAGAATTGGACGCAGATTTTCTCTGGTCAACGGCACCGGATTGCCGCCACATGACGGGTCGGCGAGTGCCATCTCAACAAGCACATCAATGCGGTCATTACCGACCCCCATGTCGCCGAGGTGGCGCGGGATGGCGAAACCGTCATTGAAGCTCTGCACAAAATCGCAAAATCCATCAAAACCGCCCTTGATGCCGAGATAAGGGGCAGCGGTGTCAAAACGGTCTCTGATTTCTGCGGCATTTAGCGCCAGCACCGCTGGCATGCACACTGCGTTTGTCGTTCCATGATGCGTGTTATAGACAGCACCAACCGGATGGCTTAGCGCATGGATTGCCCCCAGACCCTTTTGAAAGGCGGTGGCCCCCATCATCGCCGCGCTCATCATATTGGCGCGTGCAACCAGGTCATCACCTGCACGATAGGCACGTGGCAGATTTTCGATAACCAGCCGCATTCCCTCGAGCGCTATTCCCTGGCTCATCGGGTGATAATGGGGGCTGGAATAGGCCTCGACACAATGCGCAAAGGCATCAAGCCCGGTTCCGGCCGTGATGAAATCAGGCATGCCAACGGTGAGTTCAGGATCGCAGATCACGACTGTCGG
The DNA here is from genome assembly GCA_902547925.1 of uncultured SAR116 cluster alpha proteobacterium. GTDB lineage: Bacteria > Pseudomonadota > Alphaproteobacteria > Puniceispirillales > Puniceispirillaceae > MED-G116. The sequence continues at coordinate 3,463 of CACCQD010000016.1, read as the reverse complement.
CAGCACTTTGGGGTGAAAGATGATCTTCTTCACATGGCTGACCGAATTGGTGATCACTGAGGCGCGCCCCACTTCTGAGCCGGTTCCTGCTGTCGTTGGCACGGCGATGATCGGCGCGATCGCGCTGGCATCGGCTCTTGTCCACCAATCGCCAATATCCTCAAAATTCCAGACAGAGCGGGTTTGCCCCGCCATAAAGGCCACCATCTTACCGAGATCAAGCCCGGAACCACCGCCAAAGGCGATGACACCATCATGGCCGCCTGCCAGATAGGCGTCGACACCCGATGCCAAATTGATCTCGTTGGGGTTGGGGTCAACATCGGCGAACAGGGCGTCACCAAGCCCGCCCGCCGCCATCAAATCGCGCATTCGCTGAGTTATTGGCAGTCCGGCAAGCCCTTTGTCGGTTACCAGCAGGGGCCGGGATATGCCGGCGGCGGCGCAACCATCAGCGATTTCGGTAATACGGCCAGCGCCAAAGCGAATGGCAGTGGGGTAGGACCAATTTGCGGTCGCAGTGGCGTTTCTATCAGAGATAATCATTCGGGCCCGTCATGGTGAATAATTAATGCCAATGTAGATGGCCATTGCCGACGGTAAAGGTCAAGCCACCACATGAAAATTTGCGTTTCTGTTATGTGGTTCCGGTCTGCGCCCCTGTTATGTGGTCCCAGTTTGCGCGCTTGATGGTCTTGGCTGGCTTGTCGGGTTGATCATGGCGGTGGTCGTGTTTTCAGTCATTGTTGGCGGTATCGAGCCAATCGCCAAGGTAATGGAAAAAAATCGTTCCCTTCATGGCAGTGTTCTATCGTCTGTTTGCGGTCACCGTGATCCAGATGAACTACGCATCATTGTCAGCCGCTATTGGCAACATCTCCACCGGTGCCTTTACCGGAGGACTTTTTATGTCTTCGGGAGAACTCGGCCGGCGCTGTCACTAAGGCCTTCATATCAACCCATCCGGCGAGATTCTCAATTGCAATCTCCTCAATCACCCTCATCCCGGCCTCACTGTCATTCAGGCAGGGAATGTAGCTGAATTTCTCGCCGCCATGCTCGATGAATTCCTCATGCAGCTCGATATCAAGCTCATCAAGCGTTTCTAGACAATCGGCAACAAATCCGGGGGCCATCACCATCACATGTTTGATGCCTTTTTCGGCCAGCCCGACAACGCTCTCATCCGTATAGGGCTGCAACCATGGCTCGGACCCGAACCGCGACTGGAACGTTGCATGAAAACTGGCCTCATCCCAGTCAAGCTCCTCGCGTAGCAGGCGTGCCGTCTTCAGACATTGGCAATGATAGGGATCGCCCGCCATATGATAGCTTTTCGGCACGCCATGAAATGAAACCACCAGCGCATCCGGCTTGCCATTCTTCTTTACCGCTGCGCGGACATCTTTCGCCAGAGCCTTGATATAGGCCGGGCTGTCATGCCAAGGCGGCACGGTGCGGATGGCTGGCTGCCAACGCAGATCCAGCGCCCATTTGAAAACCTCGTCATTCACCGTCGCCGTGGTCGAGGCGGCATATTGCGGATAGAGCGGCATCACGACTATCTGGCTGCATCCCCTGTCTTTGAGCGACTGCATCTGCGCCGGAATCGAGGGGTTTCCATAACGCATTGCATAATCGGTGATCAGATCATCCCGCTGGAAAATCTTTGCCACATGCTCGGCCTGCAACCGAGTGATCTTGCGCAATGGTGAGCCATCGGGGTCGTCTTTCAACCAGATCCGGTTATACGCAGCGCCTGATTTTTTCGGGCGCACATTCAGAATAATGCCGTTCAGGATGATCCACCACAGCAGACGCGGTACCTCAATCACCCGCCGGTCGGACAGAAACTGTTTGAGATAGCGCCGCATGGATGTCTTGTCGGTGCCATCCGGCGTCCCAAGATTGACCAGCAGGAGGCCGGTCTTGCCGCGCCCGGGGTGGCTGGGATGGTCGGCAGGTTTGTCACTGATTGGCATGGGATGCGCCCCCTCTCGATGATGCAGCCTTCGTTACTTAGGAACCACGACAGCCAAGGTCCAGCGATAGGCCGAAAAAACGTTCAGATCAAGAACATCTGGTCTTTAGATGCAACCGCACCGAGATGCGGGCTTGCAAGAATATCGAACACTCACCCGGTGCTTGACATGCCCTCTGCGTGAACACGCGCAAGTACGGTGACCAGAGCGTCCACCAGATCATCAATCATTGCATCGGTGTGCAGCGGGCCGGGCGTCAGCCGCAGTCGTTCGGTGCCACGCGGGACGGTTGGATAGTTGATCGGCTGCACATACAGCTCGAAATCGGATAGCAGCAATTGGCAGATCCGCTGCGTTGCCGCCGCATCGCCAATCATCACCGGCACGATATGCGTCTCACCCGGCATCACCGGCAGGCCCGCCGCAACAGCCTTGTCCTTCAACCTCTCCGCCTGGCGTTGCTGCGCTTGGCGTTCGGCGGGGCTGGCTTTGAGATGACGCACCGAGGCACAGGCACCAACGGCGAGCGCTGGGGGTAGGGCGGTGGTGAAAATAAAGCCCGAGCCAGCGCTGCGCACCATGTCGCAAATCACTTCATCGGCCGCAATATAGCCGCCAACAGTGCCAAACGCCTTGCCAAGGGTTCCCTGAATGATGTCAATTTCATCCTCAAGCCCGCGCATCTGGGCAATGCCGCCCCCCTGATCCCCATACATGCCAACAGCATGCACCTCATCAAGATAGGTCAGCGCCTTGTGTTTGCGCGCTAGCGCGGCGATCTCGGCAATCGGGCTAGTGTCGCCATCCATCGAATAGACGGACTCGAAAATGATCACCTTTGGCCGGTCGATAGGCTGTGCGGCCAGCAATTCCTCGAGATGCGCGATGTCATTGTGACGAAAAATAGCCTTTTCGGTTCTGGCATAGCGGATGCCGGAGATGATTGACGCATGGTTCATCTCATCAGAGAAAATGATGCACTCCGGCAACTGCGCCGCCAGTGCGCTGATGCTTGCCTCATTTGCGACATAGCCGCTTGTGAAAACAAGCGAACGTTCCTTGTTGTGTAGCGCCGCAAGCTCAACCTCCAGCGCAACCATGGCGTGGCTTGTGCCTGAAATATTGCGTGTTCCACCCGCGCCCGTGCCATGTATGGAGACAGCATCGGCCATCGCTGAGATAACTTTTGGGTGCTGTCCCATGCCGAGATAGTCATTCGAGCACCAGACAATGACCTCCCGTTCGCCATCCGGCCCGTGATAGCGGGCATGCGGATGCTTGCCGGCAACGCGTTCCAGCTCGACAAAATGCCGATACCGGCTCTCACTTTTCAGCCGGTTCAGCCGGCTCTGGAATTTTTGGCGGTAATCCAACTCAAACGCCCCCGCGTTTTCAAAAACCCCCGTCCTGCGAACAGTCTAGTCCCGTCCACCTTTTGGTTAAACAGGTGGTAACGCCATTGTGAGGTTACAGCCATGCGA
>CACCQD010000015.1 GCA_902547925.1 uncultured SAR116 cluster alpha proteobacterium | reverse complement strand
CTGCCAGTGAGCGCGCTGAAATCAGGCGATTGATGGATTGGTTTGAGGGCAAATTCATGCGTGAAGTTGGGGCGCCGCTGCTGAATGAGAGATTTATCAAACGTTTTGTTGATGAGGGGCAGCCATCATCAGTAGTGATTAGGGCTGCGATGACCAATCTGCATATCCATCTTGATTATCTGGATTGGCTTACAGAGAAGGATAACTGGCTGGCTGGTCGTCAGATGTCGCTGGCAGATCTTGTCGGTGCGGCGCATCTTTCTGTGCTTGATTACTTTGGGGATATCGATTGGGACAGGCACACAGAGACCAAGAACTGGTATGCTAAGATGAAATCTCGGCCATCATTTCGTGAATTGCTCGCTGACCAGATACCAGGACTGCCGGCGGCGGCGCATTATGGCAATCTTGATTTCTAGTCGCCGCTTGCACGGATTTCAGCAACAAGTGTAGCCGTCACCTGTCCCAGAACAGCCAACTGTTCCGGCTCGGAAAAGCGGTGACCGGCGTTCTTGATAAGGTGGATTCTGACATCATCGCTGGTTGCGTAGTTGGCAATCCTTGTTGCTGTCTTCCACGGCACTTCATCATCCTGCATGCCATGTAGCAAACGAATCGGCTTGTCGATTTTCAGCTTGCCGCGCAATCGCAGGTGACTGCGGCCGTCCTCAATCAGATGAAAGGGGTAGACAACCGGTTCGTGCGAATAGGGTTTCGGCAAAGCAATTTTTCCGCTTGATTGCATATGGCCACGCTGGTCAGCATTCAGTCCAGCCCAAATCAAATCCTCGGTGAAATCGGGGGCAGCGGCAATGCCGATGAGGCCCACAATCCGCTCGGGCCGCGCAAGGGCCGCATTCAGCATCAGCCATCCACCAAGCGAAGATCCGACGAGGATCTGGGGACCTTCGCTCAACTTGTCAATGATGGTGATTACATCCTCGGTCCAGTCGGAGATATTTGTGGTGTCCATCGAGCCGCTCGACTGGCCATGGCCACGATAGTCGAACCTCAGAAACGCCTGTCCTTGTGTTTGTGCCCAGTCTTCCAGGAACAACGCCTTGCTGCCTTCCATATCCGAGCCATGACCGGGAAGAAAGATGATGCCGGGCCCATCGCCAGAAAATCGACGGTAGGCGATATGGTCTGTCTCGGTTATGGTGTAGATCATTGGGTCTGACATCAATGTTTCCCATCCTTTACATTTTTGTGTGGTTCCTTACTTGGGGTTCCCGCAGAACAATCATGCAACGATACTGAATTTAGATGAGCAGCAAAACAAAACAAAAATCAGGTCAAAACCTTCCGACGTTGCCACGTTTTGTCAAAAAGCACAGCAAGAGCGGCGATGGCCCGGTCATTGTTCAGGTTTTGCCTGAGCTTGTGCGTGGTGGTGTTGAGCGCGGCACGGTTGAGATGGCGGAAGCCATCATTGCCGCTGGTGGAAAGTCAGTGGTTGTCTCCAATGGTGGTCCGATGGAGCGATATCTGGCGCGATGTGGTGCCGTGCATCATCGATTGCCAGTCAATGTCAAAAATCCCCTGAAATGGGCCTCAACACGGCGCCGTCTTGGCGTAGTTCTACGTGATGAGGTTGCGGATATTGTTCATGTGCGCTCGCGCGTGCCGGCATGGATTGCGCTGCCAATCGCCAAAAGGATGGGTTTGATCACGGTCAGTACGGTACATGGCCGCTTTCATACCAATTCTGCCCTAAAGCGTGTATATAATGGCAAGATGCTAAAGACAGATCATGTGATCGCGATCTCCAATTACATCAAGTCTCTTATAACCCGGGCTTACTTCGGTGTGGAGGAACGCCTGAGCGTGATCCACCGCGGCGTTGACATCGATGTGTTTAAAGCCGGTCAGGTCTCGCAATCCCGAATCATTCGGTTTGTCAATGAAATCGCCTTGCCGGAGGATATGCCGGTGGTGATGTTGCCCGCCCGCCCAACTACATGGAAGGGCCATGAAATCCTGCTTGAGGCGCTTGCTGGGATTAAGGACATGCCGTTTTTGTGCGTGTTTGTTGGAGCGGCTGACGGACGGCGGTCATTCATTGAGAGCATCACCAAAAAAGGTGTTGAATTGGGGTTGGAGGGTCGATTCCGTCTGGTCAGTGCGGTTGAGGATATGCCGGCAGCTCTGATGGTCGCCGATGTTGTGGTCATGCCATCCGTCACACCAGAACCATTTGGCCGGGTTGCATTGGAGGCACAGGCTATGGGCCGCCCGGTGATCGCCTTTGATCATGGCGGCGCGTCTGAGTCCATTCTGCATGAAAAGACCGGTTGGTTGGCAAAACCGAATGATGCTGATGACCTTGGCAATTGCATCAAAGCAGCTCTGTCGTTGAGTGCCAGCCGCCGCCGTAAGCTAGCCCGCGACACCCGCAGCCACATCACTGCCTCTTTCTCAACCGCCAAGATGTGTCGCGATACGATTAAGATTTACTCCCGCTTGTTGGCAAAGGCGGCTATTCGCAGATAATGGTCCGGGTAATGTCTTGGCTTTGCTTCGGGTTTCTCGATAACAGTTCACCTCAATGACGGGGTGATTGTCGGGCTTGAGTTTATCTTTATCAGCGGCTAGTTTGCGCATTATTGATTTCATATAGAGGTTTGCAAAGCAAGACATGCCGAACATTACTCTTCCTGACGGATCAACCCGCAGCTATGATTTGCCAGTGACACCGGGTGATGTTGCCGCGGATATTGGACCCGGCCTCGCCAAGGCCGCATTGCTTGGCATCGTTGATGATGGTGAATGGGATTTGTCACGCCCTATTAAGGCTGACGCATCGCTGGCATTGATAACTGTCAAGGATGACAGCGCGCTCGCGCTTCTGCGTCATGATTGCGCGCATATTATGGCTGAGGCTGTCCTCGAGATCTATCCAGAAACCCAGGTGACTATCGGCCCATCGATTGAGAATGGGTTCTATTACGATTTTCATCGCGAGACACCTTTCACTGATGCGGACCTCGAGGCTATTGAAGCCCGAATGCATGAAATTGTTGACCGCGATGAGGTGATCACCCGTGAGGTCTGGACACGAGATCAGGCAGTGACCTTCTATCGGGACAACGATGAGCCGTTCAAAGTTGAGCTGGTCGAGGCAATTCCAGCCGACGAGACGGTGACTTTTTATAGACAGGGCGACTTTATTGATCTGTGCCGGGGACCGCATCTGCCGTCGACCGGCCGTTTGGGTCATGCCTTTAAACTGATGAGTGTTGCAGGTGCGTATTGGCGGGGCGACTCTGACCGGCCAATGCTGCAACGCATCTATGGGACAGCCTGGCGCACCGAAAAGGAATTGGGTGCCTATCTACACATGCTTGAGGAGGCGGAAAAACGCGATCATCGCAAGCTTGGAAAACAGCTTGGCTTCTTTCACATGCAGGAGGAGGCAGCAGGATCGGTTTTCTGGCACCCCAAAGGCTGGACCATGTATCGTGAAATTGAAGCCTATGTTCGGCGTCGACTCGATGATGGAGGCTATGGAGAGGTGAAGACCCCGCAGCTTATTGACCGCACATTGTGGGAGGCGTCAGGCCACTGGGACAAGTTTCGTGAAAATATGTTTACGGCACAATCCGAGGACGACCGGACGCTTGCATTGAAGCCGATGAACTGCCCTTGTCATGTGCAGATTTTCCGTCAAGGGATCAAATCATATCGTGACCTGCCTTTGCGAATGGCCGAATTTGGCTCTTGCCACCGCAACGAACCATCGGGTGCACTTCATGGCATCATGAGGGTTCGTGCCTTCACTCAGGATGATGCGCACATTTTCTGTACTGAGGGCCAGATCACATCGGAGTCCGTCCGATTTTGTGAATTATTGCAGACGATCTACGCAGATTTTGGTTTTGCCGATGTGCGGGTCAAGTTTTCTGACCGGCCGGAGGTGCGCGCGGGTGAAGATGAGGTCTGGGATCGTGCCGAGAGTGCGCTGACCGATGCTTGTGATGCTGCCAAGTTGGAAACAACACTGAATCCGGGGGAGGGTGCATTCTATGGGCCCAAGCTCGAATTTGTTCTGCGCGATGCCATTGGGCGGGATTGGCAATGTGGAACATTGCAGGTTGATTTTGTTCTACCTGATCGGCTGGATGCTGAATATGTTGCAGAGGATGGCAGCCGCAAGCGCCCGGTGATGCTTCATCGCGCCGTCCTTGGCTCTATGGAACGCTGGATTGGTATTCTGATAGAGCAATATGCGGGCCGGATGCCGCCTTGGTTGGCACCGGTGCAGGTTGTTGTCGCCTCGATCACCGACAGTGCGAATGATTACGCCGAAAAGGTTGCCCGCACTGCCGAGACAGTTGGTCTGCGTGTTGAGCGTGATTTCCGCAACGAGAAGATCAGCTACAAAGTCCGTGAACACAGCGTGATGAAGGTACCCTTCATTCTGGCCGTAGGTGGGCGAGAAGCCGAAGCTTCGACAGTTGCCCTGCGGCGGTTGGGATCAAACGATCAGCAGGTGTTGGATATGAAGGACGCGCTGTCTGCACTTCGTGATGAGAGCCTGCCACCTGATTTGCAAAAGGTGTAAAAGGCTGGTCACTTTATGGAGTTTTTGATAGAAGCAAGAATGTTTGTGGGGGTTATGTCGTATATGACCTGCCAAAGGAGATGGGGCCTTTGCCCCAATTACGGAACGAAAACAGGAGAGATTTAGATAGTACGTCCACATAATAATGTGCCGCCCGTTCAGGACGGCCCGCGTGTAAATGGAGCCATTCGTGCTCTACAGGTGCGCTGCATTGACCCGGATGGTGAACAGTTGGGGGTTCTGGATACAAGAGACGCCATATCCAAGGCGGAAGATTTTGGGCTGGATCTTGTTGAGGTTCAACCGAATGTAGACCCTCCTGTGTGCAAGATTCTCGACTATGGCAAATACAAGTATGAAGCACAGAAACGCGCCAATGAAGCCCGCAAGAAGCAGAAAATTATCGAGGTGAAGGAGATAAAACTTCGCCCTAATATTGATGAGCATGACTATCAGGTCAAAATGCGCAATGTGGTGAAGTTTCTGAGTGGTGGTGACAAGGTCAAGGTAACGCTTCGCTTTCGAGGCCGCGAGATGGCCCACCAAGAGCTTGGCGCTAATGTTTTGACCCGTGTCCGCGAGGAAACGGATGAGATCGCCAAGGTTGAGGCCACGCCAAAAATGGAAGGCCGCCAGATGATCATGGTGCTGGCCCCGAAATAGGCTGCCCATACAGCTGTCCATAAAAAAGAAAACGGGGGATCAGAGGACTTGATTCCCCGACGCAACCCTTCTATAACCACGGCGTCGCGGAAATAGATTGTCGCGTCCGGGCCTGAAAATTCATATTTTGAAAAACAGGGCATGCCCGGCCGGCACAGCACCATTATCCAGATATCTGGCATCCCGTCGAAGGGGAGATGGTGACCATACAAATGTGAAGAAAGAGGTCAAAATGCCCAAGATGAAGACCAAAAGCGGCGCGAAAAAACGGTTTCGCCTGACCGCAAGTGGCAAGGTTCGCGGCTCGGCTGCCTTCCTCAGCCATAACCTTCGCCGCCGTTCCCAAAAAATGAAGCGTAAGGCTCGTGGTACCATGATCCTGTGCGATGCGGATGCCCGTATCGTCAAGCGTTTCCTCCCTTACGCCTAGAGGAGACGGGTAAATGGCACGCGTTAAAAGAGGCACCACCACTCACGCCCGTCATGGCAAGGTCATCAAGGCCGCCAAAGGCTATTATGGGCGTCGTAAAAACACTTTCCGGATTGCGACCCAGGCGGTTGATAAGGCACGGCAATATGCATACCGTGACCGGCGTGTCCGCAAGCGCGAATTCCGCGCCTTATGGATTCAACGGATCAATGCTGCTGCACGTCTGCATGGCATGACCTACTCGCAGATGATGGGCGGTCTGATCAAGGCCGGCATCGAGATTGACCGCAAGATGCTTGCTGATCTTGCCGTAAACGAGCCAGCGGCTTTTGGAGCGCTGGTTGAACGTTCACGGGCAGCGGCCAGCTAAGTCTATCTGCAAAATTAATTTGTCAGGCTGTCGCTTTGGACATCGCTTTGGATGACGATCCATCTAAGATGTTTTAGGTAGCGACCTGTTTTTTCTGCCCTGTGAAATGGCTCTGTGAAATGGGCTTTTGAAATGGGTTTGTGATTGAAATGACCGAGATTGGCACCATGCAAGATCTGGAGGCGCTAGCCGCAGAAATCGCCACCGCGATTGAGAGTGTGTCCTCGCTTGAGGCGCTTGAGGCGATCCGTATTGATCTGCTTGGCAAAAAGGGTCGGGTGTCATTGATGATGCGCGAGTTGGGCGGCATGGACCCCGAGGCCCGAAAGCAGGCGGGGCAGGAGCTCAATCGACTGAAGGATCGCATCGCCACAGCCATTGAACTGCGACAGACACTTCTTGGTGACGCCGCACTCAATGACCGGTTGGCAGCTGAGGCCGTTGACGTGACACTGCCCTCGCGCCCGCATACTGAGGCACGCCTGCATCCTCTGTCGCGCACCATTGAGGAGGTTGTCGCGATCTTCGCTGAGATGGGTTTTACCGTTGCAGAAGGTCCGGACATCGAATCCGATTACTATAATTTCACCGCGCTCAACATCCCCGAGGAGCATCCCGCCCGCCAAGAGCATGATACCTTCTATCTGCCGCCCGATGCCGAGGGAAAACGCAAAGTGCTGCGCACCCATACATCGCCGGTGCAGGTGCGCACGATGGAGGCGACAGAACCGCCGGTGCGAATCATTGTTCCTGGGCGCACCTATCGGTCTGACCATGATGCCACCCATTCGCCGATGTTCCATCAATGCGAGGGGCTGGTGATTGCCGATGGCATCCATATGGGGCACCTCAACGGCTGTCTGATTGATTTCTGCCGCGCCTTTTTTGGTGTCGATGGTTTGCCCGTGCGGTTTCGGCCCAGCTATTTCCCCTTTACCGAGCCATCTGCCGAGGTCGATATTGGCTGTACACGTGACGGTGGTGGATTGAAGATCGGCGCTGGTGATGACTGGCTGGAAATTCTGGGATCAGGGATGGTCAACCCGCGGGTGCTCGCGAATTGTGGTTACGATCCTGAAAAATATCAGGGCTTTGCCTTTGGTATGGGTATTGAGCGTATCGCCATGTTGAAATACGGCATTCCTGATCTTCGTACTTTCTATGACAGTGATTTGCGGTGGATGCGGCATTACGGCTTTCTGCCATTTGATGCGCCTTCTGTCCATGCCGGTCTGGTGGGAGGATCAAGCTGATGAAATTCACCCGCGACTGGCTGTTCGACCATCTTGCAACCGATCGTCCGCTTGACGAGATTCTAGATATTCTGCCGATGCTTGGGCTCGAGGTCGAATGCTATACAGATCGGTCTGCGGCGCTGACTTCCTTTACCATTGCCGAGGTGATATCTGCGAAGCAGCACCCCAATGCAAACAAATTGCGGGTCTGCATGGTCAACACAGGCAGTGGCGATCCTGTGCAGGTCGTGTGCGGTGCGCCAAATGCGCGGGCGGGAATGAAAGGTGTCTTTGCGCCGGCCGGTGCCTATGTCCCGGGGATTGACCTGAAATTGAAGTCAGGCAAGATTCGTGGCGAGGCTTCTAATGGCATGCTGTGTTCCGAACGCGAGATGGAGCTTTCCGACGAGCATGACGGCATTATCGACCTGCCGTCCGATGCGCCTGTAGGCGCTGCCTTTGCGCCTTATGCCGGGCTGGATGACCCGATTATCGAAATCGCAATTACCCCGAATCGTGCGGATTGCCTTAGTGTGCGCGGCGTTGCCCGCGATCTTGCCGCAGCGGGTTATGGATCGCTGAAAGAGGTGGATTTCAGCCCGCATGACGGCGCTTTTGACAGTCCGATCACGTGGAATATCGATGCTGACGCGCGTGCTTTTTGCCCGCGTATTTCCGGCTGTGCGTTCCGGGGACTGCGCAACGGGACAAGTCCAGCCTGGATGGCGCAACGTCTGACCGCTATTGGTCAGCGCCCGATCAGCGCGCTTGTTGACATCACCAACTATGTGATGATTGACCTTGGCCGTCCGTTGCATGCTTATGATATCAACAAGATTACGGGCGATAGTCTGACCATCCGTGCGGCGGGTGATGGCGAGATGATGACCGCTCTCAATGAAAAAGAATACAAGCTGGACGCCGGGATGTTTATCATTGCCGATGCGCATGGCGCGGATGATCTGGCGGGCATCATGGGTGGTGAGCGGACAGGTGTGAGCGAAACAACAACCGACATGTTCCTTGAGGTGGCGATATTCGATCCTATCTCGGTCGCGACAACGGCCCGCAAACTCAACATCAATTCCGATGCGCGCCACCGTTTTGAACGCGGCCTTGATGTGACCTCGCCGGATTGGGTGCAGGGGCATATTGCAAGATTGGTGACGTCAATCTGCGGGGGCGAGGCCAGCTATGTCACCACTGCTGGTGAGGGTGCACAATGGCAGCGCGAGATCACACTTGACGCCGACAAGGTGAAACGGCTGACGGGCATGGATGTGCCGGCAGCGGACCAGGTGGCTATTCTTGAATCGCTTGGCTTTAACGTTGCCGCCGGTGACGGGGAATGGACAGTCAGCCCACCGCCGTGGCGGGGTGATATTGATGGTGCCGCTGATTTGGTTGAGGAAATTGGTCGTATTCATGGCTATGAGCATCTGCCGATGGATCATTTGCCGCGTGAACATGTTGTTGCCCAACCATCACTGAACCCGGCACAGGCACGTCAGTTCCGGCTGCGCCGTGCTCTGGCGTCGCGAGGATTGATGGAGGCGGTCACTTTCTCCTTCCTTTCAGGGCCACAGGCTGCCGCGTTTGGCGGTGGCGCTGCAAATCTGACCCTTGTCAACCCGATCAGTGCCGATCTGTCGGTCATGCGCCCGTCAATCCTGCCGAATCTTATGGCCGCGGCTGCCCGGAATCAGGATCGCGGCGAGGCAGATGTCAATCTGTTTGAGGTTGGCCCGGTCTTTCTGGGTGACGCGCCGGATGACCAGCGCACGGCCTGTAGCGGCATCCGCCACGGCACAACCGCCATCCGGGAATGGCATGGTAGCCAGCGCAAGGTCGATGTGTTTGACGCAAAGGCTGACGCCGAGGCTGCTCTGGCGGCGCTTGGTGTTCGCACGGGTGGTCTCAAGGTCAGCGTCGGCGGTGCCGACTATCTGCATCCCGGGCGGTCTGGCCAATTGGTGCAGGGGCGCACAGTGCTCGCCAGCTTTGGTGAAATTCATCCAAAAATACTTGATGATTTTGGTCTGCGGGGCGTGGCTGTTGGTTTTGAGATGCATCTTGATGATGTGCCGTTGCCAAAGGCCAAGGGACCGGCGCGCACATTGCTGACAATGTCGGTTTTCCAGCCAGTGACACGTGATTTTGCCTTTATTGTCGATTCTGAAACGGTCGCTGGCGATTTACTCAAGGCGGTCAGATCGGGGGCGGGACCGCTGCTCAGCGACAGTGCCGTTTTTGATGTCTATCAGGGTGAAAATATTGAGGCTGGCAAAAAATCTGTCGCGGTCACGATAACCCTCAGCCCATCCAAGGCAACGCTGACCGATGATGAAATCGACCAGATTTCCAACTCGGTTATCAAGCTGGCTGAGACGAACTGCGGGGCTGTGCTGCGCAGCTAGCAAGCCTTTAACTCCGCCACCTCATCAAAAGAAGCTGGCTCCACCTGCCTGATGCCCGGTCACTTTGCACCAGCGTCAGCCCGCGTCGTTTATCCACCCGCGCTAAACAAAAATTCACCAAAATCACCATATTTTCCATTTTTGTTAACTTTTTTTAAGGATGCCTCTCGAAACCTCAGTGATTGCCAGGTTTCACATACTGCCTTGCGGTTATCTATCACTGACGGAGTTACCAAAAATGAGTTCAGATCGTTATTCACCGGATGATTTAACCTCTGATCATGATGAGGCTGTTGCCGCTGAGCAGCAACAGCCAAATTCTGCACCTGAAAAGCCGAACGATGCAAAGCCAAATAGGGCGAAGAAAAAGGATACGGATAAGGTGACGGGCGTAACGCACCGTAAAAAATCTCCGCCTAAGGAAACTTCGGCCCGCGTGAGGCGGACGGATAGTGATAAGGTGGCTGAAAAGGCAACTGAAAAGGTAATCGGCAAGGCGGGTTGCAAAGCAAAAGCAAATGCCGCCAAAACCGCAAAATTGGGTCAGTGAAAGGTAGGCTGGTGAGAGCTGAGGCGAACAGGCTTATCGACGCGTTTGGACTAACCGGCAAACGCATCATGAAAATAAATGTGGTTGGTGGTCATGAAGCGCCGACCGGGGCAGAGGGAACGGCGGCTCAACAAAATTTGGAATTTGTTGAAGCAGGTAATCCAAATTATGCAGCGAATGGCCAGCTTGCGCGCGACATGTTTGGCGTTGATGATGATACGGTTACCCATGTGAAAATCACGTCAATGACTCTAGGTATGTCTTCGCGGGCGGTGTGCGATGGGGTGAGTTTTTATACTCCTATTCCGGGCGTGACAGCTTATAACGAGATAACGATGGCCGAGGTTTCTGAAAAAGAACCATATTGGATACTTGTTACTGATTTGGTGGTGCAGCCTACAAAGAAGCAGCTTAACGTGGCTATCCTTGGATTTAATACTAATATGAACATGAATGATCTTGATAATTATAGCACTCAAGTTCGCGTCAGATACAAACTTTTAGACCAATATGGAGTTGAAAGCTCTGAATATGAGGTCAGTTTCAGATTTTCTGTCGCACCCTCAAATGAGCCCCCTGTTGAACCCTCTGGTACTTCTTCCGGTCAAGAACATGTTGATGATAATATACCGTACAATAAACCTGGTACCAACGAAGATGAACGAGCACCCGATCCGTCAGATGCTGAACGGAAGTTGGTCACAGGCACTGGTAATGGTATTGAGTAAGATTTCGATGATGCCCTACCGCTGGGGCTTAATGACAACTTTAAAACGGTATCAATGGATTTTTGATCTGGTCATTGAAAATGGCCGCCCCAGACCACGCCCTCCAGCCAACCGCACAGTAGCTTTTCTTGCTCATAGCTTGGTGAGCACGATGACAACAGCGCGGCGCGTGCTTCACTTGACTGTGTTTTGATGATCGCCAAAATCTATTGTTATCGCTTAAAGGGAGATCAGCGGGCGGTCAGGCGCCACAGGCCGCCCTGCGCCTCATCGCTCAACAGAAACACCTCGCCGGCGAAGGGGCCGGCTGGACCCACCGCCACATCACGGATGCGCCCGATCTGGCCATCGAGGATGACGCGTTCAGATGCTGGTAGGCCGTTATCGCCGATCTCGACCAGATAGAGCCGCCTGAATTTCAACGATCCGACCAGCAGATGTCCCTTGAAGCTAGGGAACATAACCTTGGGAAACATATCGCCTGACGGAGCGTCAGGATAAAAAGCCATTCCCGATGGCGCGATTGACGGGACCCAGACCCAGACAGGATCGACAAAGCCGGGCAGGCTGTCATCGCGGCTGACGCGCATACCGGTGGCATATTCGCGGCCGTGGCTGACCTTTGGCCAACCATAATTCGCGCCAGCATCGTTCTCTGGACGCAGGATGTTGATCTCATCCCCACCACGCGGTCCATGTTCATGCGCCCATATCTCACCAGTCGCCGGATGCATCGCAAGGCCCTGTGGGTTGCGGTGCCCGATTGAAAAGATCTCCGGCGCCCAGCCATCCCGTTCCTTGTCATCGAGGCGTTGATTGTCCGGGTGCGGCGCGCCGTCCGGCGTCAGGCGGATGATGCTGGCGGCATGGGTTGAGGCATCCTGCCCGTTTTCGCGATCCCCGCGGTCGCCAAGTGTTGCCCACAACGCAGTGCCGGTGGCATGAAGCCGACAGCCGAAATGATGCCCACTTTTTGTCGCCGCGTTGCCGGTGAAGATTGTGCGCCGCCGGACCAGCCTGTCGCCCTCAATCACCGCACGGTCGATGGCCGTCGCCGACCCGTCAGGCAAGATGGCGCTGTAACAGAGATAGGCATATCCGTTGATGGCCGCGACATCCAGTAACCCGCCCTGGCGGTGGACATAGACATTGGGCGTGCCGGTAATGCGTGTCGCTGCTCCGTCGGCAAGACCGATCTTCCACAGCGTCCCGCCGCGTGTCGTGACAAGTACCGTGTCGGAGGTCAGGAATTCCATGCCCCAGGGATGCGCCAATTGTGGGCCGACCCTCTCCAGTAAAATCTGTTCAAGTGACATCTCTTGTGCCGCGGCCGGCAGCATGGCGAGGATGGAAACAAAAAGGGCCACACCCAACAGCGCGGCTCTTGTCAGAAGTCTCATGGTCGCGACCCCCTATAGTTTGTTCAGCGCAGAGACGACAGCGCGGATTGGGGCCATTGTGATCGAGGTGTCGATGCCAACACCATAGATTGATTTGGCGTCATTGCCCTCGCCAACCACCAGCTCGACATAGGCGGCGGCTTCCGCCTTGGACGTGGCTGAGCGCGTATTCTGGCCAAAATCGGCAAGCCTGAATGACAGGCCGAACTCGGTTCGCATAGCATCAACAAAGGCCGAAATTGGACCATTGCCAGTAGCTGTCACGCTGATCTCCTTACTTTCATGGAGCACGGTCGCGACAACACGCTCGGCGCTGCCATCGGTTGTGGCCCTGCTGACGTCAAAGTCCAAAAGTTCGAACCGACCGGTCTGGCGGATATAATGTGCTTCAGCCAGCTCCCAGATCCGAGCGCTGGTGATTTCTTTGCCGGTCCTATCGGCTTCCTGCTGGACAATGCCGGAAAATTCAATCTCTGCACCGCGTGGCAAGCGGACCTGATGGTCGGCTTCCAGCAAGTAGGCTGAGCCAGCTTTTCCAGACTGTGAATTAACCCGGATAATCGCCTCGAAAGTGCGGCCGATATCGCCTGGATCGATTGGCAAATAGGGGACTTCCCAGATATCCTGATTGGCATCTGCCAAGGCTTCCATGCCTTTGCGGATGGCGTCCTGATGGCTACCGGAAAAAGCGGTATGAACCAGCTTGCCGGCATAGGGATGGCGCTCATGGATGGGAAGCTGGTTACAGAATTCAGCCGTCTCGACCAGATTATTGATGTTGGAGAAATCAAGTGTCGGATCGACGCCCTGAGTGAACATATTCAGACCCAGTGTGACGATATCGACATTGCCGGTGCGCTCGCCATTGCCGAACAAAGTGCCTTCCACACGATCAGCGCCAGCCATCAGTCCAAGCTCGGTCGCGGCGACAGCGCAGCCCCGATCATTATGTGGGTGCAGCGACAGAATCACCGTATCCCGATTGCTGAAATTGCGGTCCATCCATTCAATCTGGTCCGCGTGGATGTTAGGCGTCGACATTTCGACCGTCGCAGGCAGATTGATGATCGTTGGTTTGGCGGTGCTTGACTGCCAAACTTCCATTACCGCCTCGCAGACATCAAGGGCATAATCCAGCTCAGTTCCGGTAAAACTCTCGGGGCTGTATTGCAGACGTAGATTGTCCGCGCTGCATTTCGAAATACGATCGGCCACCATTTTAGCGCCATCGACGGCGATTTGCTTAACGCCATCACGGTCCGATTTGAAAACAACACGGCGCTGCAATGAGCTGGTCGAATTATAAAGATGAAGGATAGCGCTGTGGGCTCCATCCAGGCTCTCTATGGTGCGGTCGATCAGATGTTCGCGCGCCTGCGTGAGCACTTGAATTGTTACGTCATCTGGCACATGGCCGCCGTCAATTAACTCGCGCAGGAAATTATAGTCTGTGTCCGATGCGGAGGGGAAGCCAACCTCAATCTCCTTGAAACCCATGGCGACCAGAAGTTTGAACATGCGCATCTTGCGCGCACCGTCCATAGGCTCGATTAGCGCCTGATTACCGTCACGTAGGTCAACCGAACACCAGACAGGTGCTTTGTTGA
Organism: uncultured SAR116 cluster alpha proteobacterium; assembly: GCA_902547925.1. Taxonomy (GTDB): domain Bacteria; phylum Pseudomonadota; class Alphaproteobacteria; order Puniceispirillales; family Puniceispirillaceae; genus MED-G116. Next base: position 25,093 of record CACCQD010000015.1, on the reverse strand, counting down.
TACGCTTGCCGGGCCATGTCCGATCAGGAAGATCGGGGCCGGCAAAGGGACGGTATTTTTCATGGCGCCCCGCTGGCTTTGCGGCGGCGGCATGATCGGTGCTAGTCATCGGTTTCGAGTCCTTTTTAAGTTTATGGTGCTATTGGTTCGGCACCCTGTTCAATGAAGCCCGACTATATCGCCAGCCGGTCTGATAGGACAGCGAAAATTGGGCCTTTGGTTAAGAAAGTTCCATTTCGGCCCTGTTTCTTGGCAGGGTGGTTAAGATGTGGTCACGATGAATTTCATATTCCTGCATCACACCTCAAAATTGTGGGTATTTTCCGATGTTTTGTTGTATAGAGGCAGTGGCATTCATGCGGGTCTTTGTGCTGGTAGATAAGAGATGGAAAAATCGTAAAAGATGACTGCACCTGAACAAATTCGAAATTTTTCGATTATCGCGCATATTGACCATGGCAAATCGACCATTGCCGATCGGTTGATCCAAATGTGTGGCGGGCTGAGCGAGCGCGAGATGACGGAACAGGTGCTCGACAATATGGATATTGAGCGCGAGCGCGGCATCACCATCAAGGCGCAGACTGTTCGGCTTGACTATACAGCGAAAGATGGCAAGGCGTATGTCCTCAATCTGATGGACACGCCCGGCCATGTCGATTTTGGCTATGAGGTCTCACGCTCACTTTCGGCCTGCGAGGGATCGCTTCTGATTGTCGATGCCAGCCAGGGTGTTGAGGCGCAAACCTTGGCTAACGTCTATCAGGCAATTGAGGCTGACCACGAAATTGTGCCTGTACTGAATAAGATTGATTTGCCAGCTGCAGAACCAGACCGGATCAAGACGCAGATCGAAGAGGTTATCGGCCTGCCAGCCGATGATGCGATTCCCGCCAGCGCCAAGACGGGCGCCGGCATGGCGGAGATTCTTGAGGCTCTCGTCACGCAACTTCCAGCGCCGATAGGCGACCGCGAGGCACCGTTGAAAGCGTTGTTGGTGGACAGCTGGTATGATGCCTATTTGGGTGTGATGACCCTGGTCCGGGTTCGTGATGGCGTGCTGAGAAAAGGGATGAAAATCCGGATGATGGGCACTGGCGCAACACATGTGATTGAGCGTGTTGGTGTGTTTTCGCCAAAACCAACACCCGTGGATGAGCTTGGTCCCGGGGAGATTGGTTTTATTAATGCCGGCGTAAAGACCGTTTCGGACGCCAAGGTCGGTGATACCATTACCGAGGAAAGGCGCTTGTGTGACGAGGCGCTGCCCGGGTTTGCACCCTCAGTGCCTGTGGTGTTCTGTGGTTTGTTCCCTGTTGATACCAATGAATTCTCAGCGCTAAGGGAAGCGCTTGAAAAACTGTCATTGAACGATGCCTCTTTTTCCTTTGAGGCTGAAACCTCGGCGGCGCTCGGCTTCGGGTTTCGTTGTGGATTTCTGGGATTGTTGCATATGGAGGTGATCCGCGATCGTCTGAGCCGGGAGTTTAATCTGGAGCTGATTTCGACCGCACCATCTGTTGTCTATCAGATGCATATGACTGATGGTGTGCGGTTTGATCTTCATAATCCAGCGGATATGCCAGAGGTGACGAAGATTGCCGAGATTGAGGAGCCCTGGATTAAGGCAACGATCCTGACGCCGGATGAATATCTTGGACCTGTATTGACGCTATGTACTGAACGACGTGGTGAGCAGGCGGATCTGACATATGCGGGCAACAGGGCGATGGCTGTCTATCGGTTACCGCTCAACGAGGTGGTGTTTGATTTTTATGATCGGCTTAAATCAGTCACCAAGGGATATGCCAGTTTTGATTACGCCGTTGATAATTATCGGGCTGGAGATTTGGTCAAGGTGTCTATTTTGGTCAATGGTGACCCGGTCGATGCGTTATCGATGATTGTGCATCGTGATCAGGCTGAGGGAAAAGGGCGCGCTATCTGTATCCGGCTAAAGGATTTGGTGCCGCGCCAGATGTTCAAGGTTGCTCTGCAAGCAGCGATTGGTGGCAAGGTGATTGCCAGAGAGACCATTCAGGCACTGCGCAAAGACGTCACAGCAAAATGCTACGGCGGCGACATCAGCCGTAAGAAAAAGCTGCTGGAAAAGCAGAAGGAAGGCAAAAAGAAGATGCGTCAATTCGGAAAGGTAGATATTCCGCAGAACGCATTTTTTGAGGCGCTGAGGATGGGTGATAATTGACGCGCAAACTGGCCTTACTCAATAGCAAACGGCAACGTGTCTGTCGGCAGAGCACTTATTTTTCACCGCTTCTTTTGAGTGAACGGCCAGTAATCCGGTGCATGCTGCGCCCATTTATGAGCCGAGCGAGTCCCAGAAAAACCAGCACCAGAAAAATAAACATCAACGCCGCGGGCCAGCCAAGTGTTGTCGCGATTAGTGGATGCCAGAGAAATGGCTCACAGTTGAGGCTGACGAACAGGCCACACGGATCGACATAACGGCTTACAATGGCCTCAGACACCTGTAAGGAGGTGGGGCTGTGCTCAAACCAAAATTGGCCAAATGCGTCGCTGACCTGATTGGGCGATGTCATATCCCGCCAGATGGCGTAGATTGATAGCAAGCCAAAAGAATAGCCAATAATGCGCAAGCCTGATGCTATCACTGTCCCCTCGAGTCTTGCCATGCTGTTCGGATGGTGCATTGTGACAATGACTTCGGTGGGTTGCAAGCCCAATTAATCAAGCCTAATCAATCCGCCCTGTCATAGTTTATCGGAAAAAAGTCTCAATTTGGCCAGAGGGTTTTGATTGTGGCGCACACTCTGCGGTGAAAGGTTGAGGGTATGATCAATTGGAGTGTGATGGGCGTCTTCCGCTCTTTACGAAATCTGGCTTTTGGCAACGACCCGGTGGTTGAACAACGAAAGGCCACCTGCTAGTCTCCCGCTAGGTTTGATGGGTGTCTGTTTGATCTCCCATTTCTACAGGAGGGGTGGCCGAGCGGTTTAAGGCGCACGCCTGGAAAGCGTGTTGGGGTTAACGCCCCTCCGGGGTTCGAATCCCCGTCCCTCCGCCAGGCAGCACCAGCATCAGCCAAATGGGAATCAATCGGAGGTCAAAATGGTGATCAAATCGAAACGCAGCTGGGAATTGTCCGAGGCCTTAGCCACGCCTGAGTCTGTCTATATGAACCGGCGGCGATGGCTGAAGGCGGCCGGCTTTGCCGGTCTTGGCCTTGGTTCGGCGCTTGTTGGCCCGGGGTTTCTCGCCAGCAGTGCACTAGCTGCCATTGGCGGCTATCCCTTTGCCCGTAATGAGGTTTACACCCTTGACCGCGCCATCACCGACGAGGAAGAGGCCACCACCTATACCAATTTCTATGAGTTTGGCTCGTCCAAGAATATCTGGAAAAAAACCCGCAAAATGAAGTCGGATCCGTGGGCCGTGACCATTGACGGCATGGTCGAGGCTGAAATGACCCTGGATGCGACCGATCTCGTTGATCGCATCGGCGGCACAGAGGAGCGGCTCTACCGGCACCGCTGTGTCGAGGCGTGGTCGATGGCTGTCCCTTGGTCGGGTGTGCCGCTTGCCAATCTGGTCAAACTCGCGCGGCCGGCGGCTGGTGCCAAATATCTGCGCATGGAGACCTTCATGGATCCGGTTGTTGCCCCAGGCCAGAAACAGAGCTGGTATCCCTGGCCCTATGTTGAGGGACTGACCATTGACGAGGCGACGAACGAGCTGGCGTTTCTGGCCACGGGCATTTTTGGCAAGCCGCTTCCCAACCAGAATGGCGCGCCCATCCGTCTGGTGACGCCGTGGAAATATGGGTTCAAATCGATCAAATCGATTGTCCGCTTTACCTTCACCGATGAACGGCCGGTTTCCTTCTGGGAACAGCTTGCCGGCAATGAATATGGGTTCTGGGCGAATGTGAATCCGGGTATTCCGCATCCGCGCTGGCCGCAACGCACCGAACGCCTGCTTGGCACCGGCCAACGTGTGCCGACCCAGATGTATAATGGTTATGGGGAACAGGTTGCGGAAATGTATGCCGCCCTTGGCATCACCGACCCACGCGAGCTTTATTATTAGCGCCCGCCAGTAAATTTGCTGCCATCTGCTGGCATCTGCTTTTGCGTGAATGGCTGCTGCCGGTCTGCGCTCTAGATTTTCGGCTGGCGATGGAGGCAGGCGAGACAAACGCCAAACCGGTGCTACCGGTAATGACTGATCTTGCCACGCACCGGCTCTTGCTGAATGCGCCCGATGCTGGTGACTGGCGATGCTGGCTTGCCGCTCGTGGGTGTGACCGGGCGCAGGTCAAGCAATTGTTGGGGCGGGCGATGGCGCTCCACCGGACATGGCCGCCATCGAAATGGCGGTAGGTGGCTATGGCATTGCGCTTGGCAATCTACATTAGGTTGCCGGATTTCTTGCCGAGGATTTTTTTGTCCCGGCTTTCGATGTTCCCGCTTTCCCCCTCGGTGGCCATTTTCTGGAGAGTGATCCGCGCATGGCGCGCGGGACGACACGGCACTTCATTACCTGGCTTGATGAAGAGGTCCGCGCCTCCGCAGCGCAGATTTCCGGCTGGTGTGGCACCACCCCGGGCTAACATAAATATCCGGGCTAAATCGAAAACACGACACAGATATTTGGCAAAATATGTTCTGCGCCGTGGGTTACGACAGCATCGACAGCATCGGCGGCCTATATCCACATCCGGGCCATTGCGGCGCTAGCGTCCCAGAATGTCGAGCAGTGTTTCACAGGTTTTATCCATCTCATCCAGCGCGGTGAACGGCGCGCGCGGCAATGATGGTGTCAGCGGTGCGGTATGGCCGGCGGTGATCATCCGGCGATGAAAGGCGGCGATCCGGCCGCGCTCACCAACAATGTGGTTGGCTTGTTTAGCCTGTTTGGCCTGTTTGAGATATGCGTTCTGTTCGGCGGCGGCGCTCACCGCCTCTGCCATCCGGCGAGGCGTCCCATTCCATCCGGCGATCAGTACCGGCTTGCCGGTGATTGCCGCCTCGCTTGCCATATTCACTGAATCCGAGGTTACGATGATGGCATCGGCGACGCCCAAAATCCCCGGATAGGGGTTGGCTTCGTCGGGGCTGACAACGCGCACATCAAACGTGCCCGGTAATGCCTCCAGCTCTGCGCCAAGCGTTTCGATCAGAGCCTCTGGCGTCCGCCGCGAGGGCAGCAGCACCAGCCGCATTGGCTCGCTCTGGGCAAAGGCGCGCAGTTGCGCCACCATGGATGCGGCCATGTCTGGGCTGATCCGATAGCGCCTATTATCGCCGCCAAGCATCACCACAACGCACGGTACGGTGTCACGCACCAGCCATTTTGACGGCAGATCCATCATCGACCGCTGGATCGATTCCAGCGTCAACCGGTTAAGCGACCCGGTTGTCCTGATCACATTGGCGCCCCGCGCCCGGTCATGTTCTGGCACCACCAACGCGTCAAACAACGCCGGTGAGAGCCGGGGGTCCTGCAAATGTACCAGCTGTGTGTTTGTCCCATCGGCGCATGCGCAGGCGCGCAGCGCCAGCCCAAGGCCCGCCATCCGCCGCCCACAGGTGATCAACAGATCGGCATGCCGGCCCCGCACGGGCCGCTTCTGCGCGGTGGCGATATCCGGCGCGCGGGCATAGAGCGGCAGAAACGGCGCGTAATGCCCCAGACGCGGCAATGTCCGGATCATCCAATGTGGTTTTGCCTGAAACTCGCTGATCGTAAAATCCGGGCGGTGGCGCGCCATTGCCTCGGCCAGCCCGATGGCCTGCAACCGCATGCCTGTGGTGCCATCGCTTAGGACCCAGAGCGCGGTGCCAGCGGATTTGGTCGCCTGCCTCTTATCCGGTCCTGCGACTGATCGTGCGACCGGTCCCTCATCTGGGTCTCTGGCGGGTTCCTCATCTGGCTTTTTGGCTGCCGGTTCTGACATACGTGGCTGGCTTTCTTCTGTCACCGGCAAAAAACGTACGGTGCAATTTATAACTATGTGTAATATCACAAATAAGATTGCGCAATAATATTGCGGAAACTGCCTTGCCTGTCATTGGATGCGGCTTTATCATTCCCCAGGGGTAATTACGAAACGCCTGACGTGGGCTTTTGATCTGGCATTTGACCTTTCGGGGCGGCTTGGCCCAGCGCTAGATAAAGCGGGTGCAGAAAGCGGGTGGAGAAAGATGGCTGGTGACGGAAAAGTCAAACTCGATGATGTCGACAGGCAGATCCTCAGCGATTTGCAGGGCGATGGCCGGATGACCAATGTGGAGCTGGCCAAACGCGCCGGCATTTCTGCGCCGCCCTGTCTACGCCGAGTGCGGGCGCTGGAGGATGGCGGCATTGTCCTTGGCTATCACGCCGATATTGATGCTGATGCGCTTGGCTATTCGGTCAACGTCTTTGCCTTTGTCGGGCTGACCAGCCAGGCGGAATCAGACCTCCGGGAATTTGAGGAGATGGTCAGCGCCTTGCCGCAGGTGCGCGAGTGCCACATGTTGATGGGCGAGACCGATTTCCTCTTGAAGATTGTTGCGCATGACTGGGATGATTTTCAGCGTTTCCTGACCAGCAAGCTCACCCCCGCGCCGAATGTCAGCCATGTCAAAACGGCGCTTGCCATCCGCTCGGCAAAATCGCTCCCGGGCGTCCCCATCGACGTTGTGGATTAGGCAGCCGGAACAGGGCGGTATAGGGCGGTTGGAAATGGCTAGCCGTGAAGTTTCCGACAGAACACATCCACTGCTGGCATCTCAGCGTCGACGTGAATGGTCCGATGGCAATTGGCACAAAGAAACGCGAGATCATCAACACCGTTTATGGTTGACGCTTCCGAAAGCAGGCGCCTGTTGTCAACCTCAAATACGCTCTTCCGGTATTCTGGTGGATGGGCTTCTGCGGCTGTGCCGCAGTACTCCAATTGCAAGAAGCCTAACTCTCTCATAACGGATTTCAATTTCATGTCGCGCAACTGCGGTCGCCGTTCCCGCTTAAAATGCTGCAACAGTTTTTTCTCACCCTCGGACATTTTTTGTTGTAGGCTTCGTTTTGTCCAAAATGTTCGAAGCGATTGCCATCGTCATCTTGGTTTTTCACCTCATGTGCTAGCGACTTTTGCGTCCCTTTTTGCCTGTTGGATGGCGCAGGAAGAGACACATCTTGACCCCAGAGGGGTTGCAGTGAATTAAGATAAAAATCGATGTTCGGCCCATGATCATGCGCCAAGGCCTGTCGAATTTGAAAATTCAATTTATCAACGCTCACTCTGGAGTCCAGACCGTCACCGCCCAAGAACTTATGAAGATCACTCGAATGAACCCAACTGTGCAAATCACGACAGATTAGTTTTTTATCTGAGTTGGCAACAATACGTTCAAACTTTTCTGGGAACAGAAAGAACATCAAACAATGTCTAATCTATGGGTTTTTTTGAACTTATCTCTTGGTAATTGGGGGCATAACTCTTTCCGTAAATCATCGAAATTACTGTCCCAGATAACATCCCACCATTCGGCAAAACGCCAAGATTTATCGTCACCTCGAAATGTATTTCGCTCATTTTGCGGCAATGATTTCCAGTGGCTCATCATGATCACGAGATAAACGCAAAAGGTGTATTTGTTTCGGATGTATTCTCGCTCTGGATTGGCAATTCCGCTCAAAACCTGTTCAAACAGAAATTGCTCCCTTGATTCCGGTGAAAATACTGCCGGTGAAATTACAAGACCGATGTAGCCCTTTTTCGTTTTTGGTCCTATAGCAGTAGATATCAGATGCGTGAACCATATCAACTCAGGGCTCAATTGGAAGAGATCGCCCGGTCCGTTGCCTTTGATAACCGCTCTTTCAGTTTTTCCTCAAAGCTGCCTCCACCAAGAATTGGATCATCAATGGAAAACGCCTTCAGTTTCTCGAAGTTTTCCTGCGTCCAAATCGACTTATCATTGAACAACGCGGTATCGTTCAGGAAACACTGCTCCTTCCAGATATCCGCTGTAGCATATACATCGTCTTTCCATTCAAGCTCATTCCAGCGCGCCATTTATTTCTCCCCCTGTTGATTGGAGGAAAGTAACAGGACACTCGTAAATTATTCGTTAACAGGCTGGGTCATTGGCTCAAAATTTACTGCCAAAAAACAGTCCCACTGCTGGGGCTACCGTATATCCGCCAATCATCCACCACTCACCTATGCCGCTCATCCACCCGTCATTTAGGCTTGCGGCAGGCGGCCGGTCAGGCAATCACCCTGTCCATATCAAACAGCTCGATAGAGATGATCTCATAGCTTTTCGTGCCGCCCGGCGTATGCACCTCGGCAGAGTCACCGATGCTCTTGCCGATCAGCCCCCGGGCAATTGGCGAGGAGGTCGAGACCAGCCCGCGTGAGGTATCGGCCTCATAGGGGCCGACAATGTGAAACACCGACTCCTCGTCGGTTTCCTCATCGGCAACGCCAACGCTGGTGCCGAATGTTACGCGCTCGCCGGTCAGCTTTTCCGCGTCGATCACCTCGGCGCGGCTGGTCACATCCTCAAGCTCGGAAATCCGGCCCTCGATAAAGGATTGGCGTTCACGCGCGGCATGATATTCGGCATTTTCTGACAGATCGCCATGCTCACGCGCTACGGAGATGGCGTTGATCACAGCCAGACGCTCGGTGTTTTTCAGATGCGCCAGCTCTGTCTTGATTGTTTCCAGCCCCTGTGGGGTAAAGGGTATCTTTTCCATCTCGCCCTATCACTTATTTTCTATCGCCAATGGCCCTGCCAAATATGACCCGACGCCCATAGCAAAGCCCATAGCCACACAAACAATTTTCACTGCCTGATCGCCCGCGTCTTGCTGCCATTATGGCACCGTTCAAGATTACCTCAAGATGCAATATCGGTCAGAAAATCCTGCAGGGTGCGCACACCAATATCGCCCTGCTGCATGGCGCGGATCGCCTGTCCGGCGGCGCGGCTTCCCGAAACAGTAGTGTAATAGGGAATATTGTTGGTCAGCGCGGTGTGGCGCAGCGAGAAACTATCCTTGATCGCGCCGGCCCCCTTGGCGGTGTTCAGCACCAACTGTATATCGCCAGACAGCATCGCATCGACGGCGTGTGGGCGGCCTTCCATCACCTTGTTGATCCGGGTCGCCGGCACACCGGCCTCCTGCAACGAGGTGGTGGTGCCACCGGTGGCGATGATTGTAAAGCCGGCATCGACCAGATCACGGCAGATGGGAATAAAGGCCGGCTTGTCCTCATCCTTGACCGAGATAAAGACCGTGCCCTCGGTTGGCAGAATTGTCCCTGATCCCAGCTGGCTTTTCGCAAAAGCGCGGCCAAAATCGCTGTCGATTCCCATCACCTCGCCGGTTGATTTCATCTCAGGTCCAAGGAACACATCGACTCCAGGGAAGCGGGCGAACGGGAAAACAGCTTCCTTTACCGCGACATGCGTCAGCGTAATCTCCAACAGATTGAAATCGGACAGCTTTTCGCCGGCCATCACGCGTGCCGCAATCTTCGCCAGCGGCACCCCTGTTGTCTTGGCGACAAATGGCACCGTGCGACTGCCACGCGGGTTGACCTCGAGCAGATAGATATCCTCACCCTTGATCGCGAACTGCACATTTATTAGCCCGACAACATTGAGCGCGCGCGCCAACGCCTCTGTCTGGCGGCGCAACTCAGCAAGCAGCGCGGCCGACAAATTCTGCGGCGGCAGTGAGCAGGCAGAATCGCCAGAATGGATGCCAGCTTCCTCGATATGTTCCATAATTCCGCCGATATAGACATCCATGCCATCACACAACGCATCGACATCCACCTCGATGGCGTTGTTTAGGAACCGGTCAATCAACACCGGATTGTCGCCTGAAACAATGACCGCATCACGCATATAGCGCTCCAGATCGGACAGATGATGCACCACTTCCATGGCCCGCCCCCCCCAGCACATAGGACGGTCGGATCACCACCGGCAGACCGACGCGCGCGACAATCTCACGGGCTTCCTCTGCGGAATGGGCGATGCCGTTTTCCGGCTGCAACAGCGCCAGCCTTTGCAACAGCTGCTGAAAGCGCTCACGGTCCTCAGCAAGGTCGATCGCATCCGGGCTTGTCCCCAGAATCGGAATCCCCGCATTCTCGAGCGCAGCGGCAATCTTCAGCGGCGTCTGGCCACCAAGCTGAACAATCACCCCATGTAGCTCGCCATTCTGCTGTTCGCGGCGGATCACCTCGATCACATCCTCGTCTGTCAGAGGCTCGAAATACAGCCGGTCAGAAGTGTCATAATCGGTCGACACCGTTTCCGGGTTGCAGTTGATCATGATTGTCTCATAGCCGGCATCAGCCAGCGCGTAACAGGCATGCACACAGCAATAGTCAAACTCGATTCCCTGGCCGATCCGGTTTGGGCCACCCCCCAGGATTACCACTTTCTTGCGGCCTGATGGCGCGGCTTCGCATTCGGCGTTGACGGCGGTCTCATAGCTTGAATACATATAGGCGGTGTCGGAGGCAAATTCGGCGGCGCAGGTATCAATCCGCTTGAAAATAGGGGTGATCCCGGCGGCATGGCGTTTCGCCATCACATCTGCCGCGCTCTCGCCCGCCAACGTGGCCAGCCGCGCATCAGAAAAGCCCATTGATTTCAGATTTCCCAGCGCCACCGCATCATCCGGCACACCCTCGGCCATGACCATCGCCTCGGTGTCGATGATGGCCGCGATCCGCTCTATGAACCATTTGTCCCATCTGGTTGTAGCCTGCAATTCATCCATCGCCATGCCCGACCGGATTGCCTGGGCGATCCGCAGGATGCGAAACGGCACCAGCTCGCCAAGCCAGCCGCGCCGTGGATCCTCGCCAAGCGTCCCATCAAGGGCTGGCATTTCCACCTCGTCCAGCCCGGACAGGTCGGTTTCCATCGACCGCAGTGCTTTTTGCAGGCTTTCCTCGAACGAGCGGCCAACCGCCATGGCTTCGCCGACCGATTTCATTGATGTCGATAATTTGGCTTCGGCACTGGCGAATTTCTCGAAGGTGAAGCGCGGGATTTTTGTCACCACATAATCGATTGTCGGTTCAAAACTGGCTGGCGTCACGCCGGTAATGTCATTCGTCAATTCATCCAGCGTATAGCCAACCGCCAGCTTTGCCGCCACCTTAGCAATCGGAAAGCCTGTCGCCTTGGACGCCAGCGCCGAGGAACGGCTGACTCGGGGGTTCATCTCGATCACCAGAATGCGGCCACTATCGGGACAGACGGCGAACTGCACATTCGAGCCGCCCGTATCGACGCCAATCTCCCGCAGCACGGCCAGCGAGGCGTCGCGCAACGCCTGATATTCCTTGTCAGTCAGCGTCAGCGCCGGCGCAACGGTGATCGAATCTCCGGTATGCACGCCCATAGGGTCGATATTCTCGATTGAACAGATGATGATGCAATTATCGGCGGTGTCGCGCACCACCTCCATCTCGAACTCTTTCCAGCCAAGCACCGATTCCTCGATCAGCACCTCACTCACCGGCGAGAGCCGCAGGCCGTTGCGCACGATCTCTTCAAACTCGCTGCGGTTATAGGCGATGCCACCGCCTTCACCGCCAAGCGTGAAAGAGGGGCGGATGATCGCTGGCAGCCCGACAAAATCCAGCCCGGCCAAAGCGTCCTCAAAATTATCAACTGTCTGCGCGCGTGCGCATTCCAGCCCAATCCGGCCCATCGCCATGCGGAACAGCTCACGGTCCTCGGCCATCTCGATGGATTCGGTGCGCGCACCGATCATCTCGACACCATGTTTTTCCAGCATGCCATTATTATAAAGCGATAGCGCCGTGTTCAGCGCGGTCTGGCCGCCCATTGTCGGCAACAGCGCGTCCGGTTTCTCGGCAGCGATGATCTGCGCCACGGTCCCCGGCGTGATTGGTTCGATATAGGTGGCGTCGGCCATTTCCGGGTCGGTCATGATCGTTGCTGGGTTGGAATTGACCAGAATGACGCGATAGCCATCGGCTTTCAGCGCTTTGCAGGCCTGCGCCCCAGAATAGTCGAACTCACAGGCCTGACCGATGATGATCGGTCCGGCACCAATGATCAGGATGGATTCGATATCAGTGCGGCGTGGCATCGCTAGCTCTTTCTGGCTTTCATCAGATCGGTAAACCTCGTGAACAGATAGCGGCTGTCATGCGGCCCGGGTGACGATTCCGGGTGATATTGCACACAAAAAGCCGGTTTTTTTTTGTGCCGCAGCCCTTCGATTGACTGGTCAAACAGCGAGATATGCGAGACCTCCAGCGTGTCCGGCAGGCTGTCGGGATCGACCACAAAGCCATGATTCTGACTGGTGATTTCGATCTTGCCGCTTGCCAGATCCTTGACTGGATGATTGGCACCGCGATGGCCGCGTTCCATCTTGTGCGTCTTTGCCCCCATCGCCAGCGCCATCAACTGATGCCCAATACAGATGCCGAACATCGGCATCTCGGCGTCAATCAGGCTGGCAACCTCCGGTCCGGCATAGGCGGCGGTTGCGGCCGGGTCGCCTGGGCCATTTGACAGGAACACGCCATCCGGGCGCAGCGCCATGATCTTGGCGGCGCTGGTATCGGCTGGCACCACCGTCACCTCGCATCCGGCATCGGTTAGACAGCGCAGGATATTCTGCTTGCAGCCAAAATCCATCGCCACCACCGAAAAGGTGGCATCGGTCTGCCGGTGCGTGGCTGTGGTCATGTCCCAGCTTCCATCACGCCAGCCACGGGTGGCGCTTGCGGTCACGTCGCTTGCCAGATCCATCCCGGTCAGGCCAGGCCAGCTGGCGGCAAGGCTGATCAGCGCGTCAATATCTATAATGCCGTCCGGCGCATGGCACAGAACCCCGTGCGGCGCGCCGGAGTCGCGGATGCGACGGGTAAGTGCGCGCGTATCAATGCCGGCAATGGCGGGCAGATTATACGCTGCCAGCCAGTCACCAAGATGGCTCTCGGCGCGCCAGCTTGCCGGCTGTGTCACCGGCTGGCGTGTGATCATGCCGAGGGCGGCCGGCCGGTCTGTCTCGAAATCATTGGTGTTGGCGCCAACATTACCAATATGCGGAAAGGTGAAAGTGATGATCTGCCCGGCATAGGAGGGATCTGTCATGATTTCCTGATAGCCGGTCATCGAGGTGTTGAAGCAGACCTCTCCGACATTTGTCGTTGCGGCGCCAAACCCGATACCTGAAAAGACCGTTCCATCAGCGAGAACGAGGACTGCCGTCGGGGTTTCCCGCGCGGCGCGAAGCGCAGCAAAATTCTGGCCAGAGTGCGTCGTCTGCCCCATTGATTCCCTTGCCATTCGATGATGTGACCATGTGCCCGCATCCCCGGCCCATTGTCATCCGACATCTTTTGATATCCGACATCTGCTGTCATCGGACATATTTTGTCACCGGACTCGGGTGGGACGCAATCGGCTGTTGTGATACAAGAGCCCCCCTCTCGGGTCAAGCCTCCAGACGCGGGATTGTCCCTGATCGCTGCTGATTTTTCTGGCATTCTGTCGGGTGCTTCAAAACGCTTTGGCGATCATTGCCGCAAAATTGGCTGTTTTCCAATAAATTATCTCTATAAGGTTTGACTTGCAGCTTTTCCCCGAAGCGGTTAAAAGCCTCGACTTCTACCGCAAAGGTGTTTTGGTACCTAAAGATAAGTGTCTAAGTTTAAGAGGATAGCGAGATCATGCGTGAAGAAATTTCAACTGCGATGAAAGAGGCGTTGAAGGCAAAGGACCAAGTTGCACTTGGCACCATGCGCCTGATCAGTGCAGCTCTCAAAGATCGTGATATCGCCGCCCGCTCGAATGGCAATGCTGAGGGCATTTCCGATGATAATATTCTTGGCCTGTTGCAGACCATGATCAAACAGCGGAAAGAGTCGGCAAAGATGTACCGTGATGGTGATCGCCCTGAACTTGCCGAAACAGAGGAGAAGGAGATTGCAATTATCCAGCAATTCCTACCGCAGCAGCTTGATCAGGCTGGCATGCAGGCAGCGATCGATCTGGCGATTGCCGAAACCGGGGCCATTTCGGTCAAGGATATGGGTCAGGTCATGGCATACCTGAAAAATGGCTATGCCGGCCAGATGGATTTCTCTGCCGCCAGCAAAGCCGTCAAAGCGGCGCTGATGGATTGATCTGCCGCGCTGTCGCGCCTGAGGATCACTCCAGATACCAAAACTCACCTAAACCACCAAAATCTGGCACCGAAAATATCTGATGCGGCCCGGTTGCCATCTGGCGTGATCGGGTGCGGCGCGCTATCATCATCACTCCGCTTTTTACGCCGCACGTTCAGGAACCTTCAAAGATGGCAGTGCCACCGGAATTCATCGAGGATCTGCGCCAGCGCATTCCGCTGTCCGACGTCATCGGCAAGCGCGTCAAGTTGATCCGCAAAGGCCGGCGCTTTACCGGCCTGTGCCCCTTCCACTCGGAAAAGACACCGTCTTTTTCGGTGGTTGATGATGATGGCTTTTACCATTGTTTTGGCTGCGGTGTTCATGGTGATGCTATTTCCTTCCTGCGTGAGACTGACGGCCTTGAATTCATGGAGGCGGTTGAGCGGCTTGCCGATATGGCCGGCATTTCGGTGCCGCACAGTACGTCCCAGGACCCGGCCAAGGCGCAGCAGCGCAAGGCCGCTCTCGATATTCTGGAGACAACCACGCGCTTTTTTCAGGACGCGCTTGGCCGTGATGATGGCCAGGACGCGGCACGCTATATCCGCCATCGCGGGCTTGCCGCCGAGACAATCAGCACCTTTCGGCTTGGTTATGCGCCGCGCGGGGGGTTGCGGGCGGCGCTTGCAGCACGTGGGTTCAGCGATGCCGACATGCTGGCTGCCGGGGTGATCAGAAAATCTGACCGCGATGGCTCGCTGTTCGATTATTTCCGCAACCGGGTTATGTTTCCGATTGAGAATCAACAGGGCCGGGTGATTGCCTTTGGCGCTCGGGCGCTTGGCGATGCCCAGCCAAAATATCTGAATTCGGGTGAGGGGCCGACCTTTTCCAAGAAAACCGTTCTCTATGGTCTGGTTCAGGCGCGCGAGGGGCTGCGCCGCAAATTGCCGCTCGTTGTCGGTGAGGGCTATATGGATGTGATCGCCATCCAGCGCAGCGGCACAGCTGCGGCGGTGGCCCCGCTCGGGACCGCGCTGACCGAGGAACAGATCGCCCTGTTGTGGAAGCTGCACGATGAGCCGATCCTGTGCTTTGATGGGGATGCCGCCGGCCAACGTGCCCAGATGCTTGCGCTTGAGCGGATATTGCCACTTATGACCCCGGGCAAATCGGCGCGTCTAGCTGTCATGCCCGAGGGCAAGGACCCCGATGATGTTCTGCGTGAGACCGGCAATGACGGCTTCTTGAAGCTGCTGGCGGTGGCTCGCTCACTCGTTGACAGCCTGTGGGACGCGCTCGTTGGTCAGCATGATTTGCGCCAGCCCGAATCACGGGCGCGCTTCTGGCAAGAAATCCGCGGCCAGGTTCGTCTGATCGGCAATAATCATGTGCGCAGCGCCTATGCTGACGAAATCGAATCACGCATTGCCGCGATGCGCAGTGCGGGCCGCCAGCAGGGGGGTGCCGCGCCAGTGCGACGTATGCCGGTGCGCCGGCCACGTGCCGGAATGATCAACCGCCATAGCGCTGTTCTGGCGCTGTGTCTGGCGCATCCACAGCTGATTTCGGGCATATATGAGCAATTACTGTCGATGGAGTCGGGCGATGCCGGCCTCGAATCGCTAAAAAAAGCGGCGATTGACGCCGTTATTAGTGATCCGGACCTTGACGCGGCGGCGTTAACCTATCATTTACAATGCTTGAAGTTGACAGAACAGGTAGCAGCGCTGTCCGGGGATGAAATGAGGGCGCGGCTCGGGTGTGACCCGGCCTCTCTTTCCAGTGAAGACGCCAGTCGGCAACTGGAGGAGCTCTTAAACCTCGTCAGCGGAAAATCAGGAGTGTTCTCGACCACAGTCCAGACCCCGAAATGATCGCGGCCATCGTGCCGTCGATTTTCAGTTGGGGTCGATGGCAGCATGCAGACACAGGCGGGCAGGGCAGACAGTCACCCCACCTTTGTGACTGCATGAGGCCTTCGCATAGGAGATTGTTGGTGAGGGGTTAATGATTGACGCGGCGGTGTCCTCCCTCGAAACAGGGGCAGTGCCGTAGATCACGGAGACGGTTGGACTCGATGGTAGCAAATGCAAATAGACAGGCAGAACAAGAGGCCAATTCAGCTGACGCTGCCGTTGAGGCCGCGAACACTGATGCCACCCAGCAGACAATTAAGACGCTTCTCAAAATCGGTAAGGAGCGCGGATTTGTTACCCACGATGAGTTGAACGCCGCGCTGCCGGCCGAAGATTTCACCTCCGAACAGATTGATGATGTGATGTCGACCCTGTCTGAGATGGGCGTGTCCGTCGTCGATAATGCCGAAAGCGATGAAAATGGCGATGAGGCCGAGGAAGAAGGCCGCGCCGCCGGCAATCTGTCGGACACCGATGTTTCGGGAACCGATGATCCGGTGCGCATGTATTTGCGCGAGATGGGCAGTGTCGAGCTGCTTTCGCGCGAGGGTGAGATTGCCATCGCCAAGCGCATCGAGGCTGGCCGTGAGATGATGATTGGCGGCATTTGCGAATCGCCCCTGACGATCCGGGCGCTCCTGCATTGGCGGGACCAGATTGCCGATGGCGTAGTGCCGCTGCGCGATATCATTGATCTGGAAACAACGCACACCAAGCTGAATGGCGGCCTGGTGATCGAGGCGGCCAGCGGGCCATCGCCCGAGGATGACATCTCTGACGAGGATTTTGAAGAGGATGAACCGAGGGAAGAAGAGTCAGAGACCGAGGAAGAGGACGGCGATGACGAGAGCGGTGACAGCGATACCGACACCTCGACCCGTGATTCCAATGACGATCATGATGACAATGACGATCTGAATATGTCGCTGGCGGCAATGGAAGATGCGATCCGTGATCAGATGATGGATCTGTTCGACGAGATCAGCGTTACCTTCAAGGCCTTCTCAAAATCTCAGGACCGCCGATTGGCCCGGATGGCCGCGCGCCAGACTCTGATCCCACGCAGCGAGGCCTCGCATCTTGATATGAAAATCCGCCTTGTCGAACTGATGGGCGATGTGCATTTCAACCCGAACCGCATTGAAGGGCTGTCCGAACAGCTCTTTACGCTGAACCGGCATGTCACCAAGCTTGAGGGACGGCTGATGCGCGTTGCGGTTGACTGCGGCATTTCCCGTGATCAGGTGCTTACCCACTGGAACGGGCGCGAATGCACTGAGAACTGGCCCGGCACCAGCGTTTCCGGCAAGGGCTGGAAGAAACTCACCGACAATCATGCCGACACGCTGGCTGAAATTCAGGACAAGATCCGTCTTATCGTTGATGACATGGGGCTGTCGATCTCCGAATCGCGCGTGGTGATTCAGACCATCCAGCGTGGCCAGCGCGAGGCGGCACGGGCGAAAAAGGAGATGGTCGAGGCCAATCTGCGGCTGGTGATCTCAATTGCCAAGAAATACACCAACCGCGGCCTGCAATTCCTCGATCTCATTCAGGAGGGCAATATTGGCCTGATGAAGGCGGTCGACAAATTTGAATATCGGCGTGGCTATAAATTCTCCACCTATGCAACCTGGTGGATCAGACAGGCGATTACCCGGTCGATTGCCGATCAGGCGCGCACCATCCGCATTCCGGTGCATATGATCGAGACGATCAACAAGCTAGTCCGCACCTCGCGCCAGATGCTTCACGAGATTGGGCGTGAGCCAACGCCCGAGGAGCTGGCGGAAAAGTTGTCAATGCCGATCGACAAGGTCCGCAAGGTGCTGAAAATCGCCAAGGAGCCGATTTCCCTTGAGACACCCATCGGCGACGAGGAAGACAGCCATTTGGGTGATTTCATCGAGGATAAGAATGCTGTCCAGCCACTTGATGCGGCGATCCACGCCAATCTGCGCGAGACCACGACGCGGGTGCTTGCCAGCCTGACCGCGCGTGAGGAGCGCGTGCTGCGCATGCGCTTTGGCATTGGCATGAACACCGATCACACGCTGGAAGAGGTCGGCCAGCAATTCAGCGTCACGCGCGAGCGCATCCGCCAGATTGAGGCAAAAGCGCTGCGCAAACTCAAACATCCCTCACGCTCGCGCAAATTGCGCAGCTTCCTCGAAAACTGACTGGCGGAGACGAGAGATGTGACATTCCCTTTGGCATTGCGTGGGGTATGTCATGCGGTATGTCAGGGGTTATATAATGCGTTATGTCGCGTGCTATATCATGCGGCATGTCGAGTCGGAAGTGCGGCACTGTCCGCCAGACCGGCACAGGCAAGAGTGGGCCTGTAGTTCAATTGGTTAGAACCCACGGCTCATAACCGTGTTGTTGCAGGTTCGAGTCCTGCCGGGCCCACCACCCCTCGCCTCAAAAGCTCTTCAATCAACCACTGAAAAGCGTATGTGAAAACACGCAAGGGATCAAGGAAGGGCTGTCTATCGTCAGGACCTTTGGGGCATGTGTTCTGAATTGAGCGTGGAGGATTTCTGGTTCATCGTAGCCTTTATGGAGTGAAGATGAATAAGAAATTCGTTGGTTGCACGGAGGCTGTAGATAAATTGGTAATGAACATCCGTCGCAAGGCGGCGCGCGTTCATGGTGCTTAATATTTCACTCACACACCGGTCACCGCCGTTGCCCAGCGCCCTTACAGCAGCTGGCATGTCAGCACTCCGCAGGGCCAGATCAACGCTGAACAGATCGTCAATTGCAGTGGACTGTGGGCGCGTGAGGTCGGCCATATGGCGGGTCCCCATCTGCCGGTCCAGCCGATGGAGCATCATTATCTGATCACCGATGATATCCCCGAAATTGCCGCGTGGATGGCGCTGGGCTGGACGCTGCCAGCGCCACCGGCTTGCCCTGATACATTAGGCCGGGTGGTTCATGCGGCTCGGGCCGCGAGGCCCAGCTGAACAGATTGACCAGCAGCGGCGGAATGAAACCATTATGTTCGGGGGTGGCGAACAACAGCCCGTCATCGCTGCGGACCATCGCCTTGATCGCCTGCATGCTCTCGGGAACGCCTTGCAGAAACTCCAGATCGGCATTGAACAGCGGGGCATCGAAATCGGCAAGGTCGATCAATGTCGCCCGCGCCCTGATCGGTGTGCGGTGGCGGATGATGAGAGCAGCAGACTTCGCCAGCTTTTTGGAAAAGGCGTTGGTGCGGGCTGATACCGCAAAAACCAGAATAGCCTAAATTACCACTCCTGCGGTCCTTAAACAGACCTGGGACATAAGCACCTGAAACGAGGGGGCATGGTGTCATGTCTGCCCCCTATTTCAGTCACAAGCCTAACAGGCAAAAGTGAATTTTCCGTTTATGCAAACAGGAAAATACACCCCCACAACATCTCGGAAAAACACATTTTGGAGAGCCAAACCCAGACCATGAATTCGGGAAATCCCCTCTTCCGCAAAAACATCTTGGGCGAATTTATCGGATGCGCTGGATCAAATGCGCCCGCTCAAATGCGCTGGATCAAACGCGCTGGATCAAGTGAGAGAGGTCAAATGCACTATATTTGAAAGGCCGGTTCAGCCCGGTTGGCCTCTCGCTGTGGCATGGACAAAGGCTTCGATGAACAGTTGTTTGTCCGGGCCAAGCTGGACCAGCCGCACATCCTCGGTGATCGCCACCTCAATGGAGCTGGCACCGGCGCTGCTCGCCCGGTCATGTGCCAACCTCTCCGCCGCCATGCGGGCGCGCTCAAGGGCGCTCTCCTGAACCTCGAGGTCGATTGGCCCCTCGGGCAGGTGCACGCGGAACTTGCCGTCCGCCGGGGCGGTGATCGAGATCATCACCCGTTGCCGCACAGAGCCGACAGCGGCGCCAACTGCGCCAGCCACATCGGCATGGTCTGGCACGCTGACCGTGACACCCATCATGTCGGCGATATGCGGATAATGCGTTGCTGCCGAGGCACCAAGCGCCACCAGCCCGGTCTCCAGCTGCATGCCAACACGCACCAGCCGGGCCTCACCGCCGGCCCTAACGCCAGCCATGCCCCCAGCCGTAACATTCAACTGTGGGTCATTCATATGCGTGGTGTCAGCTTCTGCCGCATTGCCCGCCATGCTGGCTTTCAGATGCTGCTCATAAAGCATCGCCAGCAGCGGCGTCCTGCTTGCCTGTTCCTCGCCCGCGCCGTCATGCGCCAACGCCGCATCCATCAGCGCCAGCCCGGACCGCTGATGCAATGTCGCCAGCGTCATCACCGCCAGCCCCGTTGCATCACTGGCAATCGCCTCGCCCAGCCCGTTCTTCTGGCGCGCCATCAGCGCCGCGCCAAGCTCCGCTGCGCTTACATCAAATTCGGTGAAGGCACCGGTAACATGCGCCGCATCGGTCGGGGTAAAGGCGGCCAGCCCCAACAGTCCGCGGCTGATCAGCCGGTCAATCGCACCAAGCGCCAGCTGCGTTGCGGCAATCTCGGCGATCGGTGTAGGCCCCATCTCGATGGCCTTTTGCGCCAACCGTGTCTCCGACCGCGTCAGCCAGCCCGGCACACCGTCCGGCATCACCGGAAAGACGAAGCGCGCATCGGTCTGCATCGGCACCACCAGCTCAAGCTGCTCTTCCATGATGGTGATGATCCCTGGATGTTGCGTTGCCAGCAATGACAGCGGCATCGCCCGTCGCGGACCAAGCGTCACGCCGCCGTCGCGGCCCCTTGTGACCGCCCGTATCTCGCTGTCACCGCCCAGCCCGCAGGTGCGAATCTCCGCCGCCTCGACCATTGTCTGCCAGCCGCCAACAAGCGCCCCCTCGGTCCGTAGGCGTGGTGCGCCGTTCTGCAAAAAGGCAATGTCGGTTGTCGTGCCGCCGATATCGGCAATCAGCGCGGTGTCGGTTCCGGCCAGAAAAGCCGCACCCGACAGGCTGGCCGCTGGCCCGGACAGCACCGTTTCCACCGGCCGTGTGCGGGCAAAATCGGAATGCAGCAACGAGCCATCACCCTTGACCACCATCAACGGACAGGTCAGCCCCTGGTCTGCCATGATCGCTTCCGTGGCCGTGATCAACCGTTCCAGTAGATTGATCAGCCGTGCATTCAGTAACGCTGTCAGGGCGCGGCGCGGCCCCCCCAAGCGCGGATGACAATTCATGGCTGCAGGTGATCGGCAGGCCAGTCAGCTCACGCAAAAGGTCACGTGCTGCAATTTCATGTTCCGGGTTGCGCGTGGCGAAATGGCCGGCAATCGCAAAGGCGGATACCTCGTCACCGAGGGTTTTTGCGGCGTGGCGCAGCGTATCCCTGTCAAGCATCGCCTGCACACCGCCATCGGGTTTGTGACCGCCGGTGATAAAGGCCACCGGGTCCTGACCAAGCGCACGCGCCAGATCGGCGCGTTCAAGTGTCGCCTCGTCAAAGCCGATCATCACCAGCCCGACACGCCCCCCAACACCCTCGACCACGGCGTTGGTTGCCAGTGTTGTCGACAGCGAGACAAGCCCGATATCCCCCGGCTTGCCGCCACCTGACTTGGCACCATCTGTTTGGCCATTTCTGGTCACATAGGTGTCAAGCACCCGGGCAATGGCCCCGCCCAGCCCGATCGACAGATCCTCACGTGTGGTCAGCGCCTTGCCGGTGGCAAGCACCTGTCCGCTGGCCGCATCCAACAGCGCGGCATCGGTATATGTGCCGCCCGTATCCAATCCGATAACCAGACTCATCGCCGAAACTCCCAGATTTGCAGCGTCCCATGCCCCAGCGTTCCATGTTTCAGCGTCTCATGTTTAACTGAATTTGTGCTTTTCCGGCTGTTTAGGTTGGTCATGCGCATGACCATCCCCCGTCAGGCGGCTGCCCGGCGGTGCTGGTGTCCTTCAAGAAAGGACAGCATCCAGCTGGCAAAGCGCTTGCCATCATGGTGGTGATCAAGTGTCGCCTGCGCGCCATGGAGGGTTTCCGGATCAAACAGATCGGCGCGCACCTCCATCAGCGTGTCGATATAGTCAATGGTGAATTCAGGATGCCCCTGCACGCACAACACGTTGTCGCCGATCACGAACATCGCATGCGGGCAGAACCCGTTGCTGCCGATCAGCTGCGCCCCGGGCGGCAATTTCTCGACCTGGTCCTGATGGATATGGATCAGCCAGATGCTGTCATCAGCCGGCATCCAGTCCGGATGGTCATGCAGCCCCACCTCGCGCACACCAAGCCCCCATCCCCTGTCTGATTTTGCCGCATGGCCGCCAAGTGCATGGGCAATGATCTGATGCCCGAAACACACCCCGATCAGCGGAATATCGGCGTCATGCGCGGCGCGGATGAATGCCATCAGCGGCGCAATCCACGGCAGATCGTCATAAACGCCATGCCGTGATCCGGTGATGATATAGGCGGCATAATCATCCACAGATGCCGGCAGCTCGCCATCGACAACCGGCACGGCGGCAAAGCTGTGCTGAGCGGTGCGCGGGTCGCTGGCAAACATGTCGGTGAACAGCGCAGGATAATCCTGAAATCTGTCAGGCATCAACGGGTTGGTTTTTCCTGTCTGCAGGATTGCGATTTTCATGTTTTCGCCTCCCCTTCCTGTTGATGAGTCTTGATGCCAATTCTTGGTGCCACGCATAAATACAGCCCACTAACCTACTGGCCATTAAACTCTCCTGCAAGCGTCCTAAGCGCCCGGAGCCCGTCATTTTTGCCCCAATCACTCTCGCCCCGATCATTTTTAACTACCTCCAGCACAAACAGCCTGATGGCGGATGACAGCCCGCCCAAGCGCTCGCTGTCGATCTCGCCGACAAGGCGGGCCACTGAGACGCCGCGCTCCTCTGCAATCCGGCCAAGCTCGGCCCAGAACGCATCCTCCAGCGAGATGCTGGTCATATGGCCCTTGATGCTGAGCGACCGTTTTTTCATCATTTGCCCCACCTGAAATGTCACGCCAAAAATGTCACACCTAAAATGCCATGCCCAATCTGCTTCCGGCTGACAAGCGCTCATATCCGGCTAAATTGTGCCACCATCTCGATATGGTTGCTCATCCGGAACTGGTCAATGACCTGCGCCCAGTCACAGCAATAGCCGCCATCGCAAAGCAGCGCCGCATCGCGGGTGAAACTTGCCGGATTGCACGACACCATGACAATGCGCGGCACCTGGCTCCGCGCCAGTTCGGCGCATTGGGCGCTGGCACCACTGCGCGGCGGGTCGAGGATCACCGCGTCAAATCCGGCCAGATCATCTGCCGCCAGCGGCGCGTTCGCCAGATCGGTCAACCGCCCGCTTACCTGACCCCCACGCCCGGCGGCATCGGCCCCGTCTTTCAGCGCGGCAAGCGCCTCGCGGTCCTGTTCCACCGCTACAATCTGCACGCCCTGTTCCACCAGCGGCAGGCTCAACGTCCCACATCCGGCAAACAGATCAACCACTGACCGCGCGCCTGCCACACCTTCGGCAACGCCTGCCTGCAACGCGGCCTCGCCCTCTGGGCTTGCCTGCAAAAATGCACCTGGCGGCGGGGTGACGGTGATCGTGCCAAAGCGGAGTGTTGGCGGTGAAGGTGCATATAGTGGTATTGCCGACACCGCGCCATAGGTTGTGCGCGCTGACGAGTTTGCACCCCCCTTTGCACCTCCTGTCATGTCGCCCGGCATCAGTGACATCCGCGCCAATCCAGCCTCACCGGCCCAGCTGCCAAGCGCTGCCAGCAAGGCCGGCATTTCCGCAAAATCAGCCCCGCCCGCAGTGACATGAAGCAGTACACACAGCCCCTGGTCCAGCCGGTTGACCTTTGCATCAATACTGGCCCCGACCGGAAATTCACGCATCGCCACCGCCTGCAATCCCTCCAGCAGCATGAGCAGTTCGGGATGCAGCACGACACAGGCCTCCGGCGCGATGATCTGCGTTCCCTGACGCTCATTAAAGCCAGCCACAACATCG
Organism: uncultured SAR116 cluster alpha proteobacterium; assembly: GCA_902547925.1. Classification (GTDB taxonomy): domain Bacteria; phylum Pseudomonadota; class Alphaproteobacteria; order Puniceispirillales; family Puniceispirillaceae; genus MED-G116. The sequence goes on along the minus strand of CACCQD010000015.1, from coordinate 1,046 downwards.
CCTACCAGCCGTTTCAGATGAAAGGTTGCGCGCCGCCGACTATGCAGCGGCACGGCATACAGCGGGCGCATCTCGTCTGGCCAGATATCGGTGCGTTCGAGAAACCCCTCGACCTGCGCCTGCTTCCACGCGCTAACCGCGTCCTCCTGCCAATGCTGAAACTGACAGCCGCCACAGGCCGGAAAGGCTGCACAGGCTGGCGCGCGGCGCTCTTTTGCCGGTTCGATTAGCTCGATCATCCGGGCGCGAATGCCCTGCGCATTCAGGCTCAACGGTTGTGCCAGCACGCGCTCACCGGGCAGGCTGGCTGGAACGAAAACCATATGCTCACGGCTTTGATGATTATGCGTATAAAGGGTGGTGCCAACCCCATCACCGCGTCCGCCGACATGGCTGATCACCACCTCAACCGGGGCGGCGTTTTTCGACAACCGGCCGTCTTTGCGCGCGGCACTTCGCCGGCCACGGCCAGCGCGCAGCGGCTTTTGTTGCCCCGGTCTTCTGCCATAACGTCCTGCACGGCCCCGTTCATGACCGCCGCCAGCCTGACCGCCGCCCGCATGACCACCGCCCGTCTGGCGCCGTTCATCGCAATGATTGCCTGATTTACTCATGATGTTTCCCGTTAACTAACCGCTCAATCTTCACTAAAGTGTCCGCGCGAACCAGACGACGCGGCCCACGATATGCACCTCGTCGATTCGCCGCTGATAGTTGGTATAGACGCCATTTTCCGAGGTCAGGCGCAGTATTTGCGGCTGTGTCGCCGGCACCATATCCAGCCGTTTGGCAACCAGTCCGATGCCATCATCGACGATGAAAATCCCCGGCGGCGAGGGCTGGGTCTGCGTGCGATCGACCATCACCACATCGCCATGTTCAAGCACAGGCGCCATCGAGTCGCCGCTGATCGTGATCAACCGCAGCCCGGCGCTGGGTGTCGGCGTGATCTTGCGCAGCATATCCAACGGCATCGCAAAGCGGTCATCAGCCTCAGGATTGTCGGCCTCGCCCTCATTCAACGCGCCGCCACCGGCGCTTGTCGT
>CACCQD010000014.1 GCA_902547925.1 uncultured SAR116 cluster alpha proteobacterium | reverse complement strand
ATGACTTTTGGGGACGTTATGGTCGGTGCTGGTTTCGATCCTGGTCAAATTTCTGAGGTTATGGAACAAATGGGCATGGACCCTGGGCATCTGGGAGATCAATTAGTCGATTTGGATCCTGCAATGATGCAGAGCGTGGTCGAGACTACTCTTCAAACAATGGATCCAGAGGATTTGCCCGACTTTGATGCTGGAATGATGGCAAACGTCCCTCCAGAAGCTATGATTGCGATGTCTCCTACAATAATGGAGATGATACCGCCAGATGCTCTAGCCGGCATGTCCCCTAGCATGATGGAAGCTTTGCCCCCCGAGGCTATGGCGGGGATGTCAGCCGATCATATGGCTGCGCTACCCCCTGAAGCTATGGCAGCGGCCTCAGCCGATCATATGGCAGCAATTCCTCAAGAAGCAATGGTTGGCGTGGATGCCCCGATGATGGAAGCTATGCCGCCAGAAGCAATGGCCGGTATGGATGCATCAATGATGGAAGCTATGCCACCAGAAGCAATGGCCGGTATGGATGCCTCAATGATGGAAGCTATGCCGCCAGAAGCAATGGCTGGCATGGATGCCTCAATGATGGAAGCTATGCCGCCTGAGGCAATGGCTAGCATGGATGCCCCCATGATGGAGGCGATGCCGCCCGAGGCGATGGCTGGCATGGATGGTCCTATGATGGAGGCTATGCCTCCTGAGGCGATGGGTGGGTTTAGTGCGGACCACATGGAGGCTATGCCGCCTGAAGCAATGGCTGGTATGGATGCCTCAATGATGGACGCGATGCCGCCAGATACGATGGCTGGAATGGATGCCCCTATGATGGAGGCTATGCCTCCAGGGGCAATGTGCGGTTGTAGCGCAGATCACATGGAGGCTATGCCGCCAGAAGCAATGGCTGGCATGGATGCGTCTATGATGGAGATGATGCCACCCGACGCGGCTTCTGGAATGCTAGAAGATTATCAGGCTACAGATCCTGCCGCGGGGAATGCTCCTCTGCCAGAAGATGGCTCAGGATGGGGAGACGGCTCTGGTGGTGGCGATTTGGAGGGTTTGGATCTCGCGCCACCAATGGATGGAGATATTCCTCCTCCAGGGGGCGATCCAATGTCTTTATCAATGGATGACCATACTTCAGGAGGTGGCGAAGACGCTGCCTCTGGCCCGGCATCTGCTCCAATGGATGTCGCGATAGCTGCGATGGATGAGGTGGCTGCGGAGGCAATTGCTGATGAAGCTCCTGATATGCCAGAACCTGGAGTGGAAGCTGACCCAGGAATGGTTGACGAACAACCCCAAGATGATCCATCTGATATAGCCTAGTAACAAAATATAACCCTGCAGGGATCTGTGCGCCCTGCAGGGGGACATAAGGGTTGTAATTATGTTATCAGGTGCTTTGGGCCTCCAAATAATTGCGCGTAGACTTGGCGTCGAGCTAGGTGAACAGCAATTTAGCAAAATAAGCGATATTGACAATCGAGAGATAAGTCTCGGCGACATTAAAAAGCTTGCGAGCAATCACTCAATAATATGCCGAGCTATAAAGTCAAATCTAAGTGGGCTCTCTGAGGCTGTAAAAAAACAACCTGTGTTGGCACTTCTAAAAAATCATCGTTATGTGATCGTCCTACGCGTGGATCTAGCCAATGGCGACGACTCTGAAATAACAGTGATCGCCCCCAAAGCAGCAAACCCCATACCTGAAAAAGTTCAAGTTCGGAAATTCAAAGAACAATGGAGCGGCAAAGGACTAATATTCCGAAAATCTAAACAACTAGAAAAAAACTCTGGCCAAGCCAGCATTTCATCAATCCTTGATGATTTGTTTGAAAATAAATTTTTAGTTGCACAACTTCTGCTGATAATCATTTTTATCAATATTTTTGCATTGGCGCCGACTGTTTTCCTTATGATTACACTCGATAAAGTTGTTGGGTACGAGAGTTATTCAACCCTCTACGTTGTGACTTCAGGTGTAATCCTTGCTCATGTTTTTAATTTTTTTCTCTCATACTATAAATCAGCGATCATAAATTTAGCGGCTGCAAAAATTGAGGCTAAGTATGGGATGGAAGTCTTCCAACAAATTATCCATCTGCCAATAAGCACTTTTGAAAAACAACAGTCCCAACTCACGCAATTGGGGCAAAGCCTCAATTCAATTAGGACAATGATAATCTCCAAACTTCTTGGAGTTATTACTGACGTTTTTGCACTTGTGATATTTACACCCATCCTTCTTTTTTACAGCCCAGTGCTTGGTGCTATTGTGATTGCTTTTTGTCTCTCAAATTCTTTGATAACCGCGATACATGGTAAAAGGTCTAAAAACCTGAGTAAAAAATTCAATTCAGATACTGGAAACAGGCAAAAATTGTTGAGCGCAACAAGTAAGGGATTTGTTGATATTCGACGTTTGGGTCTCGAAAAAGACATTGTCAATGAATTTAAACAAATAGAAGGTGAATTTCTGAGGTCCAATGACAACAATTTAGCAAGTAATGCGCTAATAAACGAATTTGGAACTTTAATGAATAATGTCATGACAGTGGTCGTACTGTTCGTTGGTGTTCATTTGGTTTTTGCGGGCAGTTTGTCAGCTGGTGTTTTGATCGGCGCAAACATGTTAATAGGAAAAATCTTTAGACCATCGCAAACCCTCGTCAAGTTTCCTGGCGAAATGAAAAAGCTTTCCGAAACGCTTAATTCCGTAACTGCTGCGTCTTCCCTTTCGCGAGAAAATCAGAAAGGTGGTAACTTTAACGACATAATAGGTTCTTTTAAACTTCAAGACGTAACGCTCGCAAACAGAGACAAAGAGAACATTCTAACAGACATAAGTTTGAGTATTGATATCAATGATACCCTTGGGGTGTGCGCCAGACAGCCGGAGACAGCTACTGCATTTGCACACTTGCTCCAGGGGCTTTTGCGCCCGACTGAAGGCAGCATCATGGTCGACGGTAGCGACATAAATACATTTAACCTGCAACATTTTAGATCGAGCGTGGCGCTGGTGGACAAAACCAACCATTTTTTTGCTGGAACTATAAGGGATAATTTTCAGCGAGTGTTACCAAACGCGAACAATGATCGTATCGCATGGGCGTGTGGCATGGCCAATCTTCAAACTGCAATGGATGAAATCAACGTAACTGTTGATAGTGACATTGATGAGTTGGAGGCGCTTGGAGGTGAAAGTTTCAAATTGAAGCTATCATTGGCAAGGGCACTGATTAGAAATCCCAAAATACTTATATTAGATGATGTTATTTCAGCGATGGACTCTGACAGCGTACTTCAGTTCAAAAAGAGTTTCCCAAAGTTGTCAAAGGGCAGAACGGTAGTTTTAATCTCTAGGAATGTTTACGACCTAACCATTTGCAAAAAAATTGCATTTTTTGAAGGCCCCAAATTAGTGCAATTCGGCAACTCCAATGACGTGATAATTGAAGATGGGCCAACAAAAAAACTTTTGTTGAAACAACTTTGTGTCATCAATCCTTCATTTGAAAAGCACGCAAATGAAATTGTAGAGGCTTGATGCAATGAGCACAAAAGAGACATTACATCTACTGCCAGGCGATTTTATTTTCAGAGAGGGAGAGTTTGGGCAGACTGCATTCATGATCGAAAGCGGGGAGATCGAGATCATCAAGTTTACTGGTGACAAAAACACTGTACTTGCCGAATTAAAAAAAGGCGCTCTCTTTGGAGAAATGGCCATAATAGAAAGTAGTCCAAGGAGCGCATCAGCAAGAGCTAAGACCGAATGTGTGTTGACGGAAATCACTGAGGAACGCCTGAAAAAATATTTGTCAAGCTCTCCGAACGTAGCCTTAGATATGATGAGAAGATTAGCTGGTTTCGCGCGATCAGCGAATGAGCGTCTAACGCGCGATGCTTTTGCGGAAGTTGCAAGTGAAGAGAGAGAAGCGTCTCCGGGATCAAATGAAAAAGGCCAAGGAGACTTGGATATTGATACCAAAAAAACACTACGTGAGTTTAACGACGATCTTGATAACTTTGCCGACATCTCGCCTAGCAAACCCCTCGCAATATCAGGAATATTGATAGTCCTAATTGTGATAGCATTTGGGATTTGGGCGAGCTTAACAGAAATAGACGTTACTGTGTCTTCAAGAGGTAAAATCTTGACTTCAATTCCAAACGTAGAAGTTCAAGCAAACTATTCTTCGGTGTTGAGGGAAGTCTATGTCAAAAAAGGAGAATTTGTAAACAAAGATCAACCGATTGCTATCTTTGATGAAACCTTAATGGCGTCTGACTACAGAAAAACCGAGGAAGAAATTCAAGCTCTAAACAATGACATCCTAAGGACGACTGCTGGTTTAAATGTTTTACTGGGAAAGCAATACAAATCTCCAAAGGGAGAGTTGCAAAAGGCCATCTTTGATGCGCAAATCGCTGAAATTGCGATGCAAAAAGAGGAATATCTCTCAGAGGTGAAGGGCATTGAAATTGAGCTGTTGAGAAACCAGCTGCAAGCAAGTAATTTAAGAGAAGAATTGGAAGACGCCATTAGGCCAGATTTGACCGATCTTCAACTAAAACTAGCGTGGAATAACGAGTTTCTTTTGTTCTTGAAAAAGCTAGCTAAAATTGGATCGGAGGACAGCAATAACTTGGATCTTACCGTACAAGGTGAATATGATTTGGCGATCCGAGAGATCAATTTTATCCAACGTAATAATTTAAATTTGCCTCAAGACCCTGCACAACGATCCATATTTGAGAGTTTAATCAATGAGGTACTCATACAAAAACGGGAGCATTTAGCAAAAATCAAAAGCTTTAATGAGAGTTTGAATCGCACTGATGCAAAATCAAAGAACCTTCTTGATGAGCTAACGAAATCGATTGAACCCGACCTCCAAAGTGCAAAGAAAAGTTTGTTTGCTAAGCAACAACTTTTAAAATTCTTAAATAACGAAAAGTTAGAAAAGCCCGGTGATAATGCCACTGCACAATACTTTGAGAGTATTATTAGCAACGCCAGTAGTTCGATTGAGGATTTGAAAAAACAACTACGTTTTTCTCAGATTGAAAAAGAGAGAGCAAAAAAACTTTTTGATGCGAAAATCATTTCCCGATCTGACTTTGATCAAAAAGAAAGAGATGCCCAAAAAGCGGAGGCTGAACTTGAGAAATTCGTTACTTCACAAATGACAGTAACAACTGAAGAAGTCGACGCCCTCGCCACCAAAATATTGGGTCTGGAAAAACAGCAGCGCACGACGCTGACTAGTTTGCAAACATTTGGAATCGATTTTGAAGACTTGAGGATCCAGATAGAGCAAAGCAAGATTCAAAATGAAAAATTTATTTCTGTGGAAATTGGCGCAATAGCCTTGGAAGTGGATAATTTGAAAGAGGAAATTAGAGAGCTTCAGAGGAAAGAGCGAAAATCAATTTCCGACTTAAGGGCGGCGGAGATAGACAAACAGGACTTTGATTTAAAACTGAAAAATGCAAATTTAAATAATCAGAAATTTACTTCTAAGAAGTTGGGAGAATGGAACACTGAGTTGAAGGAACAGATTCAGAAACGACAAGGCCTTTCTGAGAAGTTCATAAAATTGTCGAGGCAAATGCAAGATGTGGAGCTCCGATCGCCTGTTACAGGCACCATACTTAAACTTGAAGATAATTTTACGGGATCAGTGATTAACTCTGGCGATATTATAGCAACGGTGGTGCCTCAAGATGTTAATTTTCACGTTGAGGTAGACGTAGACCCGTCCGATATCACGCACGTTTATGAAGGCGCAAAAGTTAAAATTATGCTTGATGCCCTGCCGTCACAGAAACATGGTGAATTAGTTGGCGTGGTCAAAATGTTATCCAAAGACACTGTGGACGAAGACGTTTTTGGTGAAGCAAATAGCGTTTATAGAGCGAATATCGAAATACTAGAGAATAATCTGGTGAAATTACCTGATGGATTTCAACTTTTACCAAGCATGAGCGTGGCGGGGAATATTGTTTCGGGTAAAAGATCGGTTATGACCTTTTTGCTTTTCCCCATAATTAAAACCCTGGAGACCTCTTTTAGAGAACCCTGAGGGGTTGTTAGATTGAACTAAAGATGACAAAATTACGTAATCCCCATTTTTTGTGCTCGCTTGCATCCATCGCACTCTTTGGACTATGTGTTGCGCTAATTCAAGCTAATGTTTTCGGTCTAAAGAGTGTTGGACGGTCTTTATCGCTCGATACCTATACCAAAACCAATCCTCTCCAAAAAAGTGAGGGTTTATTAGAAGATTTCCTGTTTATTGATATTGATGAGACGAGTCTGTCAAATTTGGGTCAGTGGCCATGGCCAAGAAAAATCTTCGCTTCGGCATTAGAAAAAATTTTAAATGCAGGACCGGCCGTAGTTGGCATAGATATTCTATTGTCAGAAACAGATCGCTTTAATCCAAATAGCTTAGCAGAGCTGTCAAATGAGCCAACTGCGGACATTGGTCGTTACTTTATTGACGGGGATCAAGCATTATCTGAAATTCTACAAGACGAACCTGTGGTTTTGGCAACAGCTCTCTCAAAGCAAACTAAAAATTCAAAGAAAAACGTTGCGAATATTTTAATAAAAGACAGGGCAAGATTCGATATTAGAACGTCCTCGGGAATAATTTTTCCGATTGATCAACTCACTGATTTAGAAGGATATGGGTTCGTAAATGTAGATTTGGATCGTGTGGATAACACGGTGAGGTATTTGCCGCTTGTGGGAAGTCTTGATGGTGGTTTGTACCCGTCTTTTGTATTAGAAATGGTCAGGGTCTACGAAGAAGATCAAATGCTAAATTTAGATGAAGCCGGCGATTTACTTCCCTTCAACAGATTAACAACCGGCTTCCTAGAAGTTCCTGTGACACTCGAAGCTAATTTTGTTCTCCATCACGGATACTCTGATCGCTTTAATGTTTTATCTATCTCCAAAATTATGTCGGGTGCAATGGATAACGATGAGTTGCTGTCCCTAATCGAAGACAAAATCATTGTCATAGGCAGTTCCGCTGCAGGATTGAATGACCTCAAGGCAACAAATTTGGAGCAGGCTGTTCCGGGTCCAATTATAATGTTGTCAGCTATACACCAGATAGTCAGTGAAAGATTTATAGTCTTTAGCCCTGAAATTGACTTAGTGACTATCGCGATCTTTTGTTTTTGTTTGTTTTTGTTGTTTGTGATTTCTGGAAAAGACCGAATTAATCTTGGATTGTTTTTGTCAATCCTTACATTTGGCCTTTCCTCATTGTTATGCCTACGGATATTTGATGGGCCGGGTTACATTATCAATATATTTCTTCTTTTTGCCTTCGGTCTCAGCTCACTGCTCTATGCATTAATGCAGTCAGCATTCTTGGCACTAAACAAAAAAGCTTTGCAGGATGCATTTGGTTCTTACCTCGCGCCTGAGATGGTAAAAGAGATCGAAAAATCAGGACAACAGCCAGAATTAGGGGGCGAGAAAAAAGAACTGAGTATTGTGATGACCGATATGCGTAATTTTACGGCTCTTGGCGAGAGTTATGGCGAGGATGTTGAGGGGTTCACCAATACTATGAACCGCTACATGACGGCAATTGCTGAACCTGTTTTCGAAAACAAGGGTACTTTGTTGAAATTTATTGGGGATGCCAGCATGCACATCCATGGTGCACCTTTAGATGACGAAAAACACGCGATTAGAGCTGTGGATACAGCCCTTGCGATGATTAACGCTGTCGAGTCTTTTAACTTAGAGCTTGCGGCAGAGGGCAAGCCTCCCGTTGGTTTGGGTGCAGGTGTAAACACTGGTGAAATACTTGTTGGAAACATAGGCGCAAAAACAAAATTTGGTTATGACGTTCTTGGTGATCCAGTTAGTGTTGCGGCTCGGTTGGAGGGCCAAACAAAAAGCTATGGCGTTTTATTAATAGTCGGCCCAGACACTGTTAAAAAATGCCGTGACGCTTTTAGTTGGTGGGAATTAGACAATATAGCGGTGAAAGGCAAAGAAGACCCTTTGCGTATTTATGCTGTACACAAAACAACCCCGCAGCATAAACAGTTTTTGGAAGCATATTATGTTGGAGACTGGGATGAAGCATGCGCAAAAGTGGAAATTTTTAAATCTGCGGCCCCAGCGATGGCCGCATATTATGACAACATGGTTTTAAGAATGAGATCAGGAAAGCCTGATGATTGGGATGGTATTTATCGAGCCACAACCAAGTAATTATGGCTGCTCTAGAACTTGAGTACTTGCAAGGAGAATGATGCAATGCGTGCAACTCTTATTTTAATTACATCTTTATTTCTGTTTGTTTCAATTCACGCTCACGCTGGCATTGGTGAAATTATGGAGACTGATGGAAAAGTGCAAATCAAAACAGTGAAAGCTAAGAGACTCGATGGTGCACCAGGCACTGAGATTAACATGGGTGATTTGGTGAAAGTGAGAAAAAAATCCGCAGCATTTGTACAAATGAAAGACAATAGTGAATTCCAAATTGGGGCAAAAACAACTCTAATATTTGACGATTTTCTATTTGATTCAGAAAATCAAAAAATGCGCGCACGCATTATAGACGGGGCCTTAGCATACGATGGCGATAAACTCGTTGCGAATGATAACCGGCAATTTGAAAATAATGGCTTTACATTGACTGTTCGTGGAACAAAATTTGCCGGAGCTTTTGGTGCTAAGTCGCAAGTCGTTCTTTTAAAAGGAGCTTTAGGTGTCGAGGGAAAGGGTGATAGTCAAACGCTAACCGGTCCCCTCCAAAGCCTTATTTTTGACCAATCAGGGGTTGGAAAACCGTTCAAACTTTCGATGGAAGAGTTAAAGAATTTTTTCAATGACAACGGGTTAGATCTACAGCGTTTGGTCGGCCCTGATTTCGAAAAGAGCCTTGGTGACGGAAAATCGTCCTGTGTGGGCTCAAATTGTGGCGGATGAATAAAAAAACTTTTTAGTTTACACCCAACAATATCGGAGCTTGAAGCCATCCCTAGTATAACCGAGAACGGAGGTTAAAATAAAAGGCTAAAACCTTTTAAATGGTTTGACGGCAACAGGGGTGTTGATACCTTTTCTTCCAACCTGTGCACTTAAATGATGGCCCCATGGCAGAGTGGTTATGCAGCGGTTTGCAAAACCTTTCGCATAGTGTGCTATGCCTAATAAATTGAATAATTTATTCATAATTTACCAGGTGTGTGACAACTAATGGGACACCACTTGCACTGGACCATGGAAATCGGATGGTATTACGTGTGCATACTTCTCCGTTGTGCTGATCTTGGAGTGACCCAAAATCTTAGAGTGTTGTTCAATACGCATCCCCTTTGAGAGGGCGCGTGTAGCAAATGTGTGGCGAAGGGTGTGCTAGCCACCACGCGGCCCTGAACATCAGTATAACGTGACAGGATTTACTGCTCTGCCGGGGCTGTCTCCACCGCCGCCGTCCGTTCTCTATAGCCCTGCGAGCGAGCCGGCATTCCAGCCATCAAAATCAGCGGCACAGCCAGAGTGCCAAGCAATCCAAGAGCTGGACAATGATGACGCCACCGCCACGCCAGCGGGTATAGATGGGAAACAGCAGAAACCATCATCAGACAAAACCTTCTTTTTTGAACCCGCGTGATCCTGCACCCACCGCAGGCGACGAAGCAATACCAAACGATTTTTTGTGATAGGCAGAGGATCCGGCGGGCACAACGCTGTGTCGGATGAAAGACTTTTGCACAGAGCCCCAAATCCAGGCAAGAAGCCAAACTGCAGGCAGATGTGGGACATGTAATGGTTAGTCGGTCAGGCGACGAAAGCCTTTTCATACACAAACCAGCCGGGTCTTGCGTTTGCGCCTTCGCCAAGACTGCGATCAGTCAGCAGCTGCCAAAAGTCGTTTGTAAAACCGAGCGAGTCACAGATCATCGCGCGGTCACAAGCCGGATCGAACGCCACCCCCACAGTTTTTTCAAGTGCCCCACCGTCAAACAGATCCGTCAGTCGCCCCTCAAGCCTTTAGGACCCGCGTGTTGTTGCGTTGATGAAGAACAGGCTTTGTCGCGCCGCTGCTCCAACCAGCAAGTCACCCAGAATGGCTTTCATCATCTCATTTCCATTGTGCAGTTCAGCCGTTTTTCGGGTGCCATGCACGAGAATGATTTTTTGATATTTCTCATACACTTCCGGGTCGCGGACAAGTGAGGCAAAAGGGGCAATGCCAGTGCCGATAGCAAACAACCATAATTGCCTACTGGGGAGCAACGCGTCTGTCACCAGCGTTCCGGTGGGTTTCTTACGGATCAGGATCGTGTCACCGGACTGGATTTTCTGCAGCCGGCTTGTCGGTGGACCATCTGGAACCTTGATCGAGAAAAATTCCAGTGTGTCGTCTCAGGAAGGAGACGTAATCGAATAGACACGAAAAACTGGCGGATCGCCCGGCAGACCAATCATCACAAACTCACCCGAGCGAAAACGCAGGCTTGCAGGGCGCGTTGTGCAAAACCGAAACAGCCGGTCAGTGTAATGCTGTATCTTCGTAACTGTTTCAGCAAAACAGTCATCAGGAATAGCAAATCGACCAAAATCTTCGAGATTATGCTGGATATTCATCCGCGCCTACCTCGCTGAATTGTTTGTATACCAACAATTTTCTAACCCAGATTATTTCATTTGTACACAAACTATTTAATGAGGCAGGCCATGTCGGTCTGGCGGGCAGTCTCTGCTCGTCAGGCAAGTTTTTCATGAGGGTGCAATGTCGTCTAGGAGTGGCGTCGCATCTCTTGGCGCAGACGTTTAGTGGCTGGCTTATCAACACCGGATGAATGTTCATCATTAACCACCACGCCGAACAGATCACGCGCCTGCGCCGCGCTGTAGCGGTTCAGTCGGACATCCTCAAAAACGGCATTGAGCGGGCGTTGCAGCGGATCGCCATAGCCACCACCACCCGGTGTCCGCACCCAGACACGATCGCCCGGAGCGAGCGCAATATCCTGTTCCTTTGATAGATGTTCCGGCACATAGGATGTACCATCACGAAGCACCACAACCTTGTTGACATCACCATCGCGTCCGCCAAGCGCACCCTGTGGACCAAAGCGGCCATGATCCATGACAAAGCTGGCACGCGCCTCGCCATTGCGCAGTTCAAGCTCGTAATCAAGGCCAAAACCGCCCCGCATCTGGCCGGCCCCGGCAGATCCCTCATGAAGCGCATAATGATGATAAAGGACAGGAAAGGCCTGTTCCATGATTTCTACCGGCGGCGCCTTGGAAATGCCGATGGTCGAACATCCATTGCTTAGCCCGTCACTGTCGGCATTGCCACCATACCCCCCGCCGGAGAGTTGATACATGACGAAATCACGCCCCCTCTCGGCGTCATGCCCGCCAAGCGCAAAATTGCCGCTTGTTCCCGCCGGTGCTGCTGTCACCCTGTTGGGAAGCGCGCCGACAAGCGCGGCAAAGACCGCTTCGGCGATCCGCTGGCTGACCTCGGCGGCACAGCCGGAAACAGGACGGGGATATTGTGCATCCAGAAAGGTTCCGACAGGTCGAATGATCTCCAGCGGTTCAAAGGCACCAGCGCTGATTGGCACCTCGGGGAAGATATGCCGCATCGCCAGATAGACCGAACTCTGGGTTGTCGCCAGCACCGAATTCATGGGGCCACGACAGGGTGGGCTTGATCCGGCAAAATCAAAGATCAGCCGGTCATCATCCTTGGTCACCCGGAGACTGATCACAAGCGGTTGATCAACGACGCCATCACTGTCGAGATAGGCCGTTGACTGCCAGACGCCATCTGGCATCCGGCGGATCATCTGGCGCATCTGTCGGGAGGCGCGTTCCCGCAATTCATCAATTGCCGCCTGCACAGTATCATCGCCATATCGTTCAAGCAGGAGATCAAGCCGGTCGGCGCCTACTTCCAATGCCGCCGCCTGCGCCTTGACGTCGCCAATGCGCTGGTCAGCGACGCGAATGTTGGAACAGATTATCGCGTAGATTTCCTGATCGAGCACACCCTTCTTGAACAGCTTGACCGGTGGCAGACGCAGCCCCTCCTGCTCTACCGCGGTGGCCGATGCCGAAAAGCCACCCGGAACCGACCCGCCCGTGTCAGGCCAATGGCCGGTGTTGGACAGCCAGCACCAGAGCTTTCCACCACGGTAATAGGGGCGCACAAAACGCACATCCATGAGATGCGTTCCGCCAAGATAGGGATCATTGACGATGTAAATGTCATTTGGTTCTGGAGGTGTGGCCGCCCCCTCGCCGATAAGTCGGATCAATTCGGCGGTGGAATATTGCATAGTCCCGACAAAAACAGGCAATCCCCCTGCCCCCTGTGCAATCAATGCTCCATCAGCGGCGGCATAGATGCCATCGGAACGGTCATTAGCCTCGGCAATCACCGGTGAGAACGCTGCCTGTGAAAAGCTGAGATCCATCTCGTCACAGACCTGCTGGAGGCCGGCCTGAATGACGCTGAGTGTTATCGAGTCAAGTTTCATGACCCTTCTCCAAGGGTGATCAGAATATTGCCATCGCTGTCCAGAACAGCCGTGTCTCCGGGCTCAATCAGAACCATCGTGTCCATCTGCTCGAGTATCGCCGGCCCGGTGATCGCGGCGTCCAGCGGCAGCGCCTCGCGGGCGAAAATGCGCGTCTCCTGCCAATCACCATTGAACCAGACGGCCCGGGCGCCGGTTTGTGCGGCAGCCAATGTTTTGGCGCGTCCAGCATCATCAATCAATCCGGCCAGATCAACATCGGGACGACGTCCTGTCACCGTCGTGTTGATATTGACAATCTGCGCCCGGATTTCAGGCAGGCTGACCCTGAAACGCGCGAAATAGACCTCATCAAACGCGGCCTGAATCGCCGCGCGGTTTACCTGATCGGCGGGCAGCGGCACCTGCAGGATATGGGTCTGCCCGACAAACTGCATATCGAGTGAATGCGTTACCCTGATCTCGTCGATGGCAACGGGTTCCTGACGAATCAGCGCCATCCCCTCATCGCGCTGGGCGTTGATGATGGTGGTGACCTGTTCGATGTCAATCAGGTCAAGCGGCCGATTGACAGTGCGGACAAAATCATGTTTGAGGTCGGCAACAATGCAGCCAAGCGCGTTGGTAATCCCCGGACGCGCAGGTACCAGCACCTCGGGAACACCGAGCTCGCGCGCCAGCGCCGTCGCATGCATTGGGCCGGCACCCCCAAAGGCAAACAGGGAAAAATCACGCGGGTCCTCGCCGAGCGATACCGAAACCATGCGCGTTGCCCCGGCCATACGTGTTGTCGCCATCTGCAAAACAGCCGCAGCCGCGGTTTCGGCGTCAGTGGCCAGCGGATCACCGAGTTTTTTCTGAAAAATGGCGCGGATTTTGGCAAGGTCAACAGCGCCAGGAACAGATTTGAGCTTGCTGACATCAAGGCGTCCAAGAAGCAGATTAGCATCTGAGATTGTCGGTTCATCACCGCCACGTCCGTAGCAGATCGGCCCCGGATCAGCGCCCGCGCTTTGCGGCCCGACCTCGAGAAGCCCAGCATCATTGACTCTGGCAATTGAACCACCCCCGGCCCCGATTGTCCGAACATCGACCATGGGCACATGGATTGGCATTGCATATTCCAGCTCGATCTCATGCGAAACCGAGGGCTCACCATCACGGATAAGGGCAACATCCGTCGAGGTGCCGCCCATATCATAGGTGATCAGATTTCGCCGCCGCGCAGCGCGTCCGGTATAGGCAGCGGCAATCACCCCGGATGCCGGCCCCGACATCACCGTCTTTGCCGCCTCGCGAACCACACGTTTCGCCGAGACGGTGCCACCATTGCCATTCATCACCAGTAGTTCACCACCATAGCCGCCGGCAACAAGCTCATCATCAAGCCGACCAATATAGCGCTTGAGAATGGGCTGCACCGAAGCATTGACCGCCGCGGTCACGCCGCGCTCGAATTCGCGGCTCTCGGAAAGCAGCGAATGACCAGTGGTGATATATTCATTGGGCCAGAATTCAGCCAGAATATCTGCCGCGCGGCGCTCATGCGTGGGATTGGCATAGGCGTGCAGGAAATGCACGACAACGGATTCCACCCCGGCGGCAAGCAGGGAATGACCGGCGGTGCGCACTGCGTCCTCATCCAATGGTGTTACAATGCGCCCGGCATGGTCCATCCGCTCGCCAACCTCAAGGCGCAGGTCGCGGGAGATGATTGGCAGAAATTGCCCTTTCATACCGTAGGGTTGCGGCCGTGTGCGGCGACCAAGCTCGAGAATATCGCGAAACCCTGCGGTCGTGATCAGCCCTGTGCGGCTGAGTTTGCGTTCTAGAACCGCATTTGTCGTGGTTGTAGTGCCGTGAACAACAAGGGCGACATCGGGCAGCGTTGTTTCGGCCTCGGCAAGCGCCTGCATGACCCCAAAAGCCTGATTTTCCAGTGTGCTGGCAACCTTGGCAAGACGCACCCTGCCTGTTGCCTGATCCAGCCTGACGAGATCGGTAAAGGTACCACCGACGTCAACGCCGATCAGGTCACCACTATGTTCTGTCTCTTTTTTATCCATCTGCCCGGCTTGCCAATCGGTTTGTCACGCCCGAATGGAGAGAGTCCCGGCGAAACGTGAGTGAATGTAAATTGTTTGCATACGAATGAGCCTCAAATCTTGACAACTTGTCAATGATGTTTCCACTCTTGGGTTATGAGCAATTCCGGACCCAACAAACGACAGCACAAGCAGGCGGTAATTGCAGCCAGCGCCCTGACCGCCATCTTGCCAGCCCCTGCACTTGCTCACGCCACAGGCCAGAGTTTTGTCGCCCTGTTGCCGACCGGCCCCTATATGGCGGTTGGCGTGATGATTGTGGCGCTGAGCATTTTATTGTTGTGGTTCCTGCCGCATAAATCAGCCGACAGGCTGCTGCCTCGCCTGTTGATTGGGCGATTGGCCCCGCCGCACCGGTTGCGAAGCACTAGCAGCCTTGGTTTTTTCCTCTTGTTCTGCTGGCTCCTGCATACCGGATTTACCGGAACACGTGACCCTCTGGAGAATTCGCTCATCCTCGGGTTCTGGGTGGTGTTCTGGATGGCGGCGCTGATGATTCAGGGGCTTGTTTTCAATCTGTGGGGGTGGATTTCACCCTTTTACTGGTTGGTCCGACCAATGATTCGAATGCGGGAAAGGGGCTGGATGACGCTGCCACGGGCCATCGGTGTCTGGCCAGCGGTTGGTCTGCTGCTTGGTTTTTCCGCCTTCACCCTGGCGGACCCGGCACCTGATGATCCCACAAGACTCGCCAGCATCGGCGTTATCTATGTCTTTATCACTGTGACCGGGATGTGGCTTTGTGGCCCACGGCGATGGCTCTCGCAGGTCGAATTATTTTCCATCATCATGGCGCTTTTTAGCCGACTCGCACCCTATGGGCGGCGTGGCCGGACCCTCTGGCTAGGCTGGCATGGCTGGCAGATTGGCCAGGGTCTGTCTGTCCGACCTGGCCTGTCCATTTTCGTTCTTGTTCTGCTTGGCACAGGCTCGTTCGATGGATTCAATGAAACCTTTGTCTGGCTTGATCTGATCGGGGTCAATCCGCTGGCCTTTCCGGGTCGCTCGGCGGTCATCATTCCGGTGATCTGCGGCCTTGCAGCGGGCAATCTCATTCTTTTGGCCACCTTTACCCTGCTTATTGTGCTGGGTGACAGAATCACTGGCGGGCAGGCAACAGCACACCAGCTGCTGCCCCGTTTTGCCACAACCATCCTGCCTATTGCGCTTGCCTATCACACCGCACATTACCTGCCCTCGCTTCTTGTTGACGGGCAATATGTGCTGATGGCGCTGAATGATCCCTTCAACACAGGGGCCAATTTGCTTGGTCGCGACGGCTTCTATGTAACCACCGGATTTTTCAATCACCGCGAGACGATGCGGATGATCTGGCTTAGTCAGGCGCTGGTCATTGTCGCCGGTCATGTCCTTGCCGTGGTACTGGCACATGCACAGGCTCTGCATTTATACCGCAATCTGCGACGGGCCTTTGTTGCCGGGCTGCCGTTGGCGATCTTCATGATCCTTTATACCTGGCTTGGGCTCTGGCTTCTGGCAGCACCAAAGGGCGGCTGAAAATTAGGCTGGACAATTTGTTTGTACACACACAAACTTCGTCTCAAAGATCGTCAGTCACACCGGACAGAGATCCGGGTGCTGAACCATAATGAGGGAGGCTCCTATGACCAAGTCAAACAGTGATGATACCAAAATCGTCAAGACACCGCCGATTACCGACACCAAGCAACCAAACCGTCGGCAAACAATCAAAACACTTGCCGCAACAACCGCACTGGCAGCCGTCGCCAGCACAACGCCGCTTTTTGGACGTTACGGCCAGGCGCAGAGCGCCGAGCCAATCAAGATCGGCTTTCAGGTGCATCGCACCGGCATCGGCGCTGCCTATGGCCGCTGGTACAACCGCACGACCGAGGCCGCCGTCAAAAAAATTAACGATGAGGGCGGCATCAACGGACGCGAGGTGCAGATTGTCGCTGAGGATGATGGCACCGATCCCAAGCGCGGTGCCGAGGTTGTCGAAAAACTGGCAACCCAGCATGGATGTGATATCGCATTCGGCACCCTGTTCAGCCATGTCGTCATCGGCTCGGCGCCTCGTGCGGGCGAGCTGAAGATACCTTATTTTGTGGTGTCTGAGGGGCATCACGTCGCCAGCGGCATGTTGAACCGCTATACGTTGCAGCCGGGCATCACAGATGTGAAAAGCCAGGTGCAGGCGATGGCACCTTTTGTCAACAGCACCCTTGGCAAGAAAGTGACAATGATCTATCCCGATTTTGCGTTCGGGCATGACCATCGTGATTATTTCTCTGCCGCTGTCGAGGCGCAGGGAGGCAAGGTTGTCGCCAAGATTGCGATCCCGCCAACAGAGTCTTCCTTCACCAAATATTTCCCGAAGATCCCCCGCGATACCGAGGTGATCTATCATGTGATGGTGGGGCCGGCAGTGCTGACCTTCGTCAAGGAGATGGGTGAATTCTTTGGCAACTCGCGCCCGGAAATCTTTGGTTTCATCGACTCGCTGGAAGCGGTTGACCTTGCCAGCCCGGGGCTTGAATTCCTTGAAGGCACCTATTTTTGGGAGGGTAATCCGCGCTATGCACAGGCCAACCAGTCAGATTATGACAAAGCCTATCGTGCGGCGGTTGGCGTCGACAACAATGGCGCCTCGATCTCTGACTCAAAGGATGTATCGACCTATGCTCACATGTTTGGATGCTGGGAGACCCTGCATATCGTCAAGGCCGGCATGGAAGCGTCAGGCTATAAAGGTGCTGGTGACAGGGCCAAGCTGATTGAGGCTGTCGAGGCGATGACATCAATGCCGCATTCTTATGCCAATCCACAGGGCGCAAAGGAATTCAACGGCAAAACGCACCAGACATTCGGCCAACAGTACATTACCCGCGTTGAGAATGGCAGATTGGTACTGGCACATACAACGTCGATTGCCGATACCTATTATCCGGATGAAGTCGATTACACGTCACAATCCTTTTAGACGACCCGAACCAGCCCGGCGGCAACGCCGGGCTGCCTCATCTGTGCCCCTTCACCCCTGCCCCGGGATTTTGATCTCACCTGTAACATGGAACTTGTTCCCTATCTCATTCTCGGATTGCTTGAAGGGCTTGTGACGGCGGCGGTTCTGTCGCTGATGGCGCTTGGCCTGTCGCTGGTCTTTGGCGTGATGCGCGTCGTCAATGTCGCCCATGGTGAATTTTTCATGGTGGGCGCGGTTCTGGCATGGCAGATTGCCAGCCTCTTTGAAGGACACCCCGCCTGGGGTTTTCTGGCGGCATTACTGGTTGCGCCACCGCTGACCGCCTGCGTTGCCGTTACTGCAAATCAGCTTGTTCTCAAACGCATCGAATATGATCCCGAACGCACAATCGTTGCGACAATCGGGCTGTTGTACATCATCCAGCAGTTCACGCTGATGACCTATGGTCCCGACGCGCGTCCCGTTGAGGCACCATTCAATCAGCGGCTGTCGATTCCACTTTTTGAGTGGACAGAGAGAGGTCTGTCACTCTATTGGCCATGGGGGCTTGGCACGACAACCTACAAACTTGCCGTGATCATGGCCGCGGTCATGTTGCTGACAGGCATCTGGATGTTGATGACACGCACTCGCTTTGGCCTGTTGATGCGGGCAACCCAGCTTGACCGTGAGACAGCGCAGGCCTTTGGCATTCCTGTTGGCAGGGTTTATGGTGCTGTTTTCGGCCTTGGCGCGGCTCTGGCGGCACTTGCCGGTGTGCTTATCGTTCCCATTCAGCAGGCCCATTATCTGATGGGGCATGACCCGTTACTGCTGTCCTTCATCGTTGTCATCATCGGGGGGCTTGGCAGTCTTCCCGGCACGGTTGTTGCCGCGCTGTTGATCGGCATCAGCGATGGAATGATTTCAGTCTTCTTCTCGCCAACACTGGCCAAGATCATCGCAACGCTTGGCGTGGCCTTTGTTCTGATTTTCATGCCGCAGGGCCTGTTTGGGAAACGTGGCCTATGAGCGAGATCCGCAAATCATGGGGCCTTCATATTGGTGTGGTGACGCTGCTGCTGGCGCTGAATTTCATCCTGCCTGACTATCACCACGGCAATCTGGCCCGAGTGATGGTGCTTGCCTGCTATGCCATGGGTTACAACATGCTGTTTGGCTATACCGGATTGCTGAGTCTGGGCCATGCGCTGTTCTTTGCTGCTGGCATGTACGGTATGTCACTGACGGTGCAGCATCTCGGATGGTCGGCAGGACCAGCAATAATTGTCGGCCTTGCCAGTGGCCTTGCAATGTCTCTGGTCGTTGGCATTCTCTCGCTGCGCACGGCAGGAGTCGCCTTCATGATCGTCACATTGATGTTTGCTCAGGCCGGCTATCTGGCGGCGCTGTATTTCGGCGAATATACAAGAGGTGATGAGGGATTTGTCATCCAGAAGGCGGCGCGGCAGATTGGCGGCATTGATTTGTCTGATCCGATGAATCGCTATCTGGCCGCGCTGGTGCTGTTTGCCGTCTGTCTGTTCATCACGCTGCGTGTTGTGCAGACTGGTTTTGGCCGGGTTCTTGTCGCCATCCGCGAAAATGAAGAGCGCACCCGTATGCTTGGCTATGACGTGCATCTTCACAAGCTGCTGGCGATCCTGCTGTCCGGTACAATGTCTGCCGCTGCAGGGGCTGGTTACGGGCTGTTGTTCGGCTATGCCGGAGCCACCTTCGCCTCGGTGCAATATTCCATTTTCCCCCTGCTCTGGGTGCTGCTTGGCGGTGCCGGCACGGTGTTGGGCCCCTTTGTCGGCACGCTATTCATGTTCTATCTAATTGACCTGTCAAGCGACATATCAACAGCCTACATGCTGATCGCCGGACTGACACTTGTACTGCTGACTCTGTTTGCGCCACAGGGGCTTGTCGGTGAATTGCGACGACGAACGCTGAGGTGGCTGCCATGATGTTGTTGTCAACACGCGGACTCAGCCGCCATTTTGGCGGATTGAAGGCTGTCGAGAATGTCGATTTTGACCTTCCTGAGGGCCAGGTGCGTGCGCTGATTGGTCCGAATGGCGCCGGCAAGACAACCTATGTCGGCCTGCTATCCGGACGCATTCCGGCAAGTGCGGGATCAGTCACCTTTGATGGGCAGAGTATAACGCATCTGCCAGCGCATCAGCGCATCCGCGCTGGCATGGCCTACACCTTTCAGATCACGTCGATCTATGGCCGCCTGTCCGTCCAAGAGAATGTTGCGCTGGCCCTGCGGTGGCGCACAGGCGGCAATGAAGCAGCGACAACAAAACGCGCCAGCGACGCATTGGAGCGTGTTGGCATCGCCGAACGCGCCAACCAGCTTGCCGGTGATCTCAGCTATGGCCATCAACGCCTTCTGGAGATTGCCATGGGCATCAGCCAGCAACCGAGGCTGCTAATTCTCGATGAGCCAACACAGGGCCTAGCCGACAGTGAGATTGTCGATTTCATCTCCCTGATCCACGGTCTTGCAGGCGAGATGACGATTTTGCTGATCGAACATAATATCCATGTTGTGATGCAGACCGCCGACGCGATCACGGTTCTCAATGGTGGCGAAATTCTCGCCGAGGGCACACCTGGTGAAATACGCGAAAATGCCGCTGTGCAGGCTGCCTATCTGGGGACAGGATGATGCTCTCAATCCGGAATTTATCATCTAGCTATGGCGATGCGCAGGTCCTTCATGACATCTCGTTTGAGGTGAACGCAGGCGAGATTGTCTGTCTGTTGGGACGCAATGGTGCAGGAAAGACAACCTGCATGAAAACGATCATGGGGTTGATCCCGGCCAATGCCGGCTCGGTTGAGGTGAGTGGCGAGACGGTCTCCTCGCTCCCGGCTCATGAGGTGCCAAAACGTGGCATCGGCTACATTCCACAGGGACGCCGGCTGTTCGCCGAACTGACTGTTGCCGAGAATCTGGAAATTGGGCTGATGGTGCGCCAGCAGGGCGATGATATCCGCGATCAAGTGCTTGGCATGTTCCCGCGTCTGCGTGAACGTCTTGACCAGCGTGCTGACACTCTGTCTGGTGGTGAACAGCAGATGCTGGCCACTGGCCGAGCGCTTTGTATCAACCCCTCGGTGCTGCTTCTCGATGAACCGACAGAAGGACTTCAACCCTCGATGATTGAACAAATCAGGAAGGCGGTAACGACACTGCGCGCGCGCGGTGTTGCCATTCTTCTGGTCGAACAGCGCGTCGATGCCGTTCTGTCAATCGCTGATCGCGTGGTTTTTCTGGAAAATGGCAGGAATCACCCACCTGTTATCACCGCCGAACTTGAGGCAAAACCAGAACTTCTGACGCGGTTTGTTGGCGTTTAATCGACAGCTCAGTCAAGTTTTCTGAGTAACATCATCAATTGCTGGCTCTCAGCCTCTGACAGGGGGCTTAGCGTTTGCTGCGATACCTCGCGCGCCCTTGAGACCAACTTTCTGTAAAGCGCCTTGCCCTGTGGGGTTGGGGTCAGAATCAGCCGGCGCTTGTCAGTGGCGAGTGGTTCAGCCGAAACCAGCCCACGCCCCCGCAACCTGTCAACCACCCCCTTGATTGTGGCAACATCCATCGAGGTCAACCTTCCAAGCTCGTTCTGTGATGCCTGACCCAACTCACACAGTTTGGCAAGTGCGGCAAACTGCGTCGGCGTCAAATCCGGAATGAGAGAGAAGAAAATCGCGATATGGCGCTGCACCACACGGCGCATGACAAAGCCAATCTGGCTTTCCAGAATGTAGCTGTCGCTGTCTTCCATAATCCGGTCTCCTGCCTGCGGCATGATAGCCACAAATCCCAGTTGACACACCCCTGTCAGCATAGCACAGTCTATTTGTACACAAACAATTTTTGCAACAGTATCTGGTGCTTGGTCGATGGCGTATCTACGGCCCGACAAACTCGATGACGCATTGGACTGGCTGGCGGCAGAACAGCCTCTGGTTATGGCGGGTTGTACTGATATCTATCCCACGCGCCATACGCCCACGCTTGACGGCCCACTTCTTGACATCACGGCTATTGACGAGCTTCGCGGCATAGAGATGAAGGATGGATGGCGGCGGTTTGGGGCAGCGACAAGCTGGCGTGAAATCCTGCAGACACCGCTTCCTGCCAGCTATGCAATGCTCAAGCAGGCAAGCCGCGAGATCGGTGCCGTGCAAATCCAGAACAGCGGTACAATTGGCGGTAATCTGTGCACGGCGTCACCAGCGGCTGACAGCGTGCCCTGTCTGATGGCGCTTGACGTGGAAATCGAGCTGTTATCCGTGCGTGGTCGCCGACGGCTTGAGCTTGCTAAATTTCTGACCGGGGCACGGCAAACGGCGCTTGCGCCAGATGAGCTGGTGGTCGCCATTCATGTCCCAGAAACGGCCGAAACCGGGATCTCTGCATTTTACAAGCTAGGCGCGCGGCATTATCTGGTCATTTCAATCGCCATGGTTGCCGTCCGGCTGGCTGTCGATGGAGCCAGGATCAGCGCTGCACGGGTTGCTGTAGGTGCCTGCGCGCCGGTTGCTGTGCGCCTTTGGGAACTAGAGGACGCGCTTGTTGGTTTAGACGTGAAAGACGCCCCTGAACTGGCGCGCGAGATGCTCACGGGCATCAGTTCTTCACTCTCGCCAATTGCCGATGTGCGCGCCTCGGCAGAGTATCGGCACAGGGCCGCAGCTGAGATCAGCCACCGCGTGATTGCAGATCTTTGTTCTAAGGTGTCATGATGGATGGCGTATCACAGACTGGCAATCGGATGAATTTTACTGTTAACGGAGTTAGCAAGGAAATCGAATGTCCACATTCGATGCGGCTCAGCGATGCTCTACGTGAGAAGTTCGGGCTGCGCGACACCAAAATTGGCTGTAATGCAGGTGATTGCGGGGCATGCACAATCCTTCTTGATGGTGATCCGGTCTGCGCCTGTCTTGTTCCTGCCGGACAGGCCAGTGGCCGCAGGATTGAAACCGCAATGTCGCTGAATGAGGAAGATGACAGGCTGTCGGCCTTGCAGCAATCCTTCCTGCGCCATGGTGCCGCCCAATGCGGAATTTGCACGCCAGGCATGATGATGGCGGCAACCGCGCTGTTACGGCAAAATCCAAGGCCGGACAGACAGGCCGTTCAGGATGCGCTTGGTGGCGTGTTGTGTCGCTGTACAGGCTACATCAAAATCATCGATGCCGTGCTTGATGCCGGTACCTACCCAGTGGAACAGCCCTCGCCTGCCGCCGGTGCGGCTGTGGGGGCTGGGGTATGGCGTCTTGACGGACACCAGAAAGTTACTTTCAGCGAGGTATTTGGGGCTGATCACTGGCCCGATGATGCGCTGCTTATTCGGGCGATCAGGTCGCCGCATTTTCATGCTGCATTCACATTTGGCGACATTGAGGAATGGCAATCACGCCACCCGTTCATCGAAACAATTGTCACCGCCGCAGACATTGCCGGCGTAAACGCGTTTGGTGTGATCCCACCCTTTGCCGATCAGCCGGCGCTTGCCGAGACAATTGCCCGCTTCCGCGGTGAGGCTGTTGCCCTTGTCGTTGGTGACGCTGATCAACTTGCCAGCTTCGACCTCGAGGACTTTCCGATTGTCTGGACACCTCTCGAGCCGGTGATGAGTATTGAGGAGGCGAGAGCCGCCAAGGATATCATTCTGCATGAAAACCGTGATGGTAATCTTCTTATTACTGGCAGGGTGAAATCGGGTGATGGCGCAGCAGGGCTGGACCATGGCGAAATCGTCGTCGACGCCACCATCAGTACTAGCTATGTCGAACATGCGCCCATCGAACCCGAGGCTGGATGCGCCTGGATGGATGGCGATATAGTGACCATCGCCGCCTGTACGCAGGCGCCGGTGATGGATCAGGAGGATACGGCGAAGGTTCTGGGCCTGCCGCTGGCGCGTGTTCGGATTGTTCCGGCCGCTGCTGGAGGCGGATTTGGCACAAAGCTGGATGTATCCCTGCAGCCCCTTCTTGGTCTGGCCGCCCTGAAAACAGGACGGCCCTGCCGCATGGTCTACACACGTCATGAATCGATGACATCGACGACAAAGCGCCACCCGGCAAAGATGCAGGGGCGGCTGTCGGCGGATCGCGATGGAACGATCGCTGGGATGATTTTTGAGGGTGATTTCAACACCGGTGCCTATGCTAGCTGGGGACCAACCGTTGCAACACGCGTTCCGATACATGCGTCTGGTCCATATCGTGTGCCACATTATCTTGCCGAGGCAAGCGCGATTCATACTAACGGACCGGTCGCCGGCGCGTTTCGCGGTTTCGGGGTGCCGCAGGCCGCACTCCTGCAGGAAAAACTCATGGACCGGCTGGCAGACGCCGTGGGGCTTGACCGGCTTCAGATCAGGGTGCAGAACGCGCTTCGTGACGGTGACAGAACGGTTTGTGGTCAACAGCTTCATGGGGTCGGCATTGCCGAATGTCTTATGGCGCTCTCCGATGGGTGGCAAGCTGCGGGTGACCGCGTGGCGCATTTTAACGCCGCAAATAAGCATGTCAAACGCGGCATCGGCGTTGCCTCCTGCTGGTATGGCTGTGGCAACACCGCCCTCCCCAATCCGTCCACCGTTCGCCTCGGAATCACACCGCAAGGAGAGCTGAGGCTGCATCAGGGCGCAACGGATATAGGTCAGGGAGCCAATACGGTCATTACCCAGATTTGCGCCGATGCGCTTGGAGTTAGCCTTGCAGATTTCGAATTGATCGGACCAGATACTGCAGTGACCCCGGATTGTGGCAAAACCTCGGCATCACGCCAGACATTCATCACCGGCAAGGCGGCTGAATTGTCCGGGCTTGCGCTGCGCCGCGATATTCTGCGCCTCAGCAATATGGATGACAGTGCCACCCTAAGGCTTGAGGGATCAAAAATTATCATCAGCGGCGATGTCGACACCCAGCATATTGAACTTTCAGACATGCCGGTTGACGCATTTGGGTATGTTCTGCGCGCCGAAGAGAGTTTTGACCCGCAGACCAAACCACTTGACGAGGATGGTCAGGGCAGTCCCTATGAGGTCTATGGCTATGGTGCGCAGATTGCCGAGGTCGAGGTTGACCTGTTGCTTGGTACCGTCCAGGTGCTGCACATGGTTGCCGCGCATGACCTTGGCCGCGTGATCAATCCGGTTCTTGCCACCGGACAGATTGAGGGTGGAATCGCACAGGGTCTTGGTATGGCGCTGATGGAGGAATTCATCCCCGGGCGAACTGAGAATCTGCATGATTATCTGATCCCCTCGATTGGCGATATGCCAACAATCGAGACAATTTTCATTGAAAAACCCGATCCGGTTGGACCGATGGGTGCAAAGGGTCTTGGTGAGCATGTGTTGATACCGGCAGCACCTGCCATCCTCAACGCCATTCACCATGCAAGCGGGGCTGATCTTGAAATGGTTCCGGCGCTGCCCCACCGAGTTCTGGCTGCAATTGACGCCAACCAGTCAGGAGATGGCAGATGACGGCGAGGCAGAAGGACGAAAAGATCAGATGCGATGCCTGTCCGGTTATGTGCTACATTGCTGAGGGCAAAAGCGGAGCCTGTGATCGCTATGCCAACGACGACGGCAAGATTGTGCGGCTGGATCCTTTGACCATCCTTGATCGGCGGCTTGCCGCTGGTGATCAGGTAAAGCCGTTTCTTGGCGCTGGCTGGGACGGTGGCTTTGACCAGAGCGACCAGATGTTTGTCACCGCTGTCGGTGCTGGCACGACCTATCCGGACTACAAGCCTGCCCCCTTCATTATCAGCCGGGAAATCGAGGGTGTTGATTTTGTCACCGTCGTTACCGAGGCAATTTTCTCATATTGCGGGGTCAAGGTTAAGATTGACACTGATCGCCATCTTGGCAAGGAGGGGGCAATCGTGCGCTGCAATGGCGAGGCGGTTGGCCTGATGATCACCTCCGAATATGGCTCGCAGATGCTCTCGCTTGGCGGCGTTGATCATTTGACCGGCGGGTCGAAACAGGAAGGCCGAACAACCTGTGACACGCTTACGCGCATGTGCAACAGGGAGGCTGTCGAACTTACGATTGACGACGGTGCCACTGTCACCGTGCAGGCAGGCGAAGCACCGATCGTCAATGGCGTTGCCGAGAAACGAATGCGCGTCGGCTGCGGCTCGGCGACGATTGGCATGTTTGCATCTCAATGGAAAGGGCTGGTCGATGAGGTCGTGGTGGTCGATGACCATATCACCGGCGTCGTTTCCGAGCATCAGGCTGGCAAGGTCATTAACTGGCCGGAGACGGGCATCAAGATCAAGGGCAGGCGCTCCACCCCGGGCCGGTATTTTCAAGTCGCCGAACCGGGGCTTGGCTGGGGTGGCACCGACATTCAGGATCCCCTGACCATTCTGGGTGACTGGAGTCCGAAAAAGGGCGCCCGGCCGGGCCTGACCTTGCTCATGGTTTCAACCACCGGAGACCAATTTGCCTATTTCGAGCTTGATGAGGAATTGCAACCACAGGCAAAGCCCCTGCCCCAGACATTACGACCGAGCGTTGACCTGATCACGGAAAATTGTGAGCCGGCGCTCTGTACTGTTCTGTTTATGGGCGGTGCCGGCGGTTCATTGCGTGCCGGCGCAACAAAAAACCCGGTCAAATTGACCCGGTCAGTACAGGCGCAGCATACCGCCGTATCATGTGGTGGCGTACCGGCCTATGTCTGGCCCGGCGGTGGCATCACGATCATGCTTGACGTTCTGAATTTGCCGGACAATGCGTTTGGTTATGTGCCAACGCCTGCTCTGGTAGCGCCTCTGGAATTTACTGTCAGCCGCGCGGATTATCTTGAACTTGGCGGGCATGACAGCGCCATCCGCAGCATTGCCGAGGCTGTCGAGACTGGCAGCGAATATGGCGCTAACTCACAGTTGATTGCGCCCGGTGCCAACTCGTTGCTTACCAGAGATGATGATGACGGTTAGCCCCCTGCTCACAGCCACTGGAATGCAGGCCAACCTGATCGGAGCTGGTAACAGGCTCCATCTCCAACACGGCCCCATCGACATGATCATTGATGCCGATAGCCGTCACAGAAGCGCAATTTTCACAGCGGCGACAAAGGCTGGCATATCGGTTCTTGCAACATTGGTTGAGGAATTGCCACTGCTTCGGGCCCGCCATCACAGCGGCCGGCAATTCGCGGGACCCGTAGCACGGCGAATGCACGCGGCTTGTCATCTGGCGGGTGGACGCTTTGTCACGCCGATGATTGCTGTTGCCGGCGCGGTGGCCGATCATATTCTAGCCGCCATGCTTGCCAGCAAATTCGCCAATGACGTGACAAAAATCAGTGTTAATAATGGTGGCGATGTTGCTTTTTGGACGGCCCCCGGCGCCATAGCCAAAGCGCAACTTGCTGGAGTTGACGGTGGAATGATGACGATACACGGGCCAACAGTCTGGCGCGGACTTGCGACATCAGGATGGCAGGGCCGAAGCCATTCCCTTGGCATCGCTGACAGCGTTAGCGTTCTTGCGCGCACGGCAGCCACCGCAGATATTGCGGCGACGCTGATTGCGAACAGCGTCAACCTGACAAGCCACAGAGGCATTGAGAGGGTGCCGGCAAAAAGCCTCAACCCCGAGAGCGATCTTGGCGACAGGCTTGTTACCACTGCGGTGCCTCAACTGCCTCGGGATGATGTGTTCGCCGCGGTGGATGGTGGCCGGACTGTGGCGCAGCAGATACTTGATCAGGAACATATCGCCGGGGCGGTGATATCGCTGCAGGGACATACCGAGATCATCGGCATGGCAGGGCAGAATATTACCCCTGATTTTATCAAAGATAACAATAGGAAAGCAGAGAAACATTATGCCTGACTTCACATTGCGGAAAATGATGACCTTTATTGAGACCATTCATCATGAAAATGGTCCGGTTGGTGATCAGCCGCGCTGCCGCGCTGCCATTGTCGCAATTGTCGCCAACCCCTTTGCCGGAGTCTGGCAGGAGGATCTGCAATCCGCCATGGATGATCTGAATCCGCTGGGCCTGCAGATGACAGATGCCCTGATTGATGCGCTGGGTGGCATTGAAGGCATCGACGGTTATGGCAAGGCAGCGCTTGCCGGTGAAGACGGTGAACTTGAGCACACCGCACTGTGGCATGTGCCTGGCGGCTATGCGATGCGTGAGAGGCTTGGCGAGGCCAAGGCCATTGTACCCTCAACTATGAAGGTCGGCGGTCCCGGCACCCCAATCGACATTCCACTTGGCCATATCAACGCCGCCTATGTGCGCAGCCATTTTGATGCAATGGAAGTCCGCCTTCCTGACGCACCACGTAGTGGCGAGTTGATGTTTGCACTGGCAATGTCGCGGGGCCCACGAATTCATTACCGCATGGGCGGGCTGCAGGCCGATGAGGTCAAAGGCGAGGACGGGCTTCGTTGAGACTTTGACTTACGCTGAAAACACCCTAACATCGACTGACTGAAACCACGGTAAAAGCAGGGGACATGGGATGAATTGTCTTGTTGTGATCGACCCGCAGAATGATTTCTGCCCCGGTGGGGCACTGGCGGTTGGGGATGGTGATCAGATCATGTCGTCGATCAATGAGATGATGGCAGCGCATGATCTGGTGGTACTGACGCAGGATTGGCATCCGCAGGGCCATAGCAGCTTTGCTTCGTCGCATCCGGGAAAGGCCCCGCTGGAGATGATCGACATGCCCTATGGGCCGCAGGTTCTTTGGCCGGATCATTGTATTCAGGGAAGCGAGGGCGCGGCCTTTCATCCCGCGCTTGATACGACACGCGCTGCCGTGATAATCCGCAAGGGAATGAGCCCTTCTGTTGACTCCTACTCCGCCTTTTTCGAAAATGACAAGAGAACGCAAACTGGCCTTGCGGGGTACCTGCGGGAGGTTGGATGCACGCAGCTGACGATGGCTGGGTTGGCAACGGATTTCTGTGTGGCGTGGTCAGCTCTTGACGGCGTCTCTGAGGGATTTGAAGTGGAGGTCTGGCTAGCGAGTTGC
The DNA here is from genome assembly GCA_902547925.1 of uncultured SAR116 cluster alpha proteobacterium. Lineage (GTDB taxonomy): Bacteria > Pseudomonadota > Alphaproteobacteria > Puniceispirillales > Puniceispirillaceae > MED-G116. The sequence goes on along the minus strand of CACCQD010000014.1, from coordinate 12,996 downwards.
CGAGGGATTAATTTTGACGGATCACTAGATACGGCACTTAAAAACATGCGTAACGCCGGTGTAAAGCTGATTTGATGTGAATTTTGGAGTGATGTCATGACCCCCTTAACACAGCCCCTTAACAGCGGTGATAATGCGCCAGCCAAGACAGCAAGCACAAGCATAGTCATCACATTCCTAATGGGTGGACTCATCGGAGCAGCGCTGTTTTGGATCGTCAGCGATTTGTGGAATATGCCCGAACGAGCCGCCAAGCCCGCTGGTGCGAATATGGAAAACCACGCAAATATGAATGGTGGCACGTCCGGACAGGAAGCTGGCGTGCATTCACACGGGATGCTCGCGGTTGACGACTGGCCCGTAAAACCGGCCATCACTGCCACCATCCAAAAGGACCCTGTTGGCGGCTGGAACCTTAATCTGCAGACGGAAAATTTCACCTATAACGCGTCGGCAGCCGGGCTGGAGAACAAACAGGGCGAGGGTCATGCACATATCTATGTCAATGGCGTAAAGCTGGCACGCATCTATGGCAACTGGTTCCATATCGGCGCGCTACCAAAGGGCCACAACATGATCGCGATAACGCTGAATGCGAATGACCACAGCTCATTGACGCATAATGGCAACATGCTTGAACACAAGCTCACGGTCATGGTTGAGTGAGACATCCTGCAGGGCTGTGGTGAGAACGTCGTGCCTATTGAGATTAGTATCCCGGCCACAAAGACGCCAGAACCTCAACAAATGCCCATATCAATGACACTACCTCGACCAAAGCCACAGTGTCCACAGGCTAAGTCCTTCTATGATATTGCATCCATGATAGATCAGGCTGCGTTAGAGAGATTTGCTCGTAAGTCTTGAGGCTGTGTTTAAGCCTTAGGATATAATAGGCCATCCAGACAAAGACCACCGGTTCAATGATGACGAATATCCAGATGTTGATCTCGTTGTAGGTCATGCCTGTGACACCGGCCGCTTTCCAGTATGTGGAAGCACCAGTCGAAAACCCAGTCCATTGCTTGATTGTAAGTCATTTCCTTCTCTTTTTTTGGGACACCTTTTGGAACACCTTTGGTGGTGAAATTGTTGAAAAAAGTGTCCACTTTAGGTATTGACGAAAATACACGGTTACTTTAAGCACTGAATTATATAGACTTTTCCAACGGTGGCCCGATGGCAGAGTGGTTATGCAGCGGTTTGCAAAACCGTGTACATCGGTTCAATTCCGGTTCGGGCCTCCATTCATTTCACCCCTTTTAAAGATCAATGGATCAGTCCAAAGATGCCAGGCCATTCCAGCCCCATCGTCACTGTGATCCTTTTTCCGGCTTTGTTTCGGACGTCTCTATTCAGGAAGCATCTATTTAGGACGCCACCATTGCCGATGAAACTGTTTCGGTCGGAATTATTTCGACCGGCACAGTTTTGGATAATGCGGGGAGTCTCCGCATGAAGCTGCTAATCTCACTGTCGGTGTTGCTGCTCTCCATCATTCTTGTGCAGATGGGTATTGGCTCGCTGCGGCCTTTCAACACCATTTCCGGCCAGTTGCTCGGCTTCACCCCGATAGAGATCGGCATCATCGCCATCATCATGTTTTTGTTGATTCTGCCGCTGGCACTGACGCAATCGCGCGAACCAGCCCGGCCGGAACGGTAGCCTTCCGTGGCGTTTCGGGTCTCGTCATTGGCCTCTCTTGGCGTTGCCGTTGCTGGTTTGTCAACCGCCACCCTCGGGTCTGTTGGTCCCCTGTTTGACAATGTGGTCGGCCTGTCGATCTCCCAGATTGCACTGTTTCTCGCGGTCTCGATCATCGGTGGCATCATCTCACAGATCCCGTTTGGGATGCTGGCGGACAGGCTGCCACGGCGTGTCATCCTGATGACACTCAGCATCATGGCCAAGATCATATCGCTTCTGCTGACAACGGATCTTGTCTATCTTGACATCGCCGTTGGCATCATCGAATTCCCGTGGGGTTCATTCTGTCCTTCGCGTTTGGATTCGTGACCTTTCCGATCTATTCGATCTGTGCGGTCCATGCCAGCGACTTTGTCTGGCAATCTGAAATGCTGGCGCTCAGCGCGTTGCTGTTCTTCATCTATGCCGCCTGCGCGATCATCTCGCCACTGATTTCTGGTCTATTGATCGAAAAGAATGCCGCCTAGGCGATGTTTACCTTTATCTAGGCTGCGTATTTAATGTTGATGCTCTATACAATTTATCGAAATTTCATTGGCCGGACATCGCTTTTCACCCGTGCCTGGGCCTACGTGCCGCGCACCTCGCGTTTCATTGCCACGATCATCCGAGGCCGGCGGGAACGGACTCGCAGTTCTGGCCCATCAGATCACCCCGATTAAAAGTTTCGGCTGTGTGAAAATTGATACCATCACCGTGCCAAATGCGCTAATGTGGCGCAATTCCACCCGGTGAAACCTTTCAACGTTAACTTTTTTTGAGGGATGCATGCTGAACCCAGAGGCCAATTCATCCGGTGATGAAATGCCGGAGGAGCCATCTTTTCGCCCTGTTGATCCGTTGGCGTTGCGTGCTGCGTTGGGATCCTTTCTGACGGGAGTGACGATTGTCACTGCGCGCAATGAACAGGGGGAGCCCTATGGCCTGACGGTCAATTCCTTCAATTCGGTCTCGCTCAACCCACCTTTGGTGCTGTGGTCGCTAGATCTGAGCAATGACAAGCTTGATCTGTTTCGCAATGCCGGTGGCTTTACCGTCAATGTCATGCGCGCGGATCAGGAAGATTTGATTTGGCTGTTTGCCCGCGCCGAGACTGAGCGTTTTGCCGATACCAACTGGCATTGGGGCGTTTCTGGCCAACCTGTTCTGCAAAATACACTCCTTAGCCTTGAATGCCGTGAATGGGCTGAGTATCCGGGGGGCGATCACACCATCTTTGTTGGCGAGGTTGTCAACATTGATGCGTCCGAGGGGGCACCGGCGGCTTTCTTCAAGGGGCAGCTTGGCGCCCACAAACCCTGATGCTGACGGCAAATCCCACCCTTGGTGAGCTTGTCCTACTCGGCGGTGGCCATGCTCAGGTTGCGGTCTTGCGTCAATTCGCCATGTCGCCGCTTACGGGTCTGCGACTGACGCTGGTGACACCTGACGTCCGGACGCCCTATTCCGGCATGTTGCCGGGGTATGTTGAGGGCATATGGTCGGACCGGGATTTGCACATCGACCTTGCGCGCCTGGCACAAATGGCGAATGCACGCCTGATCCTTGATCGCGCCGCCGGCATTGATGCCGATGCGGGCAGGTTGCATTTTGCGGCGCGGCCGTCCCTTGCCTATGACATGCTGTCGATCAATATCGGTGGTCAGCCGGACAGTGATGCCATTGTCGGTGCGCGCGCCAACGCCATCCCGGTCAAACCCATTAGCCAGTTCCAACAGCAGCTTGACAGGTTGTTAGCCGGTCCTCTGCCACAAAAACTAGCCATTATTGGCGGCGGTGCTGCTGGGGGTGAATTGGCACTGTCCCTGTCACGCCGCTGGCTCACCGAATACGGTCAACGCCCGGAAATGGCACTGTTCAGCCGGTCGCCTCGCCTGCTGCCGCAGATGAGTGACGCCGCGGCCACCCGCCTTGCTGCGTGCCTGCGCGCTGTCGGTTGTGTCCTGCATCTGGGGCAATCCGTCACCCGCATCAACAAAAAATCACTCACCCTCGCCGATAACAGCCGCCATGTATTTGATGCCTGTTTCCTCGTTTCTGCCGTTGCGCCCGGTGCGCTGATCGCCGAGTCTGGTCTTGCAACTGATTATCTCGGCTTCATCGCCGTCAGCCCAACATTGCAAAGCCGCAGCCATCCAGCAGTCTTTGCCAGCGGTGATATTGCCAGTTTGTCTCCTGAACTGCGGCCAAAGGCCGGGGTTTTTGCGGTGCGCGCGGGACCAATTCTGGCACATAATCTGCGCCAATATGCACTTGGCGGGCGGCTGCGATCATGGCGGCCGCAACGACAATATCTGGCGCTCATCGGTACGACTGACGGCGGTGCAATTGCCGTGCGCGGCAAGCATGCTAGCAAGTCACGCCTCTGGCTTTACCTCAAACATTGGATCGACCGTCGCTGGATGGCCAAATATACCGATCTCGAAATGCCAGCACCACCCGCGCTGGCGCGCCTTGCCGGAATCAACAGCAACATCAACACCAAAATCAACACCAAGATCAATGGCGCGCGTGATGCTGGCCCGCTATCCAAAGCGCCTGCCGATCCGGCCTTCGCCGCCATGCGCTGCCTTGGCTGCGGGGCCAAGACAGGCCATGAAACACTCGCTAACGCTCTGGGTAAGGCGGCCGAATTTGCCATTGCCGCGGGTGCTGACCTGGCACTAATGCCCGATCAGGGCCTCGAAGCGGACTCAGCTCTGCTTCCGGACCCGCCCGCCGGTGCAAAAATCGTGCAATCGGTTGACATGCTCTCGCAGATCATCACCGATCCTTTCCGTCTTGGCCGGATTGCGGCGGTTCATGCGCTGAGCGATCTTTACGCCGCAAATGCAACCCCCGCAACCGCCCTTGCCATTGTCAATCTCGCCGAAGCCCGACTGTCTCTTCAAGAGGACCAATTGGCACAAGTGCTGGCCGGCGGGATCAGCGCGCTTGCCGCTGATAATGTGCGCCTTGTTGGCGGTCACACGAGCGAAGGTGGCGATCTATCTGTCGGTTTTGCGGTCACCGGTTGGCAAAAAAATGTCCCCTCCCCCCTCACCCTCACCAAACCGCATCAGTTGATTCTCAGCAAGCCGCTCGGCACTGGCGTGATCATGGCAGCTCATATGGCGTTGCGCGCCGATGGGGCGGCATTGGCAGCTGCGATAGCTGTGATGGAACAAAGTAATCAAAGTGCGGCGGAGATTTTCAACAAACACGCCGGTGGTGCCGCATGGATGACCGATGTCACGGGTTTTGGGCTTGCCCGCCATGCCCTGAATTTGGCGACACGCGCGGGCTTTTCCGGTCTTGCGATCACAACGCCGTCTCTCCCGCTGATCACCGGTGCCGCAGATCTGCTCGCATCCGGCACTCGCTCCAGCCTTCATCACCAGAACCGCGCGGCAACCCACATTGATGACAGCGTTCTGTCACCCCGCCAAATTCAACAGGCCGAGATCGCCTTCGACCCGCAGACAAGTGGTGGCCTGCTTGCCATCCTGCCCTCCTCCCAGACGGCGGCAGCGCTCACTTCCCTGAATGACACCGGGCATCAGGCTGCAATCATTGGCCATCTCGCCCCATCGCTTACCGGCCTGTCCTTTACCACCGGGGGAAATGCGTGATGAGCGCCCCGATCACCCGTGTTAAGAGCTGGAATAACGGTGATTACGACATGATCATCGACGTGCGCTCGCCAGCTGAATTTGCCGATGATCATTTGCCTGGCGCGGTCAATCTGCCAGTCCTCGATAATGATCAGCGCGCCGAGATTGGCACCATGTACAAGCAGGTCAGCCCCTTTGCCGCAAAACGCGCTGGCGCCGCCCTTGTTTCTGGCAATCTCGCCGTCCATATAAACACGGCCTTAAAAGACACGGACCGCAATTTCCGGCCGCTCATCTATTGCTGGCGTGGGGGTCAGCGCAGTGGCTCAATGGCTCGAATTTTCAGCGAGATTGGCTGGCGCACAGACCTCATTGACGGCGGATATAAACGCTATCGCAAACAGGTTCTTGACGGCCTTGACAGTCTGTCTCAAACCCTCCGCCTTGTTGTTCTGCGGGGGCGCACCGGCCTTGCCAAGACGCATATCTTGCAGGCGGCACAGGCAAAGGGGGCGCAGGTGATCGATCTCGAAGGTCTCGCCAATCACCGTGGCTCATTGTTGGGCCCGGAACCGGATGGTGACCAACCGCCACAGCGGCTGTTTGAAACGCGCCTTCATGCGGTCCTGTGCGGCCTCGATCCGGCGCGCCCCGTCTTTATCGAGGCAGAAAGCAATAAGGTCGGCCAGATTCATGTGCCTGCCGCGCTCTGGGCGGCGATGCGTGGTGCTGTCTCTGTTGTGGCTGGCACAAAAATTGAGCATCGTGTGGCCTTTCTGTGCCGTGACTACGCCCACATCATTGCAAATCCGGCGCGCCTTGACCCGCTTCTTTCTTGGGTTGTCACTCGGCTTGGGCATGACACTGTCGATGGGTGGCGAGATCTGATCGCGGCTGGCGACTGGCCAGGGTTTGTTCGCGCCGTGTTGGATGATCATTATGACCCCGCCTATGACAAATCAGCATCGCAGCGCAATCACGAAATTATTGCCAGATTGGATGTGGGCACGCTTGATGCGGACGCCATTGATCGTAACGCAGATCGGTTGCTCGAACTTCGTCTGCCGGAATAAAAATTCGTCTGGGCTTTTCGCAAAACTGGCTTGCATCTGCGATTTTGTTATGTATAACCCTTTTCAGGCTTTTCCCCGGTAGCTCAGCGGTAGAGCAAGCGACTGTTAATCGCTTGGCCGGCGGTTCGAATCCGTCCCGGGGAGCCAATTCTCTAGCATATCTTATGTAGTCGCTTGGCTGTGAGACGACCCTAAGGCCAACTGATTGTCCACTCGGATTATCAGGTGGGCGTGGTTTTATACGTCCGCGAGACGCCGTGCAAGCTGTTTTCCGCTGTTTTCCTTAGTTTTTGGTGTTTTTCTGGTGGTCAATATTTGGCTTCCACGCTCGATTTTCCCAAGCGATTACCGAAAAACTCCAAAAATAGCCCAAGCGATATGCTTTAGACCATTTCCGGGGCCTGTTTTCGTGTCTCATCGTTGCGCCTAAGCCACCCTTTTCCAAAGGTGTCAAAGGTGCTCAATGACCGCACCATCATCCTGACGATGCTTGCGCATCCGGTTTGGGCGACATAAATGTTTAACAATACGTGGTTAAGTGTTTGCCGCGACAAAAACAGGAGAGTGAACAATGGCTATTATCGTTAAAGGCGAAATTACAATTAGCAAGGGCTTCAACCATTGGAAAGAGATGATCTTCTCACAGAAAGAAAAGATGGCAGGAATAGGCATGCAGCTCCTTTTTGCAGGCACAACCAAGGAAGACCCAACGAAACTTATCTCAGTCATTAAGTTTGACAGCGTTGAAGCGATGCAAGCTTTTGGTTCTGATGAGGAATTTACTGAAACTCGGAGACAAGCTGGGATGGTAATGGAAAGCGGTGTGATGACGCCAATATCAGACGATTTTTTAACAAACTTCCCCGAGCCTTTAATACAGGACTGACTCATTTACGAACTAAGGAGTCGAGTACCACTCGCTGCTCGGGTTTGTTAACAAAATCAAAAAGGTCCATCGGACATCTCCTTAGTTGGAGATAATCCAAGTGGACATCGCTTAGCCGCTATAGATAATCAGCGGTAGAGAAAGCGACTGTTAATCGCTTGGCTGGCGGTTCGAATCCGTCCCGGGGAGCCAGCCGCCCTTGTTGTCAGGGGTTGGTACGGGGTCTCTTGAGGTGACTACGACCAACTGATTTTAACACCCATTCATCAGTCGGTGTTGATACAGGCACCGGCTACTCCCTCTACAAGTGTCGATCATCGATTTCCCTATTTTTCTCTCGTTTTTCTGGAGTTCGAGCTGCTCGTTTTCCCCAAGCGATTGCTATGGCCGACCTAAAACAGCCCAAGCGATTACTGTATGGCCAATTCCAGGGCTGTGTCGTATTGATTAAATCAATTAGCTCTTTTTTACATTTAGATTAACTGGGACTGGGCGTGTGATATCGTCGAGGACTGGGCAATGTTTTTCAACTACAGATTGTAGGGTAAGTAAAGTTTCCATTGGAGCGGAAGACTCAATTAAAACCTCACCCCAAATTTTCGTGAATCCGGCTGGCGTAATCTCGTCCATTGCCATAAATCCTTTCAAATCTTGCTCACCCCATAAGCGAACGGCGATCTTGTTAATCTCCACACCCATGTCTTCTGCAAAAATTCGCCAAGTTGTTTCCTGACAAGCTGCGATTGCAGCCAAAACGAGTTCACTAGGCTTAGGTCCCTTGTTTTGACCGTTAAAGCCAAATGGTTGATCAGATGAGAAGGAATGCTGCCGCATAGATATCTTTGTATGGAAGCCTCCTTGATTGTCGCTTTCAATAGCAACTGTTATAGGGTTGGCTATCGAACCATCCCTAATCCCCGCTTGAGTTTTTTTTAATAAACTTTCCCGTTCATTTTCCATTTTTCCTCCATTTGTATGTTAATGCGAAAAAAATACGGTTGAGTCATATTGATTAAATCAATGCCCCAAAGGTTATGAGTCCACAGGTGAAGGCGCTTATGATGGCATAGTTCCGAGCAGCATCAGCGTTGTATCGCTCCAAAAAAACCCATCTGAAGAAATAGAAAAGAAAAAGCCCAAAGGCAGCTGAATACATCATAGGCGAGATCATTGTATCTACCATTTCATTATCAGGAATATCTCGAGATTACACTCTATACTGATCACCCGGCTATTTTAATAGTCTTTGCAACGACAAAAAAGGCCACCGAAATCGATCGCTGACCCTCTGTAATTCTGATTGTTCAAAAGTTGGTTAGCTGACCTGCACTGCGATATAGATGCAAAGAGCGATAATTAACAGCTTACCGTAATCCAAATCAAAGGCCGTACCTTCACCGAAGTTCCGCTCGAAGGCGTTTTTATCACGCTCGACTGGTGCAGCTTGTTTAGGCTGGACTTCCGCTTTCCTTGCTTCGGTCTTCGTCTGGACCTTTTTTGGTCGACCCCTCTTCTTACCAGACGCCTTCTTGGCTGTTTTCTTACGCACTACTTCTGCCATCGTTTGACCCCTTGATGTTAGGTAGAGAAGATGGGGATTGCTGGGTCGAAAAAAAAGGACCACCGAAGATATCGGTGACTTTATTGGTCTATTGGATTGGTCGTAAGCCTGGCAGCTGGTCCCACTCAGATCGGCGAATGCGCCACTTAGCTTGTTTGACAGGTGTACATAACCTCACCCACTTGCGGGCCTCCCACCACCCATACGAGGCGATTGCCACACACAGGCCATTTGACATTGTAGAAGTTGGCCCGGTGAAGCCGAGCAATGCGCCAAGTGGCCTCAGGCGGCTTTGGTGTCTTAAATCGTTTTGTCATGACCCCACCTCCTATATTTCCATCGAGAAGTCGCGCATGGTAGCCTTTTTAGCCTCGTCGTGAGGATGGACATACTTGCTTGTGGTTTTTTCGCTGCTGTGTCCGAGGATCTCACCAATCAGCTTTTGGTTCTTGCCGGCATTAGCGAGGTTGGAAGCGCAAATATGACGTGTGACATGAAACGTAAATGTCTTGTCATACGGTGCAACACGCGCCTTACAGTTCCACCAGCGATTATAAAAAATGTCGTGGCTGTACTCTTTAGCAATGCAGTCACGACGCCTCACAAGAGCAGCTGAAGCCTTAGCGTTGAGGTCGACCTTGCGGCCTGTCTTGGTCTTTGTAAGTCCGGCAGGCAGGTGGACACTTTGCTTGTCGGGTGCAATGACTTTAGCACGTGGACCTTGATCACCGACAGCGATGATTTCGCTCTTAAGCATACCGGTGAGGCAACCCAAGATAAACATATCGGCCATCCAGCTGTCACCGGTGTCACGGAAATATTGAACGACTGCCCTCTGCTCCTCGGGTGCGAACACGCGAACACGCTCTGTCTGCTCCCGTGCATACTTAGGCATTGCTGGCATATCGTTGATGTCAACCATCTCCATTGCATACCGAAACAAGCCGGAGATTGCGGCGATGTGACGATTGACTGTCGAAGGTGACATGGTGGTCTGCTCGACCCTATTTTGGAATGTCCGCATATACCTTGGTGTGATTTTGCCCACCGGCAGAAAACCTAGGTCATCTGTAGACGCAAACCGTCCGATATACCTCAGGCAGTCTCGGCGATACTTATAGGCTTTCCAGACATTGTTAGCCTCTTGCTGCGCGTAAGTGAGCAAAGTGGGCATGGTGTTGGTGTCATGGCTGATCACCGCTGATACCTTTGAAGGTACAGGCTTAACTTCTGTGAAAACTGGTGAGTTACTGGTGAGCTTTTGCTCGGGTTCATTGGTAAAATCAAAAAGGTCCATCAGACTTCTCCTAAGTTGGAGATAATCTGAGTGGACATCGCTTAGCCGCTATAGATAAACAGCGGTAGAGAAAGCACCTGTTAATCGCTTGGCCTGCGGGTCGAATCCGTCCCGGGGAGCCAGCCTTTCTTCACTCGCTTGCCCTATGCGGAGCGATTTCGTCGATCAGACATCGTGATCGCACACGCTTGTTTTGGTGACAGGGCGCACCGGATATGTGGTAAAGCGATTGGTGCTTTTTTTTCGCCTCGGCGTTGCATTTTCGTCATTTTTCGGATGTTAACTTACAGCGAGCGATTGGTGCCTTTTGTTCTCTTCCAGATCGAGCGACTAGTGTTCTCTTTCAGATCTAGCGACTGGGAAAAAACGCGCCAGAAAGTTCCCGCTAGCCCATTTTCAATTCTTATTTCAAATTTTTATTCGTGCTCACCACCATTCGCTCTGCCCAGCCCACCAAAGTGAAATGGGTGTCGCTTTGCTGTCTCAAACACCCCCACGGTGACAAAAACACCAGCAAGCAAAAATGCGTGAACAATTGCGCTGACGCCAAAGACCACAATAGATCCCACCCACATCGAGAAAACAATGCACCACATCCACGCTAGCATTTGCATGACAAGGTGACGTGTAGAAGTGTCTGGTATGTGAGCCAGCGGGTTGTGGCGGCTATCCATGACTAAATAATAAAGTTTGATCATTGCAATTTTCCGTCCGTTTTGTACATCGGATAACATTCTTTCAGCTTTAAAAAAGGGTATGAGCAGCACAAATGTCAGGGTAATCAAAATGCTATTCATATCATCTCTCTCTGAAGCTGCGACGTTCTGACACTACTACTATTACTTTTACTATAGAGAAAGATAGGGCTTCGTTTTAAATTCACTTTTCCTAAATTAGCAAATATCAAAGTCGAAGGGTAAAACTAACTTATAGCCAACGCCTGTTTTATGGTCTCATCATTGCTTCTTAACCACCCTTTTCTAAAGTTGTTGAAGTTAGACAATGATTGATAGAACGCTTAACGTTCATTCGCCAGTTGCTGCAGGCGGTGCGCAGCCGCCGTCTGACACGTCCGGCGACCTCACGCGAAATCAGCATCGTCACCATAGCCGACAGCCCCCTCTCCGCGCGCTTGCGTTATTAGTTATTCAGCGACGTGCCGGGACCGTAGCACTCGGATGACATCATCGAGCTCAAGCCCGGCATCCTTCAACAGTACCATCATGTGAAACAGCAAATCGGCGGCCTCATTCGCCATTTCGCCACGATCATCCTTCATCCGCGCCAGCGCCAGCTCAACCCCTTCCTCGCCAACTTTCTGCGCGATCCGGGCCTTGCCCTCAGCAAACAGGCTGGTGGTGTAACTGCCTTCCGGCATCTCACGCTGGCGCGCGGCAATCAGCGCCGACAGTTCATTCAGGAACAGGGTCGGCGGCACCATCTCATCGCCAAAACAACTGATGTTGCCAGTGTGACATGTCGGCCCCACAGGCCGCGCCGTCACCAACAGCGTATCATTGTCACAATCGATTTTCACTTCAACAAATTTCAGAAAATTACCCGAGCTTTCGCCTTTAACCCACAACCGCTGCTTCGACCGGCTGAAAAAGGTCACATTGCCTGTCTCTATGGTTGCCGCCAAAGCCGCCGCATCCATGTAACCCAGCATCAGAATCTGGCCGTTATCGGGGTTCTGAACGATTGCTGGCAACAGTCCATTGCCCGTCTCACTGCCCGCGTCATTGCCTTTATTCCAGTCAGCCCGAGAGATGATCTCGGCATAATCTGCCCCGCGCGTGGCTGCTTTGGCTGGTCTGGTTAATGTGGTTGATGTCATCGCTAGATCCGCACTTCAATTTGTTTGCTGACAAGATATTTCTTGAGTTTGGGGATGGGGATCTGCCCACTGTGAAAGACCGAGGCGGCAAGCCCGCCATCAATTCCGGTTTTGCTGAACAGATCGGCAAAATGCCTGTAGTCACCAGCCCCGCCAGACGCGATCATCGGTAGGCGCACCGCATCACGCACAAGCGCCAGCTGCGCCAGATCATAGCCCCGCTTCACCCCGTCATTATTCATGCAGTTCAGCACAATCTCGCCTGCGCCGCGCTGTTCCGCCTCCTGCGCCCAGCTGATCGTGTCACGTTTTGACGCAATGGTTTTCGTCGCATCGCCGGTATATTGGTAAACGCGGTAGACAGGCGTGCCATCATTTCCCACCTCCTCGCGGCTGTCGATCCCCACAACCACACATTGCGTGCCAAAAACAGCCGCCAACTCGCTGATAAAATTTGGATTTTCTAGCGCTGGTGAATTCACCGAAATCTTGTCAGCCCCATCATTCAGGATCATCCGCGCATCCTCGATGCTGCGGATACCGCCGGCAACGCAAAATGGAATATTGATCCGCCGCGCCACCTGATTGACCCAACTTTTATCGACAACACGGCCATCACTGCTCGCGGTGATGTCATAGAACACCAGCTCGTCAACGCCCTCATCGGCATACCGCTGCGCCAGTTCCAAAATATCACCCATATCGCGATGGTTGCGAAACTGCACGCCTTTGACGACGCGGCCATCGCGCACATCGAGACAGGCAATGATGCGTTTTGTCAGCATGTGCCTGCCTTTTTCCTGCCAATAGCCAGCGCCTCACCCAGCCCGAACGCCCCTTCATAGAGCGCCTTGCCAATGATCACCCCATCGGTAGATAGTGCCTCAAGATCACCAAGGCTGCTCACCCCACCAGAGGCCTGCAGCTGGATAGCGGGAGAAGAGGTCTTGACCTCCTCATAAAGCGCCGTATTGCACCCGGTCATCGTGCCGTCGCGCGAAATATCGGTACATAACACATGCCGCATCCCCACTTCGCCAAA
>CACCQD010000013.1 GCA_902547925.1 uncultured SAR116 cluster alpha proteobacterium | reverse complement strand
CGCTGCCCGAAAAGCTCGCCGACAGGCTTACGAAGCGAATTTTTGGCGCACCGCAGCGACGTGGCAAGTTTTTGCTGATGCCGCTGGATGGGCAGGAAACATTGCTCTTGCATCTTGGCATGTCGGGATCAATTCGACTCCATGACAGCCCGCCCAAATTGGGCGCGCATGATCATTTTATGCTGGCGGTGGCGCCAGTGGACGGTGATGTGGCGACAACTTTTTTGGTGTTCAATGATCCGCGCCGCTTTGGCTGGATTGATCTGTTTAGTGACGAGACTCATCCCATGCTGGCGCAGATGGGGCCAGAGCCGCTTGGCAATATGTTTTCCGAGGCCTATCTGGCTGCCGCATTTGCGAATCGGTCAGGTCCGGTGAAGACAGCGCTGCTCAATCAACAGCTTGTTGCAGGAATTGGCAATATTTATGCGTGTGAGGCGCTGTTCTATGCTGGCATATCTCCCCGCCGCAAAGCAGGTTCGATCAAGGGGCGGCGGGCGCAACGTCTTATTGCGGCAATCCGCGATGTGTTGCAACGAGCGATTGCCGAAGGGGGAACAAGCTTACGTGACCACGTCCAACCAGGCGGTGAAATTGGCTATTTTGTGCAAAAGTTGGCTGTTTATGGCCGTGAGGGTCAGGCCTGCCAGCAGTGTGAGAGCCGCATCAAGGCGATCGTGCAATCAGGCCGCAGTACCTTTTACTGTCCCGCCTGCCAGCGGTGAGCCATCAGTTAGGGTTTGGGGTAGAAGTGGTGTGCAACCGAGATCGCTCGGCTCTGGTCTTTGCCTGATTTCGAGATCTTGCGATACTTGGTGTTGTGCGGCGGGGAAATTTGGTTGAAATGGCTTGACGTGGCTGGCTTTTCGTCCTAAAAGCCCATTTCTATTTGAATTTTCAGGGATTCAGACGCCCCATGGCCAACCATAAGTCTGCCAAAAAGCGCATTCGTCGCAACGCCAACAGAGCTGTTATCAACGGTGCTCGTATGAGTCGTATTCGTACGTTCGTGAAGAGGGTCGAGACCGCTATCGCGTCGGGCGACGCAGCGGCGGCCCGCGAGGCGCTTCGCACAGTTCAGCCTGAGCTTCAGCGCGGTGTGACTCGCGGAGTTCTGCATCGCAATACGGCCTCTCGCAAAATTTCGCGTTTGGCTGCGCGGGTGAAGGTGCTCGCCGCTTAGCGTTCATTGTGGATGGGCATCGTCTGGCGGCGCTCCTGATACGGCATGAGATGACATGACGGTTATTCATAGGCTTTGATCATACAAATCAAGGCCTTTTTCTTTGCCAAGGGCTCACCCGGTCGGGTAGTGGCGCAAATTGATGCCGCATCAGCCCGTTCGAAAGAGGCGCACTTGCATCCAGCCTTTCAAGCGCTACGTAACAAGCTGCCGATTCGGCTGTTGAAAAATAGTGATTTGTTCTACCGGAGACGGTATTCATGACAAAATTGTGTCAACAAAAATAACTGCATTTCAGCCCACTTTATTTTCTGATTCTGCTGGTTCTGCATCTTGCGTAGGGTCCCACAGAACCGGTATTGTTTGACCATAGATACTGATCGCCCGATCACGTACAGAAAACCAAATTATGATAGAATCCGGGGGGATCAATGTCGTCTGACCATGAAAATGATATGACTCCTCATGGTATGGGTGATTTTGGTGGTGCGGATCCACGAATGCAGGGCCCCGCAAATTCTGGCACCGATACATCCTCATCTGACCTTCAAAAAGCCTGGGGCCGCGTAACTGAACGGTTGCGCCGCGACATCGGTGATGCTGCGTGGCGGAATTGGATCAAGCCGTTGCGCGTCACTCGTCTGCAGGATGGCACGCTTACCCTTGAAGCAGGATCATCTCTCGCCAGAGACCGTGTCAGTAGCCAATATGCGGACCGGTTGCGGGTCATTTCTGCTGCGGAATATGGCGCAGAAAATGGAGCAAAACATGGCAGTGTAAAACAGATTGAGGTGAAACTAGCTGCGTCTGCCATCACCGGGAACAGACGCAGGGACAATCTGCAGCAGGCTGCCGAAACCGGTGGTCGTAAAGCGCTGGATGGAACAGCGGGCGCCGATCTAACCGCCGGTCTGGATCCACGGTACACATTTGCCAATTTTGTTGTTGGCAAGCCAAATGAGTTGGCATTCGCGGTTGCCCGGCGTACGGCGGAGAGCGAGCGGGTCTCGTTTAATCCCCTGTTCCTTTATGGCGGTGTCGGCCTTGGCAAGACGCATCTGATGCATGCGATTGCCTGGCAGATTCGCGAGCAATCGCCTGGGCGAAAGGTGATGTATTTATCTGCCGAAAAATTCATGTACAGGTTTGTGCGCGCACTGCGGTTTCGTGACACTATGTCATTCAAGGAACAATTCAGGTCTGTTGATGTGTTGATGATTGATGATGTGCAGTTCATCAGCGGTAAAGAATCAACGCAGGATGAGTTTTTCCACACGTTCAATGCTCTGGTTGAAGGTGGGCGTCAGGTCATTGTTTCAGCCGACAAATCGCCAACTGATCTTGAGGGGATGGAAGAGCGGCTGCGGTCGCGGCTTGGCTGGGGCATGGTGGCGGATATCCACCCGGCCGACTACGAATTGCGCCTCGGGATTCTTCAGGCCAAGGCTGAACAGATGCAAGTGAGGATTCCAGACAAGGTTCTGGAGTTTCTGGCGCATCGCATCGCCAGCAATGTTCGTGAGCTCGAGGGTGCGTTGAACCGTATTGCTGCACACGCCATGTTGATCGGGCGTGAAATCACTATCGAAAGCGCGGCTGACCTGCTCAGTGACCTGTTGCGTGCCAGTAGCCGACAGATTAGCGTCGACGCCATCCAGAACCGGGTGGCTTCGCATTATGGCGTTCGTGTTGCCGAGATGTTTTCACCGCGACGCGCACGCAACATTGCGCGCCCACGGCAGGTGGCGATGTTTCTGGCGAAAAACCTGACGTCGCTCTCATATCCTGAAATCGGCCGCCAATTCGGGGGGCGCGACCACACGACGGTGATGCATGCGGTGCGTACCATCGAAGGCCTTGTCAACAGTGATCAGGTAGTGGCCGAGGATGTTCAGCTTCTAAGATCTCTGCTATCTGCGTGACAGGTATAAAATGGGCGTGAAAACCGGCCACCCCTCCGCTTGATGGGGGCTTTGGATGTCGAGATTTCATCGCCTGTTTCATTGTCTGCCACATCCCCTGTTTCATCGCCTATGTAACCCCCATCAAAAACTCAGTATTTTGATGTTTGTTTGTTAATTCCATGCTATATTTCATGGGATTATGTCTGATTGGGTTGCGTCTCAAATTGCCCGATGCGCCCTTGGACCGGTGGGTGCTCTGTGTGAATGTAAAAGCCGTCCTGTAGCCGTCACGAGAAGCAAAGAGAAAACTGATGAAACTAACCATAGATCGTATGAGTCTTTTGCGCCCACTTGGTCATGTGCAGTCTGTTGTTGAGCGTCGCAATACCATTCCCATCCTTGCCAATGTTGTGCTCCAAGCGCGCAATGGTACACTCGCAATGACCGCGACCGACATGGATATGGATATTGCCACAGAGGTTGGCTGCTCGGTTGCCACTGATGGGACGACTACGGTATCGGCCCATATGCTTTATGACATTGCCCGCAAGCTGCCTGATGGTGCCGAGGTCGAGCTTTTGGTCGCTGATGGCCATGTAATGATCAGCGCGGGCCGGTCAAATTTTCGCCTGCCAACCCTTCCAGTTGAGGATTTTCCCGCAATCAGCGCTACCGAGATGCCGGTTAGTTTCATCGTCACGGCGGCTGACATTCGTGATCTCATTGACGCCACCCGGTTTGCGATCTCTACCGAAGAGACCCGCTATTACCTGAATGGCATTTATCTGCATAAACCGGATTCCGGAGATCTGTGTGCGGTGGCTACCGATGGACATCGGCTGGCGATGACGCGCCAGGCGCTGCCATCTGGTGCCGCTGCGATGCCATCGATCATTCTGCCACGCAAGGCGGTCACCGAATTGCGCAAGCTGCTTGATGATTTTGAGGGTGATGTCACCATTTCGCTGTCGGACACGCGGGCGGAATTTGGGTTTGGAACGGTGCGCCTGAAGAGCAAGCTGATTGATGGTACGTTCCCTGATTACACACGAGTCATTCCGCAGGGAAATGACCGGATCATGCAGGTTGATGTGGCGACGTTCTCGGCGGCAGTTGACCGTGTGTCGACAATTTCCTCGGAAAAGTCGCGTTCGGTGAAGCTGAAGTTGCAGGCAGGTATTCTTAACCTGTCAGCAAGCAGCACTGATGCGTCCAGCGCGGTTGAGGAGCTGGAGGTTAGTTATGATGGTCCGGAAATGGAAATCGGTTTCAACGCGCGCTATCTGATGGATATTGCCGGCCAGGTGATGGGCGATACGATTGAGTTTGCGCTGGCTGACCAGGGATCGCCGAGCCTCGTTCGCTCTCCGGGCGATGAGTCAACCCTTTTTGTTCTGATGCCAATGCGGGTGTGAGTATTCTTTGGCGGGTGTTTTGCAAAATTTGAGAGCATTGGACGAATCGCCAGCAGCCACACCCGGCCTGTTTCTGTCGTCGATAAGCATCCACGATTTTCGCAATTATGCGGGTGCGCGGATTGAAATTTTGCCGGGACCTGTCCTTGTTCTGGGGCCAAATGGTATTGGCAAGACAAATCTGTTGGAGGCACTCTCGCTTCTCGCGCCCGGCCGCGGTATGCGCCGTGCCCGCGCGGAGCATCTTGGCCGCCATGGCACTAGCGGCGTCTGGGGCGTTGCGGCAACAATGCAGTCATCGGATGGCCCCTGCCAGATCGGCACGGGTGTTCCGCCAGACTCCGAGACTGGGCGCAGGATCATGCGCCTGAATGGAGATACCGTGTCGCAGGCTGTAATCGGCACATTGTTATCGGCATCCTGGCTGACCCCGCAGATGGATGGGGTTTTTGTGGACAGCCCAGGAGTCCGCAGACGGTTTCTGGACAGATTGGTCATTGCGTTCGATCCGGCCCATATTGCGCGCACCAATAGATATGAAAAATCTCTGCGTGAGCGCGCTGTTCTGCTCAGCGAGGGGCGCGGTGATGATGCCTGGCTGTCCGCGCTTGAACTTACGCTTGCCGAAACGGCTGTGGCTATTACTGCGGCACGATTGGCGCTGATCGGGGATCTGAATGTTGAGGCGGAGTATGGATGGTTCGGCTTTCCAGGCGCGCGCCTTGACCTTGCGGGCGATACTGAGAGTTGGCTTGCCAGTATGCCGGCCCTTGCCGTTGAGGAACAGGTAGCGGCCGCAGCGCGGCAAGCCCGGCTGCGCGGTGATAAAACCATGCCGGGTCCGCATGCCAGCGAGCTTGGCGCAACGCATCTGCAAAGCGGAACGCCGGCTGTGCTGGCCTCAACCGGGCAACAGAAAGCGCTGTTGATTGCCGTCATTTTGGCGCATGCCCGCTTGCAGCAACGGCGTTTGGGCCGGCCACCATTGATGCTGCTTGATGATGTCGCAGCCCATCTTGATATCGAGCGTCGGTTGTCATTGTTCGACGCTGTTGGCGGGCTTGGCGCGCAAAGCTGGTTCAGTGGTACGGATATTGATGATTTCAGTGGATTGCGGGATCAGGCCCAGTTAATCCGGATTGCTGTTGCCGACACTGGTGGTGGCTCGGCAACGATTGAGGTGATGTGATGAGTGAAGATGATAGCGTGATTACAGACCAAAATGCTGACTATGGCGCCGACTCGATCAAGGTTCTGAAGGGTCTTGACGCAGTTCGCAAACGCCCGGGCATGTATATTGGTGACACTGACGATGGCTCAGGTCTACACCATATGGTTTATGAGGTCGTGGACAATGCGATTGACGAGGCGCTTGCCGGACATTGCGATGTGGTCCAAGTCGTCCTCAATGCCGATGGCTCGGTCACCGTCACCGACAATGGACGCGGTATTCCTGTTGATATCCATTCCGAGGAAGGTGTGTCAGCTGCCGAAGTAATCATGACCCAGCTGCATGCAGGTGGAAAGTTTGACAATAATTCCTACAAGGTCTCTGGCGGCCTGCACGGTGTCGGTGTTTCGGTCGTAAACGCGCTCTCAAAATGGCTGACACTGGCTATTTTCCGTGATGACAAAGAACACAGGCTGACGTTCCGGCATGGTGAAGCCGAGGGTGCGCTGAAAATCGTTGGTGATGCCAAGGGCCAATCGGGAACACATATCACCTTCATGCCATCAACCGAGACATTTTCCGCCATAAAATTCGATTTTGCCACGCTGGAGCACCGTTTGCGCGAGCTGTCATTTCTCAATTCCGGTGTGCGAATCAAGCTTGTCGATGACCGTTCTGCTGAACAACGTGTTTCGGAATTCTTCTATGAAGGTGGGTTGATGGCCTTTGTCGAATGGCTCAACCGATCGCGGACAGCCATGCATGATACCATCACCCTTGAAAGCACCCGCGATGATATCTCGGTCGAGCTGGCAATGAGCTGGACGGACTCTTTCCATGAAAATACGTTGTGCTTCACCAATAATATTCCTCAACGAGATGGCGGCGCGCATCTGGCTGGTTTCCGGGGGGCGATGACCCGTGTCGTGAATGGCTATGCGCAATCATCAGGCATTGCCAAAAAGGAAAAGGTACAGCTCACGGGTGACGATTCACGCGAGGGTCTGACCGCGATTGTGTCGGTAAAGGTGCCCGATCCAAAATTCTCATCACAGACGAAGGACAAGCTTGTGTCCTCCGAGGTACGTCCAATCGTTGAACAGGCCGTTGCTGATTGCCTCAATCAATGGTTTGAAGAGCATCCAGCAGATGCGCGCAAGATTGTGTCAAAGGCCTATGAGGCCGCCGCCGCCCGGGAGGCTGCGCGCAAGGCGCGTGATCTGACGCGGCGCAAGGGGGTAATGGATATTGCCAGCCTGCCGGGCAAATTGGCTGATTGTCAGGAGCGTGATCCGGCAAAGTCAGAAATCTTTCTTGTCGAGGGTGATTCGGCGGGTGGGTCGGCCAAACAGGGCCGTGATCGAGCCAATCAGGCAATTCTGCCGCTGCGTGGCAAGATTTTGAACGTTGAACGGGCGCGTCTCGACAAGATGCTGTCCTCTGCCGAGATTGGCACCTTGATCACGGCGATCGGTGCCGGTGTCGGCAATGCCGAGATGGATATCGAAAAATCCCGCTATCACAAGATTGTCATCATGACGGATGCTGATGTCGATGGCTCGCACATCCGGACGCTACTTCTAACCTTCTTCTTTCGTCATATGCGACCCCTCATCGAGGAGGGTTATCTCTATATTGCACAACCGCCATTGTTCCGCGCCAAACGGGGCCAGTCCGAAGTTTATCTTAAGGACCAGCGGGCACTCGACGGCTATTTGATGGATGCTGGTCTGAGAGATGCGGTTCTCACACTCGCTGACGGAGCGCAGATTGGGGGTAAAGAGCTGCGTGAGCTGGCCAGCAAGGCGACCCATGCAAGCCGTTTGATCGAGCAGGTAGGGCGGCATCTCGGCAATAAGGAGGTCGTTGAACAAGCGGCGATTGCTGGCTTTTTGTCGCCCGCTACGCTTGATAGCATCGATGCCGCGGAGTATCTGGCAAAGCGGCTTGAGGGTCAGGCAGACACTTTGGAAAAAGGGTGGACAGGCAGTGTTGAGGGTGCGGGCGAATCGGCGGCTCTCAACATCCAGCGCCGGTTGCGTGGCATTACCGAACGCTATGCCATTGACCGACGCCTTCTGGGACATGCTGAAACACGCCAGCTGGATGAGATGGCCGCGCATCTGCAACAGATTTATGGCAAGCCTGCAACGCTGCGCCTTGGTCAAACCCAGACAAATTTGAACGGTCCTTCCACCTTTTCTCAGGCGATTTTCCAGACAGGGCGCAAAGGGGCACAGATTTCTCGCTACAAGGGTCTGGGTGAGATGAATCCTGAGCAGTTATGGGAAACCACGCTGGACCCGGAACAGCGAATTTTTCTTCAGGTCTCGATCGATCAGGAAGAGGAAGCAGATAATGCTTTTTCAACGCTGATGGGTGAAGCCGTTGAAGCGCGCCGGAACTTCATTCAGGAAAACGCCCTTCGCGTGGCAAATCTTGATGTCTGATAGATGCCGTCGAGGGACCGGTACTGGCAGAGGGAGATTAAGACGCCTATCTAATGCGTGAAACCAATGTAGGAACAACCCGTGTTGTCAGAGATCAATAACCGCCCACAAGGTCGTGCCTACAGTCCCATTGATGCAAGGTTAATCCTTAACATTCGCTGGCTGGCGATCTTCGGCCAGCTTGCGGCGCTGCTCTACACCTTTTTCATCGTCAAGCTGGAAATTCCTATTGGGCCGGCATTGTTCGTCATCGGTCTCTCGGTAGCGATGAATGTCTGGCAGACGCGCCGCACCACCGTTACCCGCCGCAAGGATGATCAGAATTTTGCCGCGTTGTCCTTTGATGTGGTGCAGCTGGCAGTGCTGTTGTATTTTACTGGCGGCCTGTTGAACCCTTTCTGTATCCTTTTTCTGGCACCGGTTTTTGTCTCGGCGGCGATTTTGCGGCGGCGCGAGGCGGCGATACTGGTCGGGCTTGTTGTTGTCTGTGTCAGTTTGCTTGCTGTCTATAACTATCCCCTACCGTGGGGTGATGAACCGATTTTGCAGCAAAAGCTGTATCTTGCAGGGCTTTGGCTGTCGCTACTTCTCTCAGCGGTTTTCATCGGTGTCTATGCATGGTGGGTGGCGTCGGGAGCGCGCCGGTTGAGCGAGGAATTGTCTGAGGCGCGCCTCAATTTTGCCGAAGAGCAGCAGGCGGTTGCCCTTGGTGCCCTCGCAACATCGGCGGCACATAAGCTTGGTACGCCGTTGAACACCATTACGGTGATTACGCATGAGCTTGAGCGCGAGATTCATGTGGATGACCCGATCTATGAGGACGTTCAGCTTTTGCGCTCAGAGGCCGAGCGATGCCGTATCATTTTGCGTGAACTGGATGAGTATAAGCTTGTTGAAAGCCTGGATGCAGATACGGATATAAGCATCGCCGCGTTCCTGCGTGAAATTCTTGATGAACGGATAGAGAAAAGCGAGATAGCCTTTTTCATCCAAATCAACCCCAAAGATAGTGGTGATTTACCGCAAATTCGCCGCCGCCCGGAGATCGTACAAGCGCTTGATGACGTCTTTCGTAATGCGGAAAATTTTGCCAACTCACGTGTGACTGTCTCAGCAAACCACAGCCAGCAAAATCTGCAAATCGTTGTTGCGGATGATGGCGGGGGCTTTCCTGATGATGTTTTGGCCCGCGCCGGTCAACCTTGGAATTCGACACGACAGGGTCATGAAGGACATCGTGGATTGGGTATTTTTATCGCCCAGACCTTGATTGAGGCGGTTGGCGGCTCAATATTATTTGGAAATAGCGTCGCCGGCGGTGGTGAAGTGAAGATTATTTTGCCTATGTCCGCTGTAATCGGGCGCGCTGGGAACCAGTTAGCGCCGTAATGTTGTGATTGGGTACAGGGTAAACACACCATGTCAGATAAAACCTTGATGATTCTTGACGATGATACCCCCCTGCGCAATCGGCTTCGCCGTGCCATGGAAAGCCGTGGTTTTGATGTGCTGGATGCGGGAACCGTCTCTGAAGGCGCCGAAATTGTCCGGAAGGAGGCGCCGGCCTATGCGATCCTTGATATGAAGCTCGAAGATGGCAGCGGCCTGAACCTTGTTCAGGATCTGAATAAAAAACGCCCGGATTGCAAGATTGTGATGTTGACGGGTTTTGGCAATATCGCGACAGCGGTTGCGGCTGTAAAGGCAGGGGCATTGGATTACCTGCCCAAACCGGCAGATCCTGATGCGATCGCCGCTGCGCTCCTGCAATCGGGTGATTGTATGCCACCGCCACCTCAAGACCCGATGAGTGCAGACCGCGTCAGATGGGAGCATATCCAACGCGTTTATGAGCAATGCGGCCGAAATGTCTCGGAAACGGCTCGCCGTTTGCGTATGCATCGGCGTACCCTCCAGCGGATCCTCAGCAAACACGCTCCGCGCAGCTGATTCGTATACGGAGCAAGTATGTTGCGATAGCCTGCTCGCATTACCTTGATCTCCGTTAGACTGGAATTGTAGTGGATGTTTCCACCCTGTTTGTGCTTGACGCTGCACTGTGCTGGACAATGGCCGCGCTGTTTGGCCACCCGTTAGCCCATGAACTTGGCTCGCTGCATTTCAACATGCTTTGAATTCTGGCGGCAATTGTCCTTCTGTGGCTTTTGATGATCCTCAGCGGACGTTCTTTCAGCCTCGAAGCATCACATTTCTGGCCACTTGTTTTATCCAGTCTGTTTGGCATCGTTGTGGGTGATTTTTTCCTGTTTGCCGCAATGCTTCGGCGCGGTCCCCGGCGGACGAACATTTTGTCTGCAACAAATGCGCCGATCGCAGCCTGTTTGGGGTGGTTTATCCTCGGAGAGGGGATCAGTTTTGAACCCCTGCTTTCTTTGCTTTTGGGCTTTCTCGGTGTGGTTCTTGCGATCATCTATGGCAATCGTCGTGATCTTGCGCATATCTGGGAAGCCGTCACGCCGCCACGGTGGGTCGGTTTGATGGGTATTTTGGCACTTGCTTGGACCAGGTGCCTCAAGCACGCTGCATGCGGCGACTACGGCACAGGCAATGGTAATTTTTGCGACCATGGGATATCTTTCGTCCGATTTCATGTCACGGCGCCTGCCGGAGGTGTCAGTGCTGTTCTTTGCTGTAACGATGCTGTTCTTTGTTGCGTTGGTGATGGTGCCGTTGGCGCAGCTTTTTGACAGCGCCGCAGCAGGTCAGAGCAGCGGCCAAGTAAGCCTGTGAGGCGCGTGGCTACGAGACTGCCATCATGGCCAGTATCTCACTGGATGCTGACAGTGCCTCGGTTGATTTCACCTGCCGTGCTTTTGACTAAGGTTGGTATTTGTTGGCTGGCTGGCCAAAGCTGTGGCATTTTACCCATTCGCTTTCTATGGTTGTAGCGTAGGGTGAATTTTATGGGGTTCAGGTCATGGATAAAAGGCGGCTGGGCGCGCAGGGGTCGGAAATTTCCGCTATTGGCATTGGTGCAATGTCATTCAGTAATTTCTATGGGGCAACCGATGAAACGCAGTCTCATGCAATTCTGAGCAAGGCGCTTGATGAGGGCGTTACCCACATCGATACCGCCAATGTCTATGGAATGGGAACCTCCGAGACCGTTATCGGCACGTTTCTCGCAAAACAGGGAAAACGACGCAATGAGTTGTTTTCCATTGCCTCAAAGGCAGGCATTGCGCGCAGGAAGGAACTGGGTGAACGCTATTTCGACAACAGCCCCACCTATCTTGAGTCCGAACTTGACAAGACACTTGCCCGCCTTGGTGTCGATACCATCGATCTTTATTACATTCACCGGCGTGATGCCGTCACCCCCATCGAGGAGGTGAGCGAGACACTTGCCGGTTTCATCAGGGCTGGAAAGATAAAGTCCTTTGGGTTTTCAGAAATCGCCCCAACCTCTCTTGCACGGGCTAGTGCGACTCACCCTGTCGCCGCTGTCCAGTCTGAATATTCGCTTTCGGTTAGGAGCCCGGAAATGGGGCTTGTTCAGGAAACACGTAAATTAGGGGCGGCGCTTGTCGCTTTTTCGCCTGTTGGCAGATCGTTGCTGACCGACAGGCCACACAGTGAAGAGCGTATTGCGGACATGGCGTGGATGCGCACCAACCCACGCTTTATCGAACCTAATCTGAGCGCCAATGTTGACGCTGCGGCTGGGTTCAGGGCGCTGGCGGCGAATATGGGGACCTCGGCTGCCGCGCTAGCCATCGCTTGGCTGTTGCATCGTGATGATCACATCATCCCTATTCCAGGCACAAGATCGGTTGCCCACTTTCAAGAACTTTGCACGGGGGCGAGATTACGCTTATCCGCTGAAGATATGACGCGCATTGAGACGGTTCTGCCAATCGGCTGGGCGCATGGCGACAGGTACTCCGATGATCAATGGGTTGGCCCTGAGCGCTATTGCTAGCCATTTCTAGCACTTTGCTGGTGATACGGAAGAGGGCACCTAATGGATTTTGACGATGCCTATGCCAACATGGCGCATATTCCCGATGCCCAATCCTTTATCGCAAAATGGCCTGAAAGAGCGGCAGATTTTCGCGCGAACTGGCCACAGAAGCAACTTGATATCGCCTATGGTGATGACCCGCGCCAGCGTTTTGATCTATTCCTGCCAGATGAAGTAGCAAAAGGCCTTGCCGTTTTCATTCACGGGGGATATTGGCGCGCCTTTGCCAAGGATGACTGGTCACATTTGGCCGCAGGAATACTTGCCCATGGCTTTGCGGTGGCCTTGCCCAGCTATCGGCTGGCACCACAGGTGCCACTGGATGAAATCTGCCGGGACGCGGCGGCGGCTGTCACACTAGCGGCCGCCCATGTTGATGGGCCGATTCACCTCGCCGGTCATTCGGCAGGAGGCCATCTGGCCACGCGTTTAATCAGCGGCAAGCCTTTGTTGGCGGCACCACTGCTCAAGCGAATTGTTGCAGTCACGTCAATCAGCGGCGTGCATGATCTGCGGCCACTTCTCCACACTAAACTGAATGATCTTCTCGCCATCACGAATGATATTGCCGCAAAAGAAAGTCCAGCGCTGTTGATGCCCACGGCGTCGGTTGTGGCTGGTGAGATTGGAGTCAATGTCTGGGTTGGTGCAGAAGAACGCCCCGAATTTCGCAGGCAGGCGGATTTGCTGGCTCTGTCCTGGGGTGGGCTTGGCGTACCGGTGAGAGTCATGCATGAAGAAGGTCGCCATCATTTTGATGTGGTTGACGGATTAATCGCTTCGAATGATGATCTTGTTAGTACTGTACTGGGACAGGGTGCCAGCACTTGATTTTTGAGGACGTGCTGGGCTTGCTGAAAACTACATGGATTGCTGCGGAATGATCAGACAGCAAATGAAATTTGGCGAATGGCTGATGCTGGTCACGCTGTCACTTTTATGAGGTGGCTCGTTCTTTTTCAACGGCGTCGCAGTTGCTGATCTGCCAACTTTGACAATTGTGCTTGGTCGCGTCGGCTTTGCCGCCATGGCGCTGTTCATATTCATGAAATGGGCTAGTCTTGCCATGCCGATGGACCGCCAGATCTGGCGCGCCTTTCTCTGGATGGTATTTTTGAACAATGTTGTCCCCTTCGGCCTGATTGTTTGGGCGCAGGGTTATGTTACCTCTGGTTACGCGTCGATTATCAACGCAATGACACCCCTCTTTGCGGTTCTTGTGGCGCATTTCGCTACTGATGACGAAGCGTTGACTTTGCTGAAAGTAGCTGGTGTTATGCTGGGC
This sequence comes from uncultured SAR116 cluster alpha proteobacterium, assembly GCA_902547925.1. Lineage (GTDB taxonomy): Bacteria > Pseudomonadota > Alphaproteobacteria > Puniceispirillales > Puniceispirillaceae > MED-G116. The sequence goes on along the minus strand of CACCQD010000013.1, from coordinate 29,596 downwards.
TTTGAGGGTGTTGCGCTTTTGATTGGCCCAGATGCTTTTGCCGGAATGAGCTTTTATCTTGGCGCACAGCTCGCATTGCTGATGGCGGCGCTGTCCTACGGTGTGGCCGCCAGCTATGGCCATCGCTTCAGGCAACTTGGTGTATCGCCTATTGCGACGGCAACTGGCCAGGTCAACGCCTCAACAATATTGTTGATCCCAACGGTGTTGTTGATTGACCGTCCATGGCTGTTGCCGATGCCGGGCAGCGGTGTCGTGCTGTCGGTGATTGGGTTGGCCTTGTTGTCAACGGCCTTTGCATATTTTCTGTGTTTTCGCATTCTGGAAACAGCCGGGGCCCCCAATTTATCATTGGTGACCCTGCCTGTGCCTGCTAGCGCGATTGCGCTTGGCGTTTTTTTATCAAGGAAAATTTGCTGACCCGTCATCTCATCGGCATGATGGTGATCGGGCGTGGCCTGCTGGCCATCTATGGGTGAATACTGCAGTCGCTGGCCCGGTTGCGCCGCGGCTAGCCCGTCTCAGCACTTAGATCTGCCGCCGCAATGCCAGCCAGCGCTGCCGCCTCATCATTGTCTGACGTATCTCCCGAAATGCCAACCGAACCCAGTAGCACGCCTACTGCATCACGAATCAAGACACCGCCAGGTACAGGAACTATGTCGCCGCCAGCAAGGCCATTCATGGCTTGAATGAAATAGGCCTGCTGTTCGGCCCTGTTCATCAGGGCGCGTGTTCCCATGCCAAGCGCGATGGCAGCATTTGCCTTGCCATGTGCGATTTTAGCCCGAATCTGGCTGACCCCGTCCTCTGACATGCACGCAACGAGTGATGCCCGTTCGTCGAGAACAACGACGCTGAGTGGTTTCAGGCCAAGGTCACGGCCTTTGGCAATGCTTGCCTCAATGATGGTCTTTGCCTGCGCAAGTAAAATCGACATATCCAATCCTCTTCGGTCATTTGCGTCTACGGAAGAATAATCCTTGGGTGCCATGGCTAGCACAAAGGTGATGGTGCAAACAATTGGCAAATCTGTGGACCAAGGTTCATATGTCGATTAAGGTCATGTCCATGGGTTTGATTGCTGGGCATAAAGCGTTCCCAGCCCACATAGGCCAGCTGCTGATGGATCACGAGCACGAGTCTTTTGGATGAATGATAGTTGGATTATAACTGGCGCAAACACCCAGATGCATGGCGTTTATGGAGGTAATGACATTGCCATTGCCAATGGTCTGATCAGTGAGGTGGCAACACCGGAAATGCGCCCTTTTGAGGCGTCTGGCCTGATTGCCATGCCGGGACTCATTGACCTCCATGGCGATGGATTTGAACGGCATATCGCACCACGCAATGGTGTCGAGTTTGATCTTGAGACAGCACTTTTGGCAACCGACCGTGAATTGATCAGCAACGGCATAACCACAGCCTATCTGGCGATGACCATCTCCTGGGAGCCGGGTTTGCGTAGCATTGAGAGGGCCCGTGAGATTGTTTCGGCTTTCAAGAAAGTGCAGTCGCGCTGTGCTTGTGAATTGCGACTGCAACTAAGGTGGGAAATCTTCGCGCTTGAGGCAATAACCGACATCGAGAGATGGCTTGATATGGATCCAGCACCAACGCTCGCTTTCAATGATCATCTCAGCGCCATTCTGAATGGCATGAAGCCGCATATCATCTCCAAAAATGCAGACCGGTCTGGGCTGTCAGTCGAGGAATATATCGCTCGTCTCAACGCCCTCAAGGCAAGGTCGGATGAAATACCGGCAGCCATCAGGCATCTGTCAAATCGGGCACGGAAAAAGGGCGTCACCTGTTTTGCTCACGATGAGACGAGCCCTGATGAACGCGCGGCAAACAGGACGATTGGCGTGACTGTCTGCGAATTTCCGATTTCCGATGCAACCGCGCATGCGGCGATCGATGCTGGTGAGACGACCGTGTTGGGTGCGCCAAATGTTTTGCGCGGCAAAAGCCACACTGGCGCCGTTGATGCCACCAACGCAATCGCCAAGAACATCTGTTCGGTCCTTGCATCCGATTATTACTACAGCTCGCAACTGGCGGCCGTGGCAAAGCTGGGTGGCTATGATCCAGCGACCATGGCGACATATTGGCCGCTGATTTCTGGTAATGCGGCGCAGGCTGTGGCGCTTTGTGACCGTGGCCAGATTGCGCCTGAGCAGTTGGCTGACCTTGTCCTCTACCGGATTGTGGACAGTCATCCACAAATTGTGGCTGTCTTTTGTAAGGGGCAGTGCCGTCACCTTCTCGACCCGACACGGATTTAACCGCCATCTGCGGCTCACGGTAACGTGAAAGTGGTGGCACCGCCCGCCTCCTTTTATGTCTGGTAAATGCAGGCACAGTTCTGTTGTTCGCAGACAGAGGAGGCAGAAATATGGAACAGCCAAAGAGCACCAATGCCGGGGCAGAACCATTCTCAGTGGTCAAACCGCCACCGAAGGATTTGCTGGCCCGGTCCTGCATACTGAACGGTTAAAACTTGTTCCTATCCGCCCCTGTTATTACGAGCCCTATCGGGCTTTTATCATGTCTGACCGTGCACGTTACATTGGCGGCCCCTTTGAGGATGAGGGAAAAGCCTGGCAGACATTTGCCTCAATGATCGGGCATTGGCATATGCGCGGATTCGGGCTTTTTTCTGTGATCACACGCGCCGATGATCAACTGGTGGGATTTATTGGCAATTGGTGGCCGTTGGACTTTCCTGAGCGTGAGATTGGCTGGACGCTGTTGGCCCGTGGCGAGGGCAAGGGGATTGCCTTTGAGGCGGCCAGGGAGGTGCAACGGTAAAGCTTCCACACCCCAGGGTGGTCAACGGCGTGAGTTATATTCATCCTGAAAAAACCAGATCAATCAGCCTTGCCAAACGTCTTGGCGCATTACATGACACCAATGCGGCAGGTCCGTAGGGCTGTGATCTGGTCTATCGACACATGCTGCCGGGCTTGCCACCTTAAATCTGTGTTGCGTAGGATTTGGGGAGGTCTCAATGACTCACGACACGCCATATCGGCCTGAGGATTTGATCAATCTGGTGGATTTTCTAATCCATCAGAACGGACCAGGACGCGATGTGCTTATCAGGGAAGTCCATGCCCAGCTTGCTGCCGATGGCTGCGTGGTTCTCAAACGGTTTTTGACCGAGCGGGCCGTCACCCTGCTGACAGAAGAGGCTGATTCGGTGGCATCCTGTGCGCACCAGTCCTTGAAGCGCACAAACCCCTATTTTACGACAGATGACCCGTTGCTTGACGTTGCGGATAGACGCCGCCGCTTTTATTACCGTTCAAACGCTTTCATTCCGGCAGATAATTTTATACCAACGGGTCCACTGCGTGTGATCCAGGATTTTTGTGCCTTTGATCTCTTTATCCAAACTTGCCTGCAGCAGAAAAATTTCTATCGCTATGCTGATCCGTTGGCAGATGTGATTGTCAATATGGCATAAGAAGGCGAGGGCTTTCCGTGGCACTTTGACACAAATAATTTCACCATAACGCTTGCAATTCAATTGGCTGAGGAGGGTGGCCTGTTCGAATATGCCCCCAATATACGGGCTGAGGGTGAGAACTCTACGGCAGCACGCGCGGTGCTTGACGGCACTTCTGATCTGTTGCGCTCACTGGTCCTGGAGCCAGGTGATCTGCAAATTTTCAAGGGGCGTTACTTTCTGCATCGGATCACTGCATTGCGGGGCGCAATGCCGCGTTATGTGGCGATTTTTTCCTATGTTGAACAGCTTGACATGGTTGGAGCACCAGAGCGAACAAAGCAGCTTTATGGCCGGGTGTTGCCTATCCATCTGAAACGCGCCGGGCTTCGTGGCGACAGTTTTATTGACTGATCATTTATCTTGATCTGTTTTACCAAGCATTTTTGACAACGCCATATTGAAGCGGGCCTGATCGGTATGGACCAGCGTTTTGAAAATAGCGAGTTTGTCCTCAAGATTGCTGGCACCACTGTCGATCAGATTGCGCAACTGTGCCTCCCGTGCTGTGCGGGCACATTGCTCAGCTTTCAATCGTGCAAGTTTCTTCTGATTTTTATCCAAATCAACGCCTCCTGTCTCAGAGATCCTTCATCAAATCCAGCAGACGGTTGCGAAGCAAACCCAGCTTCGCTTGTAATTGTCTGTTTTCCGCCTCAAGCAGGATCAATCTCTGGCTGGTGTCGTCAGCAGGGCTGGTTCCGCTGGTGGCTGATTTATCATGTCCATCCATCCCCATGACAAGATCATTCTTGCAGGCATTATAGATGGTGATATCGGATGCATCCGTGCCGGACAGCACACATTGATGGCCATACAGGGGAGCTGCCAACAGGCTGAACAATGTGGCAAAAAAGAAAATTCGCATCTCAACGCTCCAAAACACATTCATTGCTGAGGATAGTGTGCTAGCCCACTATCTGTCAAAATATGCTCATCAGATTAAATTCAGCGTGATTACGGCGACCAGGATGTAACGCGCTGCTTTTGCAAAACCGACAATCAACACAAAGGACAGGAGGGGTTCGCGCAGCACGCCAGCGGCAATGGTGATAGGGTCGCCAATGAAGGGCAACCAGCTCAACAGCAGGCTCCAGCGCCCATATTTGCGGTACCAGAGCGTTGCCCGGCTCAATTGCAAGGGCTTGATTGGAAACCACCTACGGTCACTTAACCTGTTGACCCAGCGTCCCAGACACCAGTTCACGACGGCTCCCAGAACGTTGCCGAATGTAGCTACAACGACAAGTAGGATGACATTGTTTCCGGTTGTCAGAATCAGGGCAGACAGCCCAGCCTCTGATTGCGCCGGGATGATTGTGGCTGCCAGAAAGGCAGCGAGAAAGAGGCTGAGATAGGCAATGGAACCGGACACAAATCGTCCCTTTGCTGGGCGTGAAACTGAGCGCCTGGAAAAACCGCCCCACGCCGATTGAACAACACCCCAACAGAATAGACCGTGTCAGGTCATGAAAACCAGTGCCGTTTTGGTGGGGCGTGCTTGCGGCTCCCTCCCGGCCATGTGCATACTCAACCATACATAATCGGGGGTGATGGGCTGACATCGGGTCTGAAATGCCAAATGCCCGATTGTGTGTTGTGGGAGGATGAGGTGTGACCCTATCAAGCTGGTACAGGATCAGGACTCTTGATGATGGCGTGTCGCGTATTCTGGAGGCACATGTTGCCGCTGATTGGCGATGTAATATTTGGCATGTGCGGGGCAGGGATCGTGATCTGATAATTGACACGGGCCTTGGTCTTCGCCCAATCGCCAAAGACATCATGATGCTGGCTGAACGTCCAGTTATTGCGCTTTGTACGCACAGCCATCACGACCATGCGGGTGGCCTGTGTCAGTTCGAGACGCGGCTGGGACATGCTGCCGAGGCTGACATTTTTGCCAATCCAACGCGCGAGGCAACAGTGGCTCATCTGCTTGAACCACGGACAGTTAAAAAGTTGCCCTATGACGGATTTGACGTGGCGGATTGGTGTTATCAACCTGCGCCCTTGACCGAAAAAGTTGATGATGGTGACGTCATCGACCTTGGCGACCGGGTTTTTCAGGTCCTCCATTTTCCGGGACATTCCCCGGGCTCCATTGCCCTGTGGGAGGCCGTGACTGGGGTGATCTTTACTGGTGATACACTTTATGATGGCACGCTATATGACCATCTCTATCACTCTATACCAGAGCAGCTTTGTGGGAGTCTGCGGCGGCTCAGACAGATGCCTGTCAGCAGAGTCCACGCCGGCCATTTTTCCAGTTTTGGCAGAGACCGGATGCAGACGGTTATTGACGAATATCTGGATGGTAAGCGCAGCATGCTTTGTCCTGGCCAGATGGGTGGCGACTAATCTTTGTCTAGTTGCCGTTGGCGTGTTGGTCCTGTGCCATGGCTAAGGCCAGACCAACTGCAAACCACAGGAACAGATTGTTCCATTGGCCGAAAAAATCAGCTGAGGGCTGGGGAAAAAACAGCAAAGCTGGCGGAATCCATGCAAGGCTTGAATAAAGTGTCCTGTTACTTCGGCCGGTGGCGGCCGTGATGATGATCGACACAATCATGATCACGCCTGTCAGCAGCCCAAAAATTCCTGTTTCCTCGGCCAACTGTACATAAAACTGATGCGGATGTGGGTGGCAGTCATTCTGTCCAACCAGCCATTCTGGACCTTGCGGAATCCCCAGGCACTGAAGCCGGTGCATCCCAACACCAATTCCTGTTACCGGCGACTCCATTGCTGCCACAATTCCGGGCCGAACTGAAAACCAATAGGGGCTGTTGAAATAACTGGTGATTTCACTTTTATTTCCAGCCGAAAAACGGTCTGCGACGCCCGGGAATGCGGTAAACAGAAGCAAAAAGCCAGTTGTGGCAAGGGTGCCAAAGAGAACAAGTCGTCGGGGCCTAACCACCCAGGCACATGAGGCAAGAAAAACTGCCACTCCTAAGAGGGCGGCATTTACCCGTTCGCCGGTGATCGTCGTGAAAATCACCATTGATCCACAAGCCAATGCCAGAACAAGTCCTTGTTTAAATGGTTTGCTCACTGCTATTGCGGCAAGTATGATCGCCAGTGGCATCATAGCCTTACCAAGAAAACTGCCGGGGACAAAATCGCCATAGGGCCCAGATAATCGTGTCGAATGATCCGGGGAAAGCATTATCACACTGCCAAATTCGAAAGCGAGAGTAACCGCCATGATGGCTGTGGCCAGCCCCATTATGCCAAACATCATATTCAACCGGGCTCTGTTGGTTCCCAGCCAGAACATGCAGGCGGCGGCATAAAGTGGAAATCTGATCCAGGCAAGCGCCTCGCCAAGCGAATACAGCGGCCTGTCGGAAAGGCCTGAGACCAACAAAGCAACAACCCAGAAAAGGCCTGTGGATTGAACCCAGAATGCGGATAGCCATTGCCATTGGTTGGTATGGAAAGATCTCAGAAGAAAGACGATGCCAAACACCGAGAGCCAGATGTCAGCAGGTGTGCGCTCGATCAAATAAAGAAAAGGACCAGCAAGCCAAAGCCAGACAAAGCCATTATCCCATTTTGAGGATCCGCGCAGATTGTATCTGAGCTCTGTAAGTTTGATACGGATATCTAACATTTCGACAAAACAGTCCAGACGGAAAAACGGCTGTGGTGATCTGACCCAAATCCCCACCGATTGCCGGAGAAAACAACATGCAACCTAATTTGACGCCCACCATTGTCAATCCCCATGATGGCACTGATCTGGTTTAGCAGTCCATGCTGCTACTCAGTCAGTCTTGCAGGATTGTTTTCAGATGACGGCAATGAGAGGTATGAGCAGGACTGAAAGACAGAAACTCCAGAGAATTGACAGGGCGATTGCGTCCGTTTTGCCATCATAGCGACTGGCAAAGGTCAATGCCATTACGCCAACCGGGGAAACTGTCACCATCAGAGTTGTGCGCGCCGCCTCTATTGCATAGCCACCAGCAATGACAATGATCAAGAAGCCCAATATTGGATGCACGAACATTTTAAGACCGGCGATGACGGCGGCAAGTTTCAGACTGTTTCTGGAAATCGGTCGGGCCAACAGAATGCCGGATGCAAACAGGCCGCATGGTGCAGCGGCATCGGCGATAAAGCTGGAGCATCTGATAAATGCGAGCGGCGGCCTGCCAAACGGGTTCAGAACCACCAGCACACCTAGCAGTAGCGCCAACAGAAGCGGATTTCGCAATTGGCCCGAAATTGCCCTCAATGGACCTGCAGATGGGGCCTGATGGATATTGAGGATAATGACGGTTAGGGTAAAAATGATGACATCGATCGTAATGATGCTACGAACGGGGATGGTCATCGTCGGTTCAAAGGCGAACCGAGTTATTGGATAGACGAACAACACATGGTTAGCAAAAGATGCAGCAAAGCCGCAAAGAAGCGCATCCTTGAAACCAAGCCTAAAACAAAAACGGGTGACGAAGAAACCAGCCGCATAAACTAGCAACTCGCTGATGAGATAAAGACCGGCAAGCATCGGGTCAAGACTGGCAACATCGGTGGTAATGATGATATTGATTGTGATCGCCGGTGCAGCGATCTGCGCAATGAATTTGAAGATGGAGGCGGCATCAGGCTGGCTGAAACCACCACGCCAGCCAACAAAATAACCCACGGCAAAAATCAATGCGACAGGAAGAACCGAGCTCACCAATGTGTCAATAATGGTCATAACCTGATATTTTCCTGCCGAATTTTTGCAAGTCTGACGTGCCAAAAGCGATTAGCGGCCACCATCATTGCCCAGGCATTGTTTGATGATTTTTGATCTGCGGGGAGATCGAAATCTGGACAACTTCATTTTGCGTGCCAAGTCTCATTCTCGGGCCCCATGTGCCGCTGCCAGATGAGACATACAAATGGGAGTTCAGACGTCTGTAAATACCGTAAACCGTTCTGAACTGCAGCCGCACCAGAAGATTGAAGGGGAATATCTGTCCGTTATGTGTGTGCCCAGAGAGCATTAAGTCCATCTTTTCTGGCGCTCGATGCCACAAGGAAGGCTGATGGACCATCAGTAAATTAAAACTGTCATCACTGATTAGGCTTCTGGCAATATCGGATTGTGTCTTGGGTGCCTGATTGTCGCTGATGCCAATAATGTTAAGCTCATCAAACTGAGTTGATTGGTTATCCAGAATGGTGAAGCCGAATTTAGTCAGATTAGCAATTCTTTCGTTATGGTTCTTGACGTAATATTCGTGATTTCCAGTGACAAATAAGATCGGCCTTTCCAAGGCTTTGAGGAGGTTCAAATCGTCTTCGTTGAAGGCGCTCGAATCAAAAAGATCACCACCGATGAGCAGGTGATCGTAATTCAGCTCATGGATCTGATCGCAAATTCTCTCCAGATGCCGCTTCGGGTTGGAACCAAGATGGATGTCGCTGATGAAAATGAGATTGTATTTTTGCTTTATTTTTGGAGACTTCAGGTGAATTGTCTTTAGGGCAATGCTATTCCCACTCAAAATGGCTTTGGCACACACAATCATGGAAATGACAAGGCCAATCAAGCCAATCTCGATGGAAAAACCCGGTAATAGCACCGAGACAAGCAGTCCGATATTGAGCAACCAGAATGCAATGAAGCCGATGCCCATTCCGTAGTAGATCACCCCGCTTAAAAGGCGGGATGTTAAGTGTGTCCTGAAATACACAAAGACGGCGAACCCAATTACTACCGTCGGAAAAATAGTGACAGGCTCGATGATCTCGGCGGAGAGGAGCAAATGAGCGAGCACATTCAGTGGATATACATAGATCAGGAAACTGAGCACTGTTGTGATCGTGGCAAAAACAAGTTCATGCATAAAAATAATCCCGACTCAATGACTAAACAGCACGCACGCGCCAAACGATACCAAAAAATGATATTTTAAATAGAAAAATGGTGCGAGCACGCTGTCTCCCGACGGGTTGAGCCATTAGTTTTTATTAGCGTAATTATTTTAATGATCGTGCTGCTTAACCTAACTTAACGAACACCAGTTTTCACACTTTCCTGACATTTTACCCACAAAGTCATCACAGAGAGTGAATATACACGAATGTATTTCTCCCTAGATTTGGGCCGGCTTTTGCCGGTCCTTTTTTGCCATGTTTTTAGCTGAGGCAGACCCTACGGATACCGGGGATCTCAAGACTAAATTTATCCAGCCTGGTTATTAATGAGCGTTGAGAATGTCCAGTCCAGCTCATATTGCAAAACGTTGCTTATTTGGACTCTACGTAAACTTTCATGACGAATAGGCCTGCGCCTACCACCATAACACTGCCTATCAGAGTAGTCACAGCAGGCGTCTCATCAAATAAAAAGGCGCCCCAAAGTAACGCAAAAACAAGGCCAAAATAATTGAGTGGCGCTAAATCTGATGCGCCATTTAATTGAAATGCTTTGATAAGCAAAAAATGCCCAAAGCTCGCTAAAGTTACCATCACAGCGATGGCCGCAATTTCAGCTATTGTTGACGGACTCACCCAAACAAATGGTATCATCATACAAGTCACAACCGCTCCGAGCGCCGTTGTGTAAAAAAGCGTTGTCCGGGCGTCATCACCCTCTCCAAGTGATCGAGTTAGAACAGCATAAATTGCATAAAATGTTGCCGCGAGCAGCGGTAATAGCGCAAATGCTGAAAAATAAAATTGCTGTGGCTGCACTATGATGATTGCGCCAGTAAAGCCTATCAGTATGCCCAAGTATTTTTTTACGCCCAGACGCTCCCCAAGAAATAGCATTGCCAGCAATGAAATAATTAGCGGCGCCACTTGGAAGGTGGCAGCCGCTTGACCTTGGTCAATAAACTTAAGCGAAAAAAAGAAACAAATAGTTGTCCCAAATAATGTTACAGACCTTAGGAGTTGAGTTCCCAAATTATTTGTTTTAACAGAAGCTCTCAGACTCGATGAAAGTATACAAAGCACCACAAGAAATTGACCAAGATAACGGAACCAAATTACTTGCATAACCGGCATGGTTTGCGACAAATATTTCGCCATAGCATCCATACCGGGCAAACAGCACATGGCTGTAACCATCAGTATAAAACTGAGTTGCTGGCTTGATAAATTTTTCATTAAGTACGGCTCACTTAGCACAAGTTGCTATTAAGTTGGCGCTTTTAACCCTAACATTTAATTTTTTGTACCGTTAAATTAAATTATTTACAGACGCCTCAACCTTCAATTTAAATCAGTAACCGCGATCTGACATTCGCGGCGGGTCACCTCCTTGAAAATGCGAAAAGTTGGGCGGATGATGCTTGGAGCGGATATCAGATTTAAGGCTGTATTTGGCCAGAAGGCGGAGACTATCGCCTGCGACCTTCTCAAACGCTAGGCTGTATTGATCGGCTCGATCGAGAATTTCAGCGGCTTCGTCTGGCTGCTCTAACATTTTCTGATGGCGTAGAATCTGATCAGCGGCATGACTGCCGATTTGCCCGTCTTAGCGACTGCGACTTTTCAGCCGTGAACAAACTCAATCTGGTGCCTTGCGACTGTTTCCCCCGCCTCAACAAGAATCGAGTGTTTCAATCCCTTTAGAACAATCAGCTTCGAACTTGACATGGCTTCATCGATGAGCATGTTAAGGCGCGGGTTGCATCCCCCATCTAATTCTCCCGTGATGATCAGTGCAGGGTGGGTGACCTTGTGGAGCCATGGCATCATTTCTGTACCAGCATAGATACGGAACACATTCATGAAGATGTCAGGATCAGTTGCCATCACCTGTTTCAGCCGACGTTCCACAATATCCGGGTTACGGTTTATGAATTCGTCAGTAAACCAGCGGTTTGTCAGCGTTCCAAGTACCTTCTCAATCCCCTTCTGTTCCATCGCCTTGACTACTGTCCATACCTTGGCGCTGTCATCCTCGGTCCGTCCTGCCGCCGTTGAATAGAGGCCAAGGGAAAACACCCGTTCAGGAAATCTCAAAGCATAACGGGGTCCGATCATCCCACCAAGCGAGTGACCAGCAAGGTGCATGCGCTCCAATCGGAGGTGATCCCGCAGCCGCTCGAGGTCGTCTACAAGATCATCAAGTTTAAAGCCGGGTTTCGACAGCGGAGATTCGCCGTGGCCACGCAGATCATAGGTCACGACGGTGAAATGCTCATGAAGATGAGGGGTGATGAAACGCCAAGCGTCACGTGCTGCGCCAATCCCGTGGATCAGAACAAGAGGCTCGCCGTTGCCTTCAATAGAGTAGGCGCAATCTATAACTTCAGTCATCACTCTCAACTTGCTGCCATCTTGTGTGCCAATTACAGTGGTAAGGACTCACTCAGCGGCCTTGATCTTTTCAAGCTTTGAGAACTGAGGCATAACAATTTCTGCGATTGACTGCATGTTGTCGAGTGTCTCATCATTAGGCGCTCCGATGTTCTGACTCAGGATCAATTCATTTACACCGACTTCCTCATAGACTGCCAGCTGGTCAATAAATTCGTCCTGCGTGCAGATCAGAAGGTTCTGCTCCAGTTCCTCCAATGTCTGGGTCCTCGGCAGCCTTGAGATGGCCCCGCTTCTAATTTCACCGGGGCCGGTATAGACATTGTCGAACCTCGCGTAATAGTCATTCGCCAGTTCCAGCTTTGCGCGCTTGTCGGCCTCGTCCTTTGCCAGCCAGCACACGCGTGACAAGCTGATGGTCAGGTGTTTGCCGGCATCGCCAAGCTCGTCCTTGGCCTTGTAGAATGCGCCAATCTGCTCAAGCATTTTCTCATTCGAATCCATCAATGGCGTGGTCTGAATATGAAACCCGCGTAGCGTGGAATGGTAGATTGCCGGCGGGGACAGGGCGGCCATCATGAAATGCACAGGACGCACGGGCCTTGGCATCACGGTCAATTCGTCAAAATTGTAGTATTTGCCCGACCAGCTGACATTTTCCTGCTCCAGCAATGCCTGCAGGACATTGAGGCTCTCGTCGAATTTTTCTCGGCTTGTCTCTATTGGCGTGCCCATCCAGTCCATCTCAATGCTGAAAGCGCCGCGTCCAACGCCTAGGATCAAACGTCCTTCAGTGAACAGTTCGGCTAGAACCACCTCGCCGGCATAGGTCCGCATATCATGCAGTGGCAGTTGGACAACCGAAGTGATGATTTTGATGCGCCTCGTCTCACTGGCGACTTTGATCGCCATCTGCAGCGGTGCAGGATTCATTAGAATGTTCATCAGATGGTGTTCGGGGATGGACACCGACGCATAGCCAAAGCGCTCTGCAGCAATGGCCTGTTCCAACATGTCTGAATAATGCCGGTCGGCGCCATAGCTGGTGTCAGGATAATAAGATGACAAAAAATGATTAAATTCCAAGACTCCCCCTCTCGCTTTTTTCTCTCGTTCGAAATCCTATAGCTGATTGGCTGCAATGTCAGCATCCAAAGACTTGTGCCGACATATCAATAGTTGCAGATCAACGCACTGTTATCGGGACTAGCTTGCGCACGATTCAAATTACAATCACATCTAAACTCTGCCCGGCCCCCACAACCAGTTCGACCCAAATCCAGCAACAAGCCCCAGTAACCCCGATCCGAGGTCCGTGACCCGTGGCTCAAGGTCCGCGGACCACGGACCTTTTTGTTTGGAACTTGGCCTTTGGATCCTGACCCAGAGTTCAGGCAATATTCACAATTCCCTAACATTTTTGTCGCGAAGTCGTCGTAGAAAGTGAATGTATGTATTTTTATTCCCCCCTAGACTAGGACCGGCTTTTACTGGCCCTTTTTTGGCAAATGAGTATCCCTTTAACACCAGGTGAGTTTTCACCAAAAATTGCTGATGGAGAAATATTGGTAATATTTGTGCAGTTTCTGACTTGCTTATCATGGGGAGGGTCGTGGAATACGGAAGTAAATCAAAATTGCTGCAGCACGTTTTTCAATGTTACCGCGACTTTACCCATATATGCATCATCATAACCGTCCTCATTTTCCAACACGCTTAAAAAAGAAAACGAGGTTTTTCTCTTGGTGTCGATCAAAAGAAATTGCCCACCATAGCCTGCATGGCCGACGAAACGGCCATCGGTCATAAGATGATTTGAATATCTAAGCCAACCTTTTGGCTCCGACAGCTGTGGCGCATCTCTGGAAATGGTTTTTGAGAGAAATTCATTATTAGCAAAAGGTTGGCCAGCTATATTTCTTCCCTGTCTTGTGAAAATTAAGCCAAAACGCGCAAGATCGCGTGCGCTAAGACAGCCTCCACCGGAAAAAGCCGGGCAACCCTCGGGACTCAGACTAATGAAGAAAGCGCCCTCGTAACCAACAGCGTCAGCAATGTCTTCGATGTGCTGGGCCGGACTTTTTGATGAGATTTTTGCAATTACTCGAGTTAGCACATCTGTATTGGCAGATTTATAATGAGCAACCGGCACCGCGCCTCCACTCTGGTAGCCGGTTATGCCGTTTGTGAAATCCTCGAGGGTAGTTTCATCAGAGTCCTGGTTACGTGGCAAGCGCCAACCAAGAGCGATCTCTTCGGTATAACAATCAGAGTTTGGATCAAAATAATCCTCAGAGAAATCGTTAATCACCGCCATATCTAGAAGAGCCTGAATCGGCGCCTCTGCGTAGCCGCTACCAATGTCCGGCAAGTAATCCCTCACTTTTGCGTCTAAACATAATTCCCCCTGCTCAATCAAACGACCAATAATAAGGTGAACATGAAGTTTTGAAATTGATTGAATAGAATGCGGTCGCCTTGTGGAAAAATCATCTGCTGACTCCTCCAGCACGATTTCATCTTCACGGATACAGCACAGAGCCGAAAATGCAGGATGGTTAATTAGTTCTCGCAAATCGGCACTAATTTGGATGCTGGCTCTGACTTGAGGCCTAAGAACCAAAACATTTTTTGACCTAACCATCAACGCACGACGAAAAACATGGTTGGCATTATGAAATCCTTGTCGCCTATGCTTAGCCTGGTTCCATCGCTGTTTGTTGTTTTCACCTACCGTCAAATCGGGATTGGTTATCGTGTTATGATTTTCCATTTCACCGCACTCAAATTCGTTAGCCTCTCAAAGAGTTTACTGACCCCACCAAAGCGACCAAATCCGTCAAAAAAGTTTTGGTGTCAAAACAGGCCTTCTCTCTAAACAATCAAGCCAAGGTTTCTCCTTTTCAAAGGCGTTGGCAATCTGGAACACTGTTTGATCATCATGCGGACGACCTATTATCTGAATGCCTGTGGGGACACCACTCGATGCTCTTCCTGATGGAAGCGCCATCACCGGGCATCGGTTATACATATTCCAAATAACCGCCATGGTAGTGTCAGTATCTGTATATTGTTTGCCGTTTACATTTACTGTGTCTTTTTGCCATCCAGTTGCAGGAATGTCTGTGAAGGTTGTCGTGGGCATTACAAAAGCATCATAATGTTGAAAAAGAGGACCAAGATGTTCTAACCAGATCTTACCCGCAGTAAGAATGGATTGGTGATAAATTTCGGCTGGGTAGCTGTTAGCAGTTTGACATAATTGTGGCACAAAATCACTGACAATATCTCTATGATCTTTGACAGTTTCATTTAAAAATGCTGCGAATAATACCTCCTGATTGCCAAGCGCAAGATCGATAAGATCAGCTGCCCATGTTACAGAAACTTCTTCGACCTTGGCACCAGCCTTGCGTAATGCTCTGACTGCGTCATTAGTCTCAAGTTGAACATCTTCTGAAACTTCATAACAGCCCAAATCCATCGAGAACGCTATTTTCATGCCTGCTAAATTTTGATCATTAAGTTCTATTTGAACAGGCTCAATGAAAGAATTATGGTCCCGGTAGTCATGGCCTGACATCACATTTGCCATGATTGCACAATCTTTAACTGTTCGTGTCATCGGCCCCGATTTGGCGTATCCATTAAAGGAACTGGAGCCAATGTTGGGAATGCGGCCATGGGGCGGTTGGTATCCCACAACACCACATTGACTTGCCGGTTGCCGGATTGAACCCGTGCTGTCACTGCCTGTTGCGATTGTCGTAGCTCCTGCTCCAAGAGCGGCTGCGGAACCACCTGAAGAGCCACCTGGAGATATACCTATTTTCCAAGGGTTATGGGTAACACCCCACATTCGAGATTGTGTGGTAAACAGCCAAGCAAATTCAGGTATTGTCGTCCTCGCAAAAACGTTTGCTCCTGCATCGATAAGCCTTTCCACGTGCGGGGACGTTTGCTCACAGATGTTTTGAGCATTTATTAGAGATCCCGCAGTTGTTCGTTTTCCAGTTATTTCACAAAGGTCTTTAACCGCAAGAGGGATACCTTCGAGAGGACCAATGTGAGCGGTTCGTTGTACATACATAACCTCAGACTTTTTTGCTCTTTCTCGAGCTTCTTCAAAATAACAATCTGCAAATGGGTTCACCGTATTGGAAATTAAATTCGCTCTTTCCATCAGAGCCTCAAGCAGCTCGACTGGAGACAGAGATAAATTTCGAAATCTCTCCAGAGCCTCGTGAGCGGACATGTAGCAAAGATCATCAATATTCATCAAATTTTTCCGCAATAGCTAAATTTCATGTGTTTGTCATTGAACTCAGAGAGGGCCAACTGTCAGATGATGATGCCCACGGCTGGATTTCTTCCAAAGCGGCTCCAATTTGAAATACCGTAACATCATCATACGGGCGGCCAATGATCTGCAGTCCGCAGGGCAAGGCGTCGTCTGTCATCCCGCTGGGCAGCGAGAGAACTGGACATCTGCTGTAAAGGTTAAACAATCCCGTCATGGTCATTTCGGTATCCGTAAGTGCGTGACCGTTGATAGTTATCTTTTGTTTTTGCCAATTTTCTGCAGGCACCAAGGGTGAGGATACAGTTGGACAGAGCAACGCCTCATATTCTTGAAACAAAGGCCCAAGATGGCTTTGCCAGATTTCACCTGCAAGTGAGGTGGATTTGCGAAAATCTGACGAATTGAAACTCAACGCTGTTTCAAGTAACTCTGGAACATAATCGCTGATGATATCTGGATGATTGTCTATGGCTTCTTGAAGAAATTCATGTGCAACAAACTCCTGAGCACCATGTGACAACCCAATTATCTCATCAAGCCCGCTCAGTGATAATTCTTCCACATTCGCGCCCGCTGTCCGAAGAGCATCTATCGATAGCATGAATTCTCGCTCAACATCATCAGCGAGTTGGAAATGTCCAAGATTTCTAGAAAAGGCCAGGTTCATGCCGGTAATGCCCGGCAGGCGATTTGGAATTATAACGCTATCATTCAGGGCCGTATGGTCCAAGGAATGCGGCCCTGACATCACGTTTGACATTAAAGCCGCATCGGCCACAGTCCTTGCCATAGGACCAATTTGAACAAACGGATCAAAAGAATTCGATGGAGAAAGAGGCATTCGCCCATAAGGTGGTTTATAGCCAACAACCCCACATTGGCTCGCAGGTTGTCTTATTGAGCCAGCGCTATCGCTGCCTGTGGCAATTGTTGTTGCGCCAGCAGCTAAGGCTGCAGCCGATCCACCTGATGAACCGCCGGGCGTAATATCTAAACGCCAAGGGTTGCGCGTAACACCCCACATGCGCGAATGGCAGGTAAAAAGCCAGCAGAACTCAGGACAAGTCGTTCTGGCAAATAAATTCGCGCCACTCGCCAACAGTCTTTCGATTGACGGGTTTGTACGTTGATCCATGCGATCCTTGTTGATAAGCGAACCATTCGTGGAACGTCGGCCCTTGATTGGGGTGCTATCCTTAACAACCAGTGGCAATCCCTCAAGAATCCCCAACCTGTCATCTGGATCTTTATATCTTGCCTCAGCTATTTTCGCATTGTTGAGAGCCTCATCGAAATATCTGTCAGCGAATGGGTTAATCGTATCCTGTATTTTCTCAGAGCGCGTTATTATTGATTCAACAAGTTCCACAGGTGATAGCGAGCGCGATCTAAACTTCTCAAGAGCATCTGTGGCTGACATGTATAGGAGGTCATTCATTTCTAGTCCCGCCCTTTCTCATCATTCCGGCAAAGCGTGAATGTTCGAATGCAGCAAACGCCGCGTGTAATCATGCGACGGATTAGAAAAAATATCCTCTGTAGCCCCCTCCTCGACAACCACGCCCATCAACATTATTACCATTCTGTCACTTATATGCCGAACAACGTTGAGATTATGAGTGACAATCAAAATTGGTAATTGAAGCTTGTCCTGAATTTCAGCCAAAAGGTTCAGGATTTCGCCTTGAATGGACACGTCCAACCCCGCAGTTGGTTCATCGGCAATTAACAATTTCGGTTTTTGAGCTAACGCCCTGGCCACGCAGACCCGCCGTGCTTGACCGCCAGATAGTTCATGGGGATATCGACAGGAAAATTTCGCGGGAAGTCCAACCAGGGAGAGAAGATTTTGAACCTCTTGAACCTGATCATCGGAATTACCCAATTCACTGCTAAGCGCTTCTTTAATTATTTTTTCAACCGTCATTCTCGGGCTTAGACTCCCGATGGGGTCTTGAAAAATGAGAGCAATTTCGTTTCGGGCAGACTCCAAGTCATTTCGGCTTTGATCGAGTATTGATTTGCCGAAAAAGCTAATTGTGCCTGTGTGGCAAGAAACCAACCTTACTATCGAGCGAATTAACGTTGTTTTACCGGATCCACTCTCCCCAACAATTGCAAGGGTTTCACCCTTAAAAAGATCAAGCGACACATTATCCACAGCCTTAATTTCTCTTGAGATAGCCTTTTGAAACAACGTTGTTAGTCCCAAGGGTTTGCGAAATTTCACCGTGAGGTTCTTGATCTGTAAAATTGGAGCTTGATCTCTGGCAAGGCGCTGGATCTTTGCTTCTTCGTCCTCAACTCTTTTTTGGTTGGGTGCTTCCATCGTTGGTAAATGTCGGCATTTTTCCTCTATTTGAGCTGGATCACACTTAAGGAGTTTTTTCGTGTAGTCATTTTTTGGCGTCAGAAAAACACTTCTAACGTCTCCCATTTCTTGGATGCTACCTTGATGCATTACCACCACATCATCACAGAGTGAGGCAACCACACCCAGATGATGCGTAACAAAAACCATGGCACATCTTATCTTTCTCTGCAGTTCCTTGAGCAACGCAATGATCTCGACTTCCAAAGTTGCGTCCAATCCGGTTGTAGGTTCGTCAGCAATAAGAATTTCTGGCTTTACCATGACGGCCATCGCAATGGAAACGCGCTGCTTCTGGCCTCCGGACAATTCATGAGGATACATTGACATACGCGCCTTGGGGTCCGGCATATGCACTGACTCTAATGCTGCTATGGAGCGTCGCCGTTTTTCCACCAAGCTGATGGTTTCACGAAATTGGATGTCTATCAGATGCTCACCAATAGTGAGCACTGGGTTCAAGGCACTCAGCGTATCCTGTGAGACCATTGATATGCGCTGCCCACGTAATTCTCTCAGAACGTCCGGTGTCGCAGAAGTGATTTCCTGATCATCAAAGAGAATTTTGCCACTGGTGACCCTTGCCGAATTTGGGAGTAATCCGATCAACGCAGACGCAAGGGTCGATTTACCACTGCCACTCTCGCCAACTATTCCAACGATGTGCCCCTTGCTAATGTTCAAATCCACTGACTTTACTGCGGGGACTCCGTTAAACTCAATCGTAAGTCCACGGATCTTAATGACAGGTGACATTGACGCTTTCATCGCGAGCCCCGATCTATTTTAGGATCAAAGAAATCGCGAAGCTGTTCGCCCAAGAATGTGAATCCGATGGTAACGAGAATTAGAGGAATGCCTGCGCTAATCAAAATCCACTTGGAGTTCCTGATGTAAGTATATCCATCGTTTAAGATACTCCCCCAACTTGGTGTGGGAGGCCTGACACCAAGGCCAAGAAAACTCAACCCGGCCTCAAGCGCTATGACAAACGGAACATCCATGCTAGCCACGATAAGAATCGGACCGATAGTGTTGGGTAGAACGTGCCTGAGAAGAATGCGTGGCATCCCTATGCCAAGAGCCCGTGCTGATAATATGTATTCAGCTTGACGCAGGCTTTGCGTCTGCGTGCGCATCAGACGTCCGTAAGTGGGAAATGATGTGGCAACAATAATTGCCATAATTGTGAACAGACTAGGACCAAATAGCACAACAACGGCAAGTGCGAACATGATAACCGGATATGATCGCACCATGTCAAACAACAACATGATCACGAAATCTATCCAGTTGGGCCCATATCCGGCAATTGCACCTAAAATCGAACCAATGATCACAGCCAATCCAATTGATACCCCTGCAACCATCAAGGCTATTTGTGTGCCGTAAATTAATCTTGATAACGTGTCTCGCCCCAATTGATCGGTGCCAAATAAATGGTCAGCACTAGGGCCTTGAAGTTTGTTCAAAATATCAATTTTGCTCGGATCATAAGGCGCAAGAAAATCTGCGAAAATTGCGATTATCAGGAAGCTGATTACAATCAGTAGTCCAACCACGCCCATTGGATCTCTAAAGAGTCGATAAATAAGCTTTGACGAGAGTTCATCTGAAAAATTCTGCAATTCCTTTTTCTGGTCCAAAGACATTATTCAGTTTCCTTCAATGCTCTCGGGTCGAGCGCCGCATTGATCAAATCAGCTATCGTCGTGCCGCTAACAATGAAGATTGTACTCACCAAAACCGTTCCCATTACTAGAGGGTAATTTCTGCTGAGCACAGACTCATAAAGCAAGCTACCAAGCCCAGGGCGGGCGAATATTATCTCTGTTATCACTGTGCTGGAGAGTATGAATGCAACGCTCACACCCATCATTGTAATTGAGGGAAGAACAGCGATACGAAGTGCATATCTGCTCATCACTCTCGCTTCGGGCAATCCGAAAGCTCTTGCCATTCGCACATGATTTTGACTTAAGACTTCGATCATGGATGCACGAACAAGCCGTGAAATATACCCTATCCAAGCAATGCCAATCGTCACGACAGGCAGCGTTAGATGCCATAAATAATCTAGCCAATCTTGACTGTCTCCGGCCCCGATAACAGGGAAAAGGCGTAGCTCAACAGAAAAGAACAGAAGCATGTACAAGCCAACAACAATTGCTGGCATTGCAATGATTGACACAGAAATAGCACCAACAATTCTGTCAAATTTGCCATTCCTGTGTATCGCAGCATAGCAGCCGACAGGGACGCCTAATATTGATACAATTAGTGCTGAAGATACAAGAATAAGGGTGTGGGGCAATTGCTCAAGCACTATGTCAAGAACGGGTCGATTTGACCTCAGATCAAATCCAAAATTTCCCGAAACAAGGCCCTTGAAAAAATAGAAAAGCTGCGTAGTCAACGGTTGATCAAGATGTAACCTCGCCCTTAATGCCTCTTTGATTTCCGGGGTAGCTCTTGGCCCAAGCATGACATTGGCTGGGTCACCAGGCACTGCATGAATCATTAAAAACATGGTGGAGACGGCACAAGCGACGATTAACATCGCTAATAAAACTCTTTTTATTGTATAAATGATCATGAGTTTCTCGAAGTTTTGATCGACACAAGAAATTTCGAGCTAAAGGATCAAGAGATCCAATTTGAGCTTGCATGTTGAATGGCGCAGCAAAAAAGGGCCGACTTGCGTCGACCCTGATTTTTTTTAGTTGATTAATTCGCTGGCTGGAATTCGGACAATTTTAATCCACCATTTGGATAAAGTCCCGGCCTGATATTGTCACGATATAGGATCACGCTGGGCGGATGCATTATAAACAGAAAGCCACCGGATTCGTCCATTACCCTCTGCATGTCGTAATACATCGTCTCGCGCTTTTTCATGTCCGTTTCCTTCAACGCTGCAAAATGCAAATTGTCAAACTTTTCGCTATCTAACCAAACCCAATTCCAAATCCCTTTCTGGTCACGAAGAAACCATTGGGTTGACCAAGATGGGTCTGGTGGACTGGTATAGTTGTTAAGGGTAAGCTGAAGAGCTTCCTTTCTGTCGGCAGCAACATTCCAGAATGCTCCTGAGTCCAATTGATTGATTTGCAGGTTTATCCCAATCTCACCAAGGTTGGCTTGAATGATCTGAGCAGCTGTTATGAATTCTGCTGTATTCAAAACATCAACCTCAAGGTTTAGGTCACTTACTCCAGCCTCTGCAAGCAAGGCTTTTGCCCCGTCGACATCTCTGGGGTCAGGAGCAACACCGGTGTAACCGACCAGTCCAGGTGCCACAAGCCCAGTAGATTTCTCTGGAACGCCGAAATATGCGCCTTCCAAAATAGCATCAACATCTATCGCTTTCTTGATAGCCTGCCTAACGCGGACATCAGATAGATCCTCGTTGGCAATGTTTATGCCAAGAAACGTGTAATCAGCAGTGGGGCGAACATCCAAAACACCGCCTGCAGGAAGTGATTTCCTAAAATTAGGCACAGAGCCGATTGAAATCTCGGTGATGTCAATTTCACCGGCCTCAAAAGCAATTTCTGCAGATTTTGGCTCCTGAATTGGCAAAATTGTAATCTTGTCGAAACCCGCTTTCGGTCCGTTCCAGCCATCATGTGGAATAAGCACTATTTTTTCCCTAGGGACCCATGTTTCGATTTTGTAAGCCCCAGCTGTTGCGCCGGGATCAGTTGTGAATTTTCCACCGGCTTTCTCAGTTGCTTTTTTGGATACGATTGCTCCACTAGTGTAAGGCAATGTGCTCCACCAGATTGGTGCAAAAGGTTCTTTCAAGTGAATGATGCCGCTATATTTATCCACAATTTCAACTTGTTTAAGCGGCAACCAGTCACCAATGATCGGTGATGCTAGTTCAGGGTCGATATAACGTTCGTATGAGTACTTGACGTCTTCTGTTGTTACTTCTCCGTAATCCCCCGTCCACATCAAACCCGGTTTGAGCTTGAACTTGATTGTGAGCTCATCCACCTGTTCAATCGACTCAGCAGCTTGGAGTTCATATTCCCAATCTGATCCTGACTTGAATTCAATTAGTTTTGGGAACAAAACATTGATCATCGTGAAGTCTGCACCACTTTGCCAAAAAGCAGGATCAAGGGTCGTAAAATCCTCTCCTAGCCTGACATTCAATTCCGCACTTTTAGCAACATTGATTATTCCAAATATCGAAACCGAGCATAGAATTGCAGCTAGACTCAGGTTTCGGGAAAATCGTGTTATTACTTTAATAAGTCTCAACTTTAACACGCGAAGCCTCCCTAAATTTATTGCGCCTAAACGCACAATTTCTTTAAATTTTTTGCATCTTTCAGATTCTCAAAGAACCCATTGGAAAAACTATGAGCTATTGGTTTCTTGATGCATATAGCCTATGAATCAAATTTTTGACGCTATTTGTAAATCTTGATAACCATATCGCGTCATTTTTGGGTAAAATTTGGAGGAGTTTAGGATGGAAAAAAGTGATGTAAGCAAGAATTTAAAGTTGCTTATCGGGTACAGTTCCTCGATCACTCAAGTGTGCAAAGAGATCAAAATTTCCCGACAACAATTTACCAAATACCTATCAGGAAAATCGTTTCCAAGACTTCAGAGTATGCAGCGGATCTGCGACCATTTTGGTTTAGAAGATTGGGAACTTTTATTGCCTCATCATAAGTTTAGAAGTCTTATCGCTCTACACCCGCCTCGAGGAATTTTAAATTATCGATCCTACACAAACGAATTTCTCTCAGACATTCGGAACAAATCGGTACCGACTGACTCTTTATCTCCCTTTTTGGGTTTCTATTACAATCATTTTATCGTCAAAGCGCGTGAGAGTATGATTCAACGAAGTCTTGTCTATTTGTTTGAGGTTGATGGCATCGTGGGAACGAAGACAATTGAACGTATCGCCAACAATGACGGAACGATTAATGTCTCAAAATATGATGGCATCGCCTATTACTCTGGTCACAGACTTTATATTTCAGAACGTGAAAAATTTTTGGGCCACACAATTTGGCATACCACTCTTTACGCAACCACGACCAAACGTGAGCAGTTTTTTTCTGGTTTGGGATTGGGTAACACTATCGACTCTGTTCAGGATATTTCCTGTTATCGTTCAATATTTCAATTTCTCGGTCGATCAGTAAATATGCGTGATGCCTTGCGCGGGTGCGGTTTATTTGGACTCGATGACATGGAGATCCCAGCTTACATAAGAGAGCACATAGAAAATAAGATCGAGTTGGGTGAAAACGCCTTCGTTGCGGCGTGAGGAATAGCACAGCATAACTCAATTTTGTGCCCATTTCCAACAACACACTAAAGTCAGAGGCCCAAGCACCACCGCCCAATGAGCTTGCCCCCTCCAATCGGAGGACTATCGCAGGCAGCAACCAGCATCAATAACTCCCGTCCAGAGTTCAGGCAATATTCACACTTCCCTGATATTTTGGTCACGAAGTCGTCTGTCCTAGCCACCTAAAACTAGCCCAGGTTATAATTGTTTCGGGAGGTTTTCGAGATGGCAAGGAAATGATACTTTGATGAAGATGCGCTGAGAACAACGGTTCCTTGGCTAGGCACTTACATGGACAGCTACATAAGCACTACCGCCAGTTTACGTATCAGTGACGCATCGTCAACAGGCACATTCTGTGCGTCAGTCCGGGCTGGCAAGGGCCACCACCCTGCTGCACGTATATATACTTATCAACTACACAAATATGGCACTGACGGTGTTAACCACTATCAGTTGCTTTTTCGGTCATTTAAGTGAGTTACCTAAATGCTCATAAACGTGTTTCGGCAAAGGCGGTGCCTAACACGAGTGGAGGTATTTGTGTTCTTTTATAATGGCGATGACAGGAATGACAGAAATGACAAAGAAATTGAAAAGTCGCCCATGAGGACATTTGCCAGAGGTTTATGAAAACACTGTCATTCTTATCATTTGTGTCATGGTGAGGTTGGCTAAAATGGAAGGTACTCCTTAAAGGCAAACAGCCCCCATAATGCTATTGCTACCCACATGAACATTTTTCTCTGCTTAGGTGTGAGGTTTTTCATAATAACTACGCCGTCATAAGCTATCTCAGACTGACTACTATGGAACAATGTTCCATCAATCTACAGCTT
Source organism: uncultured SAR116 cluster alpha proteobacterium (assembly GCA_902547925.1). Classification (GTDB taxonomy): domain Bacteria; phylum Pseudomonadota; class Alphaproteobacteria; order Puniceispirillales; family Puniceispirillaceae; genus MED-G116. The sequence goes on along the minus strand of CACCQD010000013.1, from coordinate 4,963 downwards.
TATCTTGAATGCTTGCTTCTTCTAATGATTTCCCAATTCTGACTTCGTCATAATACGTAACAGTTGTCATCAACTCTTTTACCCAGTCATATTTAAAGGGGAATTTTATATTTGTATAACCGTTGGGCTATATGAATGTTTTAACTTTGGGTTTTTTGGACCCTGTAAATTTTAAAAAATCTCCAATTTCCCATTTATAGATTCCATATCGCATAGTAATTTCTTGTTTATTACTATTCCATCCATGACCTCTTGACTCACCCATCACTTTATTAGTCACGATGGGTGTGGAGGAGTCGCAGTCTTTTCTCTCACCATTCTGTCATATCTCAAAATATTTGTGCCCTTTAACTTGTTCTCTGCCAAAGTCCACCTTCACAACAAAATCATGCCATCGGCCTTTCTCAATGAAACCGATTGTACATTTGACACTGCGACTGTGAGGTAATTTTAAATAGCACCCTGTGCCATCGGTATCTAACACCCATAAAGGCTTATCAATACCGGTCATTTTTGCTTGGAATAAAGACATTTTACCAGCGGTAAATTCATAACCAAAATTTTCTGGGATATGGATACTCAACCCGTAGAAAACTTCATTTCCCACTTTTTTTGAAGATGAATGTTTTGCTTTCAATCTTCGTTCGGTCTGATGGGCGCCCCACTTGCAATCTTGTCCTTTGCATTGCCCATGCTTAAGCATGAACCTTTGTCCTGCTTATCCACTCCGGACAAAATCTCCAACAACAAAAAAGGTTTCCTTAGGGCTGGCTGATAAATGATTAGGTATAGTCTTACTGACTGTGATGTTTTCTGCATAACTGTTTGCCGTCACCAAAAGTCCTGAGACCACGGTTAGAGCAATAAAGACTGCATTCGGTGATTTGCCAAAGCCTTTCTTCCTGATGCTTATCTCCTAAATATCAATAATTGCGCCAATCGCCATAATCCTCTGAAAAGGATTGTCCTCACTATTGAATTTTGCAACAGCCGCTCGGCATAGAAACGGAGTATTGGCACCTTGCGGATAACAAGCATTGTGACGCCAACTGCCAGTGCTGATAAGACGATTATCTTTAGCGATCAGAATTTCCTCTCATTCCATAAGCTACATTAAGATGGCCCATTGGTTCATTAAACGTAATTTGGACCGGCTACTTATTGAATAGTAAACTTTAGGTATACATCTCTCATGCTCAGCAATTCGAGGCGAGGTCCTTTTATGTTACGCCGTGAATTTTTGATCGGAACACTGGCAATCTCTACTTTTTCTGAAAGCGTTTTTGCATCCGCAGATGCTTTAATTGTGAATAGGACAGAATCATGCGGGTGTTGTGGTGCTTGGGTTGAAAGAATGATCTCAGCGGGGTTGAAGACTGAAGTGAACTTTGTAAATGACGAAGTTTTGAGGTTGATTAAATCACAATTGGCCATACCTGTTGATCTCAGTTCCTGCCACACGGCCACAATTGGCAGTTATTTTATCGAAGGCCATGTACCTGCAGAAGATATTCGTAGATTACTAATCGAGAGACCGAAGGCTCTTGGCTTAAGTGTTCCCGGCATGCCCATTGGTTCCCCCGGTATGGAGATGGGAAGCAATAAAGAGCCATTTGAGACGTTGCTTGTTTTTGAAAATGGGAAAACCCAAGCTTTTAATAGTCATACCCCGCAGACATCTGTTTAACACCCCAACAATATACTACCTACACACCACCACTGGCCCATACCCTGAAGTGAAACTAAATGTCCGATATTGTAACCTCCCGACCTCTGTTAACTTAACCATTACCATTAGTTCTTTTGTTTTTGGCAATGGGCGGTAAACATACCTGCCCACTTAGGTATAACAAGTGTGCTGTCAAATGGATTGGTGTTGGAGCTAGGTAACCAGCACGTGAGTTTTTTGTAGAGGTTCTTACTTCTTAAAAAATGTTTTAAGCACGGCCTATTTGTTAGCATTAAACCGCGGCGAAAATCGAGGGTAAATCCAAATCACTTACTCCCCAAAAATCACAGAAGCATCCGAACTGAGCGAAAGCCAAGCCGCTTGGCGTACCGTGAAACGTGTATCGCCTTTAATTTGGCCGATTGGTGATTTTGATCTTCGTGCACGTGTCGTATTTGCACTATTAGCGCTCGTGGGAAGCAAGTTCATAGCAGTACTCGCTCCCATTCTACAAGCGTGGGCCGTTGATGATCTCGTAGGCAGTGGTTTGCCAGAAGTTGCGCTTGGCGCACTTGGTCTCACGGTTGCGTATGGTTGTGCGCGGATTATGACAAATGGTTTTCAACAACTTCGCGATGCCCTGTTCGCGAAAGTTGCACAAAGGGCCCTTCGCAGGCTCGCGCTCGAAACCTTTGAACACATCCACAGCCTGTCAATGCGTTATCACATCACGCGTAAAACGGGGGGGTTAAGCCGGATCATGGAGCGGGGCGTCAAGGGTGTAGAATACTTGTTGCGCTACCTAGTATTTTCAACAGGTCCTCTGATCCTTGAATTGGTCTTTATTGGAGCTGCAATTTTCTGGAAGTTGGACGATTGGCGTTACATAGGCATCATTCTCGCTACGATTTTCATCTATATGTGGTTTACTTTCTGGGTCACAGAATGGCGAGTGAAGTTGCGTCGGGAGATGAACCAGCAGGATACGGACGCAAACCAAAAAGCAATCGACAGCCTCTTAAATTATGAAACTGTGAAGTATTTTGCGGCGGCAAAAAAAGAGTCCTCGCGCTACGATCTAGCGATGGCTGGTTATGAGTCTGCTGCTTTGAAGACCAGCTATACATTGGCTTTTCTAAATTTTGGCCAAGCAATTCTTATCACTATTGGTCTTGTAGCTGTGATGCTGCTTGCGGCAGTCGGGGTGCAGGCGGGCAAACTGACTGCGGGAGACTTCGTACTTGTCAACGCATACATGATTCAGATCACTTTTCCTCTCAATTTTCTTGGTGCTGTATATCGTGAAATCAGACAGTCACTCGCAGACATGCGTCAGATGTTTGACCTGCTCGATGAACCACCAGAGGTGCGCGACAAGCCAAATGCGCCAAGTGTGAGAGTCTCGAAAGGTCACGTGGCCCTTGAAAAGGTGAGTTTCAGCTACGAGATAGGTCAACAAATTTTAAGTGAAATTGCTATTGATATTCCTGCCGGACAAACAACTGCGATTGTAGGGCCCTCTGGTTCTGGAAAATCAACGATTGGTCGCCTCTTGTTTCGCTTCTACGATGTGACTGGAGGTGCGATTTTTATTGATGGGCAAGATGTGCGTGATGTCACTCAGAATAGCTTGCATCACGCAATTGGTGTTGTTCCTCAGGATACCGTCCTTTTTAACGATACCATTTACTACAACATTGCCTACGGGCGTGAGAGTGCAACGCGCTCTGAGATTATCAGAGCAGCTAAGGAAGCACAAATTCATAATTTCATAATGTCTCTACCCAAGAAATATGATTCGCTCGTTGGTGAGCGAGGATTAAAGCTGTCCGGAGGAGAGAAACAAAGAGTGGGGATTGCGCGCGCACTTTTAAAGGATCCTCCAATTCTACTTTTAGATGAAGCAACCAGTGCGTTGGATAGTAAAACAGAGCACGAAATACAGGAAGCTCTTGAACAGGCGGCTCAAGGCAGAACCGTCATTACAATAGCGCATCGTCTGTCTACGGTATTGAACGCCGATCAAATTATCGTGTTAGAGAATGGTGTTGTGGTTGAAACTGGCACTCATGGTGAATTATTGAAGCAAAATGGCCGTTACCTTGACCTATGGACTCATCAATACACAGAGCATGAAACTTGAGCCACCCGATTACTTGTCAGCCGAGTGTGTTAGTTGAGTAAAACCATTGCCTAACACGAGCGAGAGTATTTATGATCTTTTATAATGTTGATGACAGGAATGACAAAGAAACTGAAAAGTCGCCCATGAGGACAATTGCCAGAGGTTTATGGAAACCTTGTCATTTGTGTCATTGGATTATTTAATGTGACTCTGGCCTCGTTAAGTTGTGCGAATTTTAATATGTTTGAGTTTGGTTTGCGGAGTTAATTACCCCGATGTCAGAATCAAAACATCATGATTACTTGAGACAGGTTGGTGATCGGCATGAACTCATTCGCCCAATTGGCTATCCCCCAAAGAAATACGATGTTCTTAATTTCAAGCGTTACAAATACTCCAGTGCTTCTGCATCAGAGGTCAGTGCGCAAATAAAAGACAAACTGAATTTTTCATTTATTTCTCATGACATCAGGATTAAATATCCTATGGGTCACCCACGTTGGCAGAGGTGTTTATTCGGATATTGTGTGCCGGCAACATTTTCACTGTTGTTTTTCATGGATACAAAACGCCTTCATCCTTTTACTGGTTCAGACCCAGATGGGGAAAAACATTGGTGGCTTGAGGATCAATTTACCAGGGAACGATTTGACGTCACAAGTTCCCAATACAATGAAGAGGAGTTGGCCTTCGTATATTCAAATGGCAAACCAAAAAAATTGTATTCTTCTTATGGAAAACCACAATCAAGGTTCATGGATTTGATGCAAACTGTCCAACCCAACACCAACAGATTTGAAGTAACAGCTAAATGAATTAGATGAGAAAATGAATCTAAAAAACATCGCAATTGGACTAAACGTCCTGCTCGTATTCCTATGCGTGGGTTTCTTCATTGGCCATGGATTACCACAAACTTTGATGCTCTGGACTTCAGCAATTCTCTGGATGGTGGCACCTTTGGCGAACTTGCTCTACATTCTTAAGACGAGCCCAAACGCATAGCAGAGTTGAGCCGAGTTATGGGTGCATCGCAAAATTAGCTATATATATATTGGGAGGAGATGGCGCGCTAGGGAAGAGGTTCGATGCCTAACGTGAGCGCCGTCCAGTGACTGAATCCAAGTGTGTCAAAAGTTTAGCAAACATCGCCTACAGGTCAACTATCA
>CACCQD010000012.1 GCA_902547925.1 uncultured SAR116 cluster alpha proteobacterium | reverse complement strand
CTACCACCCTCTGAAGGAGAGGTTTGCTGATATGTGCGAGCAGATGCAGATGCCGGTCTCGCGCAATCCGGTGATGGAGGGCCATAGCGTTGGTCCGTATTTCATTACCACGCGGCAAGGCACACGCTGCTCAAGCGCGGTTGCGTTTCTGCATCCTGCTGCAAAGCGCCCAAATTTGACGGTGATGACCAATATTACCGTGCAACGCATTGGGTTTCAGGGCCGCCGCGCGACGCATGTCGACTGCCTTCATGCCGGTTGTCAGATCACCTTCAATGCTGGCCGCGAAGTGCTGTTAACGGCTGGGGCGATCAATTCTCCGCAATTGTTGCAACTCTCTGGGATAGGTCCACAAGACGTTATCCGTGACGCTGGGTTAGAGGTTTTGCTCGACCAACCAAATGTGGGTAGCAACATGCAGGACCACCTCGGGGTCAATTACATATACAAAGCCAATCGACCCACTCTGAACGATGTTCTTGGCAAGTGGCCCGGCCGTATTTTGGCCGGGATTGAGTATTTGATGCGGCGAACCGGGCCTCTGTCTCTCAGCGTTAATCAATTTGGGGGCTTGGTGAAATCATCGCCTGACCAGGCCTTTCCTGACACCCAGCTCTATCTGAATCCGCTCAGCTACCAGTCCTTCTACAAAGGCCGGAGGGCACTTACAAAACCTGATAAATTCTCTGGGTTCATCATGAGCTTCAACAGTTGCCGTCCGGTCAGTGAGGGCCATGTGCGAATATGTTCATCTGATCCGAAGGCGCCGCCAGCAATCACCCCAAATTATCTGTCGGCACAAAGCGATGTCGATGATGTGATCCGCATGGCCCGGTTAATACTGCGCATGCAGCAGACCCCCGCAATTCGTGAAAGCCTGTCCGCACCACCACTTACATCGCTGGAAAACATGACAGATAAGGAGATTGTGAACGATTTTCGTCAGCGTTGTGGTACGGTGTTTCATCCTTGTTGCACTGCCAGAATGGGCCCTGATCCCAGGACCTCTGTTGTTGACGGTCGATTGAAAGTGCATGGTTTTAAGGGGTTGCGGGTTTGCGATGCATCAGTGTTTCCAAACATCACCTCGGCAAACACGAACGCGCCAACACTTGCGGTGGCTCATCGGGCTGCTGAATTGATTTTGGCAGACGTCTGAGACTCTCCCAATGATCCTTGTTTAGTGGAGGGCTGTGTCCCATATGCAGGTCAGTCCTGCGCTGGGAACATCAATGGGGGTTGGGTGAGAATTCCTATGAAAATTAGATCTTCATATTTGTGGGCCGGATTGGTCGCGCTTGCTGTTGTTGGATGGATGGTGTCGGATGATCTGTTTAGCCAGAGCGATGATGCCGACAAGGAACTGTCGTCAGCAGCGGTGGGTACAGGTGATGCGTTGGCGGTTGAAGGCGATGACAGTGCCGAGAGCAGCCCGCAGCCCGCATCAGCGGAGCGAAGTTTCATTGTCTCCGCCCGTCAGGTTAAGAACGAAACGATCCCAAGGTTGATCCGGGCAAACGGTATAATCGAACCGGAGTATGAAGTGACGGTATCCTCAAAAATCGATGGGAGCATTGTTGATATACCGGCACGTGAAGGCGCAAATGTAAAGGCGGGTGATGTCCTCGTGGTCTTGGACAAAGACACGCTACCTGCTCAGATTGCCGCAGCTCGCGCTGAAATCAAGGCGGCTGAAACGGCTTTGAACGCCGCAAGAGAGCAGTCACGCGGCACTCTGGAAGAAGAGTTGGCAGCCGCCCGGGCCGAGGTGGTGGCAGCGGAAACCGCGTACCGGGCATCGCTGGAACAATCGCGAAGCACACTCGAGGAGGAGCTTGGGGCGGCTGAGGCAAATCTTGCCGTTGCTAAAAAGCGAATGGAAATCTCAGAGAGGCTGGCACAACAGAATTTCAGCGCTCCCCTTGAACAGGTCCAGTTGAAAGCGGATTATGAGAACGCTCGGGTGAAACTTGCCAAGATCAGGTTACAGCAGGATTACCAACTCGATGTTGATCAGGCGCAGTTAAGGGCAAATTTTGAAAATCGCCGCATGGCGCTTGCAAAAATCGAGATGGCCCAAAATTTCCGTGCGGATATTGAGGTGTCGCAGAACACCGCCCGCCTTGAAGCGGCACGTTCAAATCTGTCGGTGTTGCGTTCGCAACTTGATGACTCAACCATTGTCGCGCCAACAGATGGTAGGCTCGAGACAATTTATGTTGATGTTGGCGAGCGGCTTCGGCGGGATCAGTCAGCGGCAACCATTCTCGGCATGGATAGTCTGTCGGTTGTTGTTGCGGTGCCGCAGACAAGTGTCTCACGGATTTCGATTGGTGACACGGTTGAAATTGAAATTGCAGGTGCTGGCACGCATCAGGGCGAGGTGGCGAAAATTGCCTCGCAGACGAGTGCTGCCACGCGAACTTTTGATGTTGAGATTTTGGTTCCAAATAATGAGGGCAAGCTGCGCGCAGGCGTGACCGTTGAAGCCGCCATTGACATTGGGTCAGTGAGCGCATTCGCAATGTCCCCGGCGCATCTCTCGGTCGCCGGCGATGGGTCCCTTACGGCGAAGGTCAGTAGCGAAGATGTTGTCCGTTTAATCCCAGTTGAACTGGTTCGCTCGGGGGCTGAACACGTTTTCGTGTCGGGGCTGGAGGATGGGATGATTTTGCTTACTGTCGGCCAGGCATTTGTTGAGACAGGTGATGCCGTGACCTATTCGTTGGGCAGTGGTTCATGAATTCGTTGATTGCTGCGGCATTTTCCCGGACGAGTGCAATATTGCTGACCTTGATGCTCCTAGGCGCTGTTGGCATTGCCTCTTACATCCAAATTCCCAAAGAAGCGCGACCGGACGTTGACATACCGGTTGCCTATGTCTCCGTCGGCTACGAAGGCATTTCTCCGGATGATGCGGAAAGGTTGCTGGTGAAGCCACTGGAGAAGCACCTTCGCACGGTCGAAGGCCTTGACGTGATGAAATCTGTCGCATCTGAGGGCTACGCCTCTGTAGTGTTGGAATTTGCCGCTGGCGAGGATATCGATTTGGTGTTGGCAGGCGTGAGTAAAGCCGTTGATGACGCCAAGCCTGATTTGCCCAAAGATGCAGATGAACCAAAAGTAATAGAGGTCAGCCTCTCATTATTTCCCGTGCTGACCGCGGCCTTGTATGGAACTGTGTCTGAGCGTGACATGGTGCAGGCTGCCCACGACATCAAGGACAAACTGGAAGCGTTGCCGGGCGTTCTGGAAGTTGAAATTGGCGGTGACCGTGAAGAAGTTCTGGAAATCCTAGTCGATGCGTCGGCGATGGAGGCCTATGGTCTTGATCCAAATGTGGTTACGGGTCTGGTCAAAGGAAACAATCAACTTGTTACTGCCGGTGCGATTGATGATGGCGGCGGGCGTCTACTGGTAAAAGTGCCCGGTGTCATCGAGACCATAGATGATCTGATCAACATGCCCATCAAGGCAAGTGACGGCACAAGCATCAAGTTTGGTGACGTTGCCGTCGTGCGCCGCGCCTTCCGTCAGGCTGAGGGATGGTCCCGGGTCAATGGTGAGGCAGCAATTGTATTGGATGTGCGCAAACGGGTCGGTTCCAACATCATCAATGTCATAAAAGCGGCCCGTGAGGTGATTGACGAGGAGGCACCGAAGATTGGCGATGACGTTAAGGTCAGCTATCTTTTTGATGACTCCAAGGATGTCCGCAACCTGCTCAGCGATCTTGGTAACAATGTTGGGGCGGCGGTGATCATCGTGATGGTGGTGGTTCTTGCGGTGTTGGGAATTCGCAACGCGTCACTTGTGGGTCTGGCAATCCCCGGTTCCTTTCTCATGGGTATAACCGTGTTGAATTCGATCGGTGTTACGATGAACATCATCGTTCTGTTCTCGCTTATTCTGGTGGCTGGCATGCTTGTTGATGGCGTGATCGTCACGACAGAATATGCTGATCGACGGGTTGCCATGGGCGAGAGCCGACGCACCGCCTATCGTGTGGGCGCACAGCGCATGGCCTGGCCAATCATTACTTCTACAGTCACAACATTGATGGTCTTCATGCCGTTGTTGTTCTGGCCAGGAATTGTTGGCCAGTTCATGAAATATCTACCGATGACAGTGATCGCGGTTTTGCTGTCAGCACTCTTTATGGCCTTGATCTTCATCCCCGTCCTTGGCGGCATGATCGGCAAGAAGACAGTGGCGAAGGATACCGTTTCGGCGACAGCTCCCCGATTTTACCGGTGTCTGTTGAAGTTTGCGGTGAGGCGACCGGCCATTACCATGCTCACGGTTATCGTGGTGATCGTATCGGCCTTTATGGGTTATGGATGGGCTGGTCTTGGCGTTTCCTTTTTTCCTGATATTGAGCCTGATCAGGCGCAAATTCAGGTGCTCGCAAGAGGCGACCTCTCGGCGCGTGAGCGTGATCTTCTGGTGCAGCAGACAGAACAAAATATTAACTCCGTGGGGGGTGTTCAGGATTTCTATGCCCGGTCCTTTCGTTCTGGCGGCGATGGCAATCAGGCGCCCCGGGATTCGGTTGGTACCATCCGCACAGTGTTCTCTGAGTGGAATCAGCGGGAGAAAGCATCGAGCCTGATGGATCAGATGCGGGGCTTGGTGGCTGATCTTGCTGGAGCTGACATCAGCATCACAAAACAACAGGAAGGCCCGGGTGGTGCCCTGCCGATTGCTATTGATATTCTTGGTGATGATCTGGACGACCTCGCCGCGGCCACAGATGATTTGGTGGCCCGCATGGAGGCGCTTGGCGGGTTCGTAGATATCACCGACAGCCGCCCACTGCCCGGCATGGAGTGGACACTTGTTACGGATCGGGATGCCGCAAGTCGGCATGGTGTGTCAATTGCCGGTCTTGGTACGATGATCAAGATGATAACACGCGGCGTTCGTATTTCGGACTATCGGCCTGACGATGCCGAGGATGAGTTGGATGTCGTAATGCGGTTTCTGGGTGATCAGCGCAATCTTGACAGGCTGAAGGAATTGCGGGTGCCAACAGCCGCCGGCGCGTTTGTACCATTTTCGGTGTTTGCAACCCTGCAACCACAGCCCAAACGCGGTGACATTGAGCGCCAAGATGGCCGGCGCTACATGTATATCAAGTCGGATGTCATGACCGGTGTGCTGGCTGGTGAGAGGCTCGAGGCCATCAAGACCTCACTCTCTGAACAACCACTTGCCCAAAACGTGCAGGTGAAATTTGGTGGTGAAGACGAGGATATTGCCGAAACGCAGGCATTTCTGCTGCAATCTTTTATGATCTCAGTGGTTCTGATGGTTATTATCCTGATGGTTCAGTTCAACTCTGGCTGGCAGGCTTTTGTCACGATGTCGGCGATTGCGCTGTCGACTGGGGGTGTTGTTCTTGGCCTGTGGGCCACAAGTCAGCCATTTGGCATCGTCATGTGCGGCCTTGGCGTGATTTCGCTAGCCGGCATTGTGGTGAACAACAATATCGTTCTGATAGATACATTTAACGAATATCGTGGGCGTGGTTACAACGCTAAACATGCTGCGTTTCGGGCTGGCCTGGTCAGGTTCCGGCCGGTTGTTCTGACAGCGGCAACAACCATCCTCGGCCTGATGCCGATGGTGTTCCAGCTGACAATCAAGATTCTCGACCGGGAAATTCTTGTTGGCGCGCCATCATCGCAATGGTGGACACAACTATCGAGCACCATTGCCGGTGGTCTTACCTTTGCAACTATCCTGACTTTGGTCGCGACGCCGGCCATGCTGGTTATTGGCGGTGCATTTGTGCGTGGCAGCAAACCGGTATCTCCGGGCCTGATCAGACGGATCCTGGGATTGAGGTCAAAAAGGCTGATACCAGCTCAAGGTTAGCCGCGGATAGCCGACTCTGCACCCGCCGCGATGGCCAGCAGCCGCCTGTCATGTTTGTGCGAACCCATCAGAGACAAACCAACTGGCGGTGTGCCCTGTTTGTGGCACGGAATCGTAATTGTCGGTCTGTCGAGGAAATTCGCCAGCGCTGTATTGCGCAAAGCCATGCCGCTCATTTTCATTTTCGCGTCGATTGTTGAAAGTGTCTCAATTTTTGGAGGAATGAGCGGGGATGTTGGCATTACCAGCGCGTCATAGAAGCGTGTCTGTTGCTGCACCAGCCGCATCGTCTGCCAACGTGTGGTTAATTGATCAATGTAATCCGCCGCTAGAATATCGCTGCCAGAATTAATGCGCGACGCAACAAAAGGGTCATAGCCTTCGCGTATGTGGCTTCGAAGCCGGTCTCGATGAAGGGCATAGGCTTCAGCGGCAACAATGCTCTTGGGATTGTTTGCGGGGCGCAGTTCCTCGAGGGCGGCAAGACTGATTTTGCTGATTATCGCACCTGCGGCACTGAGCCGCTGGACAGCTTTGTCGAAGCTGGTGGCAACCGCATCATCCAGCCCGTCAAACAAATAGCCGACCGGCATTGCAAAGCGAAGTCCTTTGAGTGGAAAGGGTGTTTCCGCTGCGCCGTCACCACCGGCCATGATGCTGTCCATGATGGCGGCGCAGTCAACGCTATTGCTCATCGGGCCAGCTGCATCAAACGAGGTTGAGAGAGGATAAACTCCGTCGCCTGGCATCCTCGTCGAAGTTGGTTTGAGGCCAACAATGCCGCAAAATGCAGCCGGTGTTCGGGTTGAACCACCTGTGTCTGAACCGATGGTTGCCGGCACCATGCCATCACTGATCGAGACGGCGCTGCCGGATGATGAGCCACCAGCAACCCGTCCGCCATCGATATGGCGTTCAAAAGGGCTCCTGGGGTTACCGTAATGCGGGTTCATTCCAAGGCCTGAAAAGGCGAATTCTGTCATATTGGTACGCCCGATGAGAATGAAGCCGGCCGCCTTAAGCCGGCTGACAACAAGGGCGTCCGTTGTGGCGGCGGCATTGTCTGCCATAACGGTCGAACCGGCACGGGTCACCTCACCCCTTACATCGAACAGATCCTTGATCGAGAGCGGAATGCCGGCAAAGGGTGGCAGCTCGAGGCCATTCTGTCGCGCTTTGTCAATATGATCGGCCTCAATGCGCACACGGTTACTATACACCTCCATAAAGGCGCGGTTGCCGTCTTCGCTTGCGATCGCCTCAAGGCAGGTTTCAGTCAGCTCACGCGCGGTGAGATCACCTGCGGTAAGCGCTTTGGATAACGTGTTCAGATAAAATGTCATCTCGTCAGTATGGCTTTGCACTTGGAAAAAATCATCCCATTTTTGTGACCTATCAGCCATCTTGACTTGGCTCGGATGACTGCGGATAGTCGTGCCATGGAAACAGGAGATTTTGATTACATTATTGTTGGTTCAGGTTCAGCAGGTAGTGCCCTGGCCTATCGTCTTAGTGAGGATGGAACGCGCAGAATTCTGGTTCTGGAATTCGGTGGTTCCGACATTGGCCCATTGGTGCAAATGCCGGCTGCATTGTCTTATCCAATGAACATGCCCCGCTATGACTGGGGATACGTTGCGGAACCCGATGAAGGGCTTGGAGGCAGACGGCTTGCCTGTCCTCGTGGCAAGGTCATCGGCGGATCATCGTCAATAAATGGCATGATCTATGTGCGTGGCAATGCGGGTGACTACGCACATTGGGAAGAAGCCGGCGCAACCGGGTGGGGTTATGCGGATGTGTTGCCCTATTTCCGCCGGATGGAACAATCGCATGGCGGTGAGACGCCATGGCGCGGAACCGAGGGACCGCTGCATGTGACACGCGGCCCCCGCGACAATCCACTGCATGATGCGTTCGTTGAATCCGCTGAGGCCGCTGGCTATGTTCACACGCCTGATTACAACGGCTACCGACAGGAAGGGTTTGGCCCCGCCGACATGACTGTCTGGAAGGGACGGCGTTGGTCGAGTGCAAATGCATATTTGCGGCCAGCTCTTACACGGGGGAATGTAATGCTGCAAAAAGGTGCGTTGGTCGACAAGGTGCTTTTTGACGGTAAGCGTGCCACCGGTGTGAGCTATATGCGAAATGGCCAGCAGCATTTGGCCAAGGCATCTGCAGAGGTGATTCTGGCTTCGGGAGCGATAAATTCTCCACAGATTCTGCAACGTTCGGGAGTCGGTCCGGGTCATGTCCTTCAAACAGCCGGCGTGCCGGTGATCACCGAAAGCAGTGCTGTGGGTGAAAACCTGCAGGATCATCTGGAGGTCTATTTTCAGGTTGCCTGCCTCCAGCCGATCACGCTCTACAAACATCTCGGGTTGTTCTCAAAGGCGATGATTGGCGCCCAGTGGTTGTTCTTTAAATCTGGCCTTGGAGCTTCGAATCAATTTGAGACTCTGGGATTTATCAGGTCAAGTGCAGGTGTCGCCTATCCTGACATTCAATATCATTTTCTCCCCGTTGCGATCAGTTATGATGGCACGGCGCCAGCTGCTGGACATGGGTTCCAGTTGCACGTCGGGCCGATGCGCTCAAAGTCACGTGGTTATGTAAGGATTCGGGATGACCGGGCTGAAAGCGCGCCAAAAATCAAATTCAACTATATGAGTCATGATGATGATTGGCTGGAGTTTCGCCGGTGTATCAGACTTAGCCGGGAGATCCTGCAACAGGCACCGATGGACTCCTTTCGCGGAGCGGAAATTCAGCCTGGCGATGATCAGACTTCGGATGAACAGATTGACGCCTTCATCCGTGATAACGCAGAGAGTGCCTATCATCCCTGTGGGACGGTGCGCATGGGGGCAGTGGATGACCCGGGGGCGGTTGTAGATCCTGAATGCCGTGTCATTGGTGTCGATGGTCTGCGCGTTGCAGACTCATCCATTTTTCCGCGTATCACCAACGGCAATCTAAATGCCCCCTCGATCATGACCGGAGAGAAGGCGGCAGACCATATTCTCGTTCGCCAACCGCTAGCGCGGGCAAATGATGTGCCATTTGCTCATCCACATTGGAAAATCACCCAACGTTGAGCTAACTATCGGGAGTTGACCGGCCATGCCATCCATCGAAATAACCCTCGAATTGGAACTAACAAAATGACTTTTCATAATTCGGCCCCCCATCTCATTTAGGGCTGCTTGATGTGTTTTGTGGTTTAGGTCTGTCCCACATGAGAAGTCTTAGGTCGATTGGATAAGGGATCTTGGGGCTTGGTCAAAAGACCGCAGAGAGTTTTTGGTTTTTTTGAATCTAAATTATGCAAAAAAATCCACATGCAATTGACGCTCTCAATGCCATTGGCAATTATGAAACAATCAGTAGGACTTGGAGGTAAGCCTGTGAAAACCCTTTGGACACTTTTTTTCTTCGCCGTTATGTTTTGTTCGAGCTATGCAAAGGCGGAGAACTTGCTTGATGGTGCTGATTTGGGCTACGGAGAGTACCTATCCGGCGAATGCGTTACTTGCCACAGTAAAGATGGAGTTGATAAAGGTATTCCAGCTATTAATGATTTGGATGCAGAGGTATTTGCATCAATTATGTATGCATACAAAACTGGAGAGATGGATCACCCTGTAATGATGATGGTTGCTGGCCGGTTGGACGCAGAGCAGATTGCGTCACTAGCGGTGTACTTTGCAGCGACGTCGGGTGGAAATTAATTACAATAAAACACATGCAAAAATACCTATATGTTTGGCTTAAATTTTGTCTTTCCATCCTCAATCGGTACGCTTTTCTGATGACAAATAATTTTAATATCAGAGGGAGGAAATGGTGACAAAATTTTCAAGACGACAATTTACTGGAGGGGTGCTTGCGGGCACAACAGTATTGGCAATGCCTTCATTGGCTTTCGGTGCGAGGCCTCGTGTGGCAGTTATTGGGGGCGGTGCTGGCGGCGCTACAGCCGCAAAGTACATCGCGAAGGACTCTAATGGAGCGATTGATGTCACCCTTATTGAGGCTTCAAAACGTTATTATACCTGTTTTTATTCTAATCTCTACTTGGGTGGTTTTCGGTCATACGCGTCGATCGGTCACAACTATTATGGTCTTTCTGTAAACCGCGGTGTGAATGTTGTGCATGAATGGGCGACTTCTGTGGATGCTGCCGCTAAAGTCGTAAATCTAGGACACGGTGGGCAAGTGAGCTACGATCGACTTGTTTTGTCACCTGGTATTTCTCTGAAATATGACAGCCTGCCGGGCTATTCACCGGAAATGCATAGCAGAATGCCGCATGCTTGGACCTCTGGTACGCAAGTTCAATTGTTAAGGAGTAAAGTGCTTAATATGAAAAAAGGTGGAACCTTTGTGATGGTGCCCCCACCAAATCCATATCGTTGTCCACCTGGTCCTTATGAGCGCGTTTCGATGATTGCTCACCTGTTAAAAGAGAGAAACCCGACTGCGAAAATAATCATACTTGATCCAAAACCAAAGTTTTCCAAACAGGGCCTATTTATGGCTGGGTGGGAAAAACATTACCCCGGTATGATTGATTGGATTGATCCTGATACTCACGGGGGCATCAAATCCATCAATGCCTCTTCAATGGAAATCGAAACGGATCTTGATACATTTAAGGCTGATGCGGCATCTGTGGTGCCAGCCCAAAGTGCGGGTTCAATCGCAATGGCTGCGGGAGTGTCTGATGGAGATTGGTGTCCAGTAAACCCATCTAACATGACTGCCAAAGCAGATCCAAATATCTATGTTTTGGGTGATGCTTCTGTTGCGTCTTCGATGCCAAAATCTGGTTTTTCAGCTAATAGTCAAGCCAAGGTCGCGGCAAATCATATTCGTGGTGAGTTAACCGGTAGCCGTGTTTATGAAGCTAGATATGCGAACACTTGTTGGTCACTTGTTGCTACTGATGACGGGATTAAAGTTGGCGCGAATTACTCGGCCGGTCCGGAAAAAATTGATGTAGTGAGCAAATTTGTTTCGCAAGGCAATGAGAGTGCCGATGTAAGAAAAGCGACCTATCAGGAGTCGATTGGTTGGTATGAGGGCATTACGACAGACATGTTCTCATAAGTGCAAACTGAAAAATATTCAGATATGGAGGCGGCTCGTTTTGAGCCGCCTCCGTTTGATTTAACTCATAAATTTAACCCATTCCCTCAATAATTATTGACTGATCATCGGAAGGTGTGACCACTCTCTTGTCAGAAATGTAGCTTTCAAGCAGATCATAGATAGCAGGACCCTCAGTATCTGGACTTACCGATGCCCAGCCACCGACAGTGTATGTTTTCTTGGCCTCGATCGGTGCGCCGTTGCGGGTAAGCACCATGTTGCTGATGCGGCTTCCCATAAGGTCTTTTGGCGCGCAACGGTAGCTCATACCGCCAATACGGACCATATCACCACCCTGCTGAAAATAGGGATCGGGGTTGAACAGATTGTCACAGACATCCTCGAGAATTCCCTTAAGCTGCTCCCCTGTGAATTCTGTGCGGTAAACAGCTGGGTAGTTCATACTGGTCTGAGAATACATGTCATCAATGGTGATGTCCTGGCCCGACAGCAGCGTCGTGCCCCAGCGGAAGCCTGGGCTTAGTGCAATCTCTACATCGCGCTCGGTGCGGATCGCGTCACAGATTACATCATCCCAACTGCCATTGAAATTTCCGCGACGGTAGAGAAGTGATCCTGCTTTACCGATGACCCGATTGCACTCAACCTCATAGGGGGCGCGAAGCATGTCGATGTGTGTCGCCATCTCGGTATCGGGTGTGATTACGTCAGAAAAAACAGGAATCAGCGTGCTGGTGGCATCGGCCAAACGGCCATTTTCTACTTTCAGGTCCACCCGTCCAAGATATTTGCCGTGCGAACCTGAGGATAGCAACAGGGTATCCTTGATCTTAATGGCTTGTGGAATGGCGTCATGCGTGTGGCCTGTCAGGATCACATCGATCCCGGATACCGCCGCAGCGATCTTCTGGTCGACATCAAAGCCATTATGCGACAGCAGTACGACGAGCTCGGCGCCCCCTTCACGTGCGGCATCGACATTTGCCTGGATCTGTTCAGGGCGTATGCCGAAGGACCAGCCCTCGATCATATGGCGCGGATTGGCGATCGGTGTGTATGGGAAATGCTGGCCGATGACAGCAACATTCACCCCGCCACGCTCAAAGAAGGCTGTACTTTCAAAAACCTGCTCGTCCCATTCTGTATCGAACACATTGCTGCCAAGAAAAGGGTAGCCCATCTCCTTGGTCAACTCTTCAACGCGGTCCCGGCCAAATGTGAATTCCCAGTGGCCAACCATGGCGTCAGGCTTCAGCATCTTCATGGCTGAAACCATGTCGGCGCCCTGTGTTTTCAGCGAAGTGTAAGACCCCTGCCAGGTATCACCACCATCGAGCAGCAGCACAGCATCTTCACCTCGTTCGGCACGGATGGCCTTGACTAGGGTCGCGGTGTGATCAAGCCCTCCGAGGCGACCGTAGGCGCGCGCCAGTGATTCATAATCGACCATGGTGTGTGCATAAGCAAGGGCAGTGCCCGGTTCGATCCCAAAATGCCTTAGGAAGTCGTGACCGACAAGATGTGGCGGAATGCCCTCAAAATTGCCAACACCAAAATTTTCTGACGGTGGGCGGAAATAGACTGGCTTCAATTGACCGTGAATATCAGTGATATGCAAAAGGGTGACCTGGCCTATGGCGTCGAACGACAGCAGGTCATCCTGAGTTAGTTGCTGCCGCGCGGTAGCGACGGCAAAGCTTGGATAAGCGGAAAAGACGCCGGCACTAGCCGCCGCAAACTGAAGAAACTCACGGCGTGAGCGCATAAGGGATATCTCCATTCTTAGTCATTAGTTGCCCGTGCCGTGTTTACAACTCGGCAAGTAGCTTCTTAAGCTTCTTCTTGCTTTTCCCCATCGCTTTCGCCTTTGCGATCTGGTCTAAGTTGGAGGTGTCATTGCCGACAACAACAAGACCAATCATTCCCATGCCCTTGTGCGGCGTGCACCAATAGTAATAAATGCCCGCTTTGTCGAAGGAAATTTTTACCTCCTTACCATTCTTGGATTTCAGTTTCATGTCATTGGGGGAAGAAATCATTTCAACATTATGGCCCTTGGTTGTTGGAATCCACGTAATGATGTCGCCAATATCAACCCGAGCAATTTCCTCGCTGAAAACCATTTTGTTGCCATCCGCATCCTTGTTAAGCATTTCGATTGTCATATCGGCCGCAGATGCAGAAGTGGATATGAACAGTATAGCCATCACTGTAAACAATTTCATTTACACTCTCCTTTGCTCTGATTAGCCAAACATGTCTTTGCAAGCTTTTACTTTCTTAGCTTTCAGACTCAGGTGTCACATCAATATCGCGAGCTCGTCCAATGATGTTGGTTGAAACGCTACAATCACTCATGCAAGGCTCACCGTTGACAGGCTGTGCATCTGGCCGTGGATCAGGCATGTAGAAGCCATCACGGTTCGGCATTTCAATAGCACCTATATTCTCATGGCTTAAGACGAAATCATCGTCGATAATGTCATTCATATAAAGAAGGAACGCGACGATCTGATAAGTCTCCTTATGGGTCAATGATTGCGCCTCGCCAAAGGGCATAGCACGGTAGATGTAGTCATACATCGTGGATGCATAAGGCCAATAGCTGCCAGTGGTCTTTAACGGGTCATGCGTGTTGAGAGTATCCTCCCCACCAACTAAAGCTGGCCATCTATCTATGGCTTCACCAAAATCTCCATGACAAGCTGCACAGCGCTCAGCGTAGACCTCCTCACCATCTATGGCGTTGCCCATGCCCACCGGAGCTCCAAGCCCATCAGGACGGACATCAATATCCCAGCCAGCCACTTCCTCAACTGTTGCTGTCTTGCCAAGATTAAAAGGACGATCAGATGCTTCGGAAGAGTGAACGCCAAACAAAATTGGCAGGCAGATTAATAACGAGAATTTACCCAAGTCGAACATTGTCGACGCTCCCATCATTATTAACCAGCCATGTGGCGATCGCGTTGTTGTGGTATATCGAGTTAACGCCACGCTCTGCCTGAATCCCATCAATGGTAGGTTGAACGTATCCCGTTTCATCAATAGACCTTGATTGCAACATCAGCTCCTCACCGTGCCATTCAAAAGGCAGGGTGAAGCGAGTGAGGCACTTATCGAGCAGTGGGCCATGAAGGTGCGCTGTCTGCCAGTTTCGTCCCCCATCCAACGACACATCAACCCTCTTTATCTTACCACGACCTGACCAAGCCAAACCACGAAGTTGATGCAAACCTTTGCCTAGGATTGGTTTCTCTGGACATGGCGAAGTAATCACAGATTTGGATTCCATAACCCAGGTGAACATTCGTGCCTTACCATCTGCCATAAGGTCAGTGTACTTAGCTGTTTCTTCCCTTGCCATATAGGGCATATCACCAAATTCTAGGCGGCGTATCCATTTAACCCACATATTGCCTTCCCACCCGGGAACAACGAGACGAGCTGGGTACCCCTGTTCGGGACGCAAAGCCTCGCCATTCATTGCCCAAGCGATCATGCAATCATCCATAATCTTCTCAATTGGGATTGAGCGGTTCATACCTGAGGAGTCACCCCCTTCTGCCATCACCCATCCAGCTTTGGGCTTTACACCCACCTCACGCGCTAAATCCCTCAGAAGTACACCGGTATATTGCACATTATGCACCATACCGAAGGTGTACTGGCAGCCATTAAGTTGCGCACCGCGCCATTCCATACCCCCATTTGCGGCACATTCTAAAAAGTAAAACCTGTTTGTTTGGGGAAATCTTTTTAAATCACCTAAGCTGAAAATCATTTCCCTATCTACTAACCCGTTGATCATAAGCCGGTAGTCGGTGGGTATGACTTCAGGAACGCCTCCGTGGTGACGCTCAAAGCACAATCCATTCGGTGTTACAAAGCCCTCTAGTTCATGAAGTGGGGTAAAGTTGACAGAAGATTCTGCGGTGGCTGTTAGCCATTCAACATTGCGGCGAATTACGTGTTCCTCGTATGGTGAGGGCATGCCGTAGGGATAAGCATCAACACCATCACCGAGATAAGGCGTCCACTCAGATACATTAGGCGGTAAATTGTCGGGATTTGCTTCAGTGCTGACCGCGGCTTTGGCAAGCCCAACTGATCCAAGCGCTGCGGCTCCCCCAATCAAAGTGCGCCGGGAAAGGGTGCCTTCCTTTGCATTTTCATCACCCATCTTTGTCTCCCACTGAATATATCCGTCTGGATCAACTGACGCTGATCTTCTTGGACTTCGTATATTCCCTGCCACCATCCTCTATCCAGACAAAGTCAAAGGTTCCAGACTCGGTTACCCTGAACGGGAAAGTGAAGAACGGATTTGCCGAGACAGACGGTTTAAGGTCCACTGACATAACCTCTGTGCCGTTGAAAGAAGCTCGGAAGCTATGGATAATCTGACGAGGCACAAGCTTGCCATCACCGTCCACAGCACGACCACTATGCATCGGATGCGAGATCAATGTTTTGATTTCAATTATTTCGCCAACTTCGCCGGTCTTTGGAACTTTAACGCGGGGTTTTACTTTAGCCATCGGTTCTCTCCTTATCCGCCACAACCGCCGATAGTGACCTTAACCTTGGCCGAGGCGCTACTAAAACTACCGTCACTGAAGGCGGCTATAACATGGATATTTTGGGTCTTAGACAAACGCATGCGGGTGCTGGCAAAACAAGCGCCCATAGCAGGAGAAAAATTGAAAGTTGCTACATCGGGTTCGGGATTGCCATCTGCAAGAATGTAAACAGCCCTCACATAGTTTTCTCTCGTCATGGGGCTGTCGATGTCGAACGCCACCTTAACGGCATTTCCATTTTCAGCAATTTCAGGAAGATCCAGCACGATTAGGTCATCGTCACTTGCAAAGCCACCGGTGATCTCATTAACGCGCGCCGCAGCCTCTTCTGGACCAGCTAATGCAATTTTTGGTAATATTGCGCTTAAACCCGCGGCACACAGACAATACATTGCTTGGCGTCTGGATACTCGCTTCAATCGGTATTGTTGCAAAACCCCATTCCTCTTCCTTCGCCAATTTTTTCGATGCTACATTGCACACGATGGTTTGCGGCTTTGGCCGTTTCGACCCAGCTGCTAGAAATAACAATTGATTTTGCTATTTCATATTAGCTTGTTTGCAGTATGCAAAATTTAGCATACAAAAGTCACTAGTGTTTTGTGCGATAGTTCGTCACTCTGAAAACGAGGATAATTGCCACCAGAACATTTCTGGACCCGTAAAACCTAAAATACGACCAACCTCATGCCCGTTTTCAATTATAACAAAGGTGGGCGTCCCGCTGATCGGCTCCTTAATGGAGAGCCAGTCTGGTCTGGGAGTTGAAAAATTCAGTCGTGTCAGGGGTAAAGTGGCCTGATACTGAGATTTTTTGTAAATGGATCCAATTTCCCTCTCCCAAGCTTGACAGACTGGGCAATCTTTTGAAGTAAACATTACCAGCCGCAAATTACCCGCTAACGCGTCTTGTTGGGCGTAACAAGATAATCCTAATGCCAACAGAATTATAATCGCAAAACACCTTAACTTGGGGAACCGGAAAAGTTTCACCATTACCTCAAAGTATTTCAGCAAACCGACCTGCCTGTTGTTTTCGATCTAAATCTGAGAGTGAGTGAGAATTGGCGCTTGCTAAATTAGCAATGCTAACCCGAAGAATTCGTCTGACTTTAGTGTTGCTGAGAGCATAGATAACGCGCCTCGCATCCCTGCGCGCGGTCACAATTTGCGCTTTGCGAAGAACCGCAAGTTGCTGTGATACCTTATATTGTTTCGTATCTAAAAGGGCGCACAAAGTTCCAACAGAATGTTGCCGAAGCATTAATATTTGACAAATCTCTAGCCTGACAGGATGTGACAGTGCCTGAAACACCTCTAAAACACTGTTAAGTGTTTCACCAGAACTATGTGACAGCTCATTTTCCATAGCTAACTCAATATCAAGTACCTGTCCTTTGAGTGACTACATTGGCTGAGTAATCATTAGTCTCAATTTCCTTCATATTCAAGGAAGTTTGCAAGTAAGGCTCGCCGGGACGCCAATCCACAGGTGTGGAGTAGTCGTTCTGGTGTGTATCCATTAGAGCCCTCTGCACCCTTAAAATTTCGTTTATCGATCGGCCCACATGCATGGGATAATGGATCACTGTCTGCACGATCTGATCGGTATCGACAAAGTAGCAACCACTGACTGTCGCAGTTGTAAGACTTGACTAATCCAACATTCCATATGCTTTGGTAATTTTCATAGAGAAATCCTCAATCACAGGAAACTGCACCTCAACGTTCATTTTTGTCTTAATCCACTCGATCCAATTTATATGGCTGTAAACACTGTCGACCGACAAAGCCAACAACTCAACGCCCAATTCATCAAACTCTTCCTGTCTTTGAGCCAATTCTGCGAACTCAGTTGTACACACTGGTGTGAAAATAGCTGGATGACAAAACAGCAATGTTCAACTGCCCTCATAGGCTGCTATTGCCAATTCGCCCTTAGAAGATCGGGCGGTAAAATTAGGGGCTTGTTTTCCAATAAGGGAAGTGTTTCTCGCTTCGTATTTACTTTTCATTTCTGTTTTTATTTCCTTTTTTTCCTTATATCACTCAATCAGATGTCTCGACATATTTAGAGAAAAAATCATGACGCAGAAATAAATTCAAATAGACAACGATCAGCTAAATCATGTGTAATTTAACCATGAAACGGTTAATTATCCTTTGCACGCGAGAGCGGAGGTGCGAAACACGGTTAGCTATAGTTTAATCCCAATAAAAGTATTCCAGAAACAATAAGAGCGAATCCAGGACCCCGGGTAACCAAACCCGTGGCAAAGTTCGCCATTAGGTACATGATTACAGTCAAAAATGCCATCGCTACTAAATTCATTAAGCCAAAAACGAACATAACAAGCATTAAAGGAAAACAGCTATGTACACAGGTCGCCCCCCTTTTTAATCCGGCCCTGAAATCATCGGAGAGTAATGTTGCGTTTGTTTGAGTAGATTTTGAGAGTTTGGGACAGCGAGGCGAAGATGCCAATTTTGGTTTCAATAACTGAACGCCTCCAATTATCATAAACATTACTGCCGAGGCTAATGAGTTGTTTATTAGCAAGGAATTATCCAAAACCCCATATGCTTGCAAACCCCATTGGAGTGCCACTCCAAAAATACAAAAAATAAACCAGATACAAACATAGCCAAACAAGAATATAGAAAACGCCTGTATGTTAACCGGACGCAGAAATCTCGGTATCAACAAGGTTGGGACCATCATTGCTAAAACCATACCAAACCACATCAATGTAGAGCCGACGAGGCTTTCAATTGTCCATGAAGGCCCAAAATTGCTGCATAGAGGAATAGATGAGATCAAATTTGACATTGCAGTCGGAGGTTGACTAGTCAAAAAAGTGAGAGCGTTCATACCTGGTCCGAATTGGGAAAGACTCATCCGAGGGGTGAGCGCAGCGACTTGTAAAAAATTGTAAACCCATCCGATTGCGATTAGCGTGACCAGGATTGCAAGCTGTTTATTTCGTTGAAAAAAAACATGAATTGTATAACTTGAGCGGTAATCCATAATTTTTTCACTTTTTCAAGTAAGCAACTCGCATTGGCTTCAGAAAATGAATGTTAGTCGATCTTTTCACGGCTTACCACTTCAACACTAATAATGAATTTGCGTGTATATCAAGTGCGCGTTGACAATCTTTTGTTGCTAGGTAGAGTTAAATTGAGAGAAGGTCTTGCCAATAAGAGTTAAATTCTTACCAGCAAGAGCTAGAGGGTTGCAAAATTCTTTCTTGACCAGAGCCGTAAAAGTTACAAAAAAACACACAGTAGGGGAAATTCAGATGTCGCTTGCGCCTTTAGATTATGATTTTGGGAACGCTTCAAATTATTCATTCGCCACAACGATTACATGCGGTAATGAAGATGCTCGGAAAATGTTTGCTGAAGCCTTTGGGCATATGCTTAATTTTAATCACGAACAAGCAATTGCTTGCTACATGAAGGCTACAGAGCTCGACTCCAGCTGCGCAATGGCATGGTGGGGTATCGCATATTGTGTCTCCTCAAATTACAACTGGACGCCTGGCTTGGGTTCAGGTTTTGATCCAATTCAACAGGCTCTGTCTCTCAAAGCTGGTTGTACAGAATTAGAACAAGATCTTATTGACGCATTAGCCGAGCGCCACTCTCAAGAAGCACGGGATGCTGCTGACCCTTCAGTGCTTAACATGGGTAACACACCAGAACTTAATGCTGCGTTTGCAGCAGCCATGGCTCCTCTGTACGAGAAATATAAGGGTAATT
The DNA here is from genome assembly GCA_902547925.1 of uncultured SAR116 cluster alpha proteobacterium. GTDB lineage: Bacteria > Pseudomonadota > Alphaproteobacteria > Puniceispirillales > Puniceispirillaceae > MED-G116. The sequence goes on along the minus strand of CACCQD010000012.1, from coordinate 31,603 downwards.
TGGATGTTGCCGCGATTTATGTAGAGGCTCTCATGAATCTTAAGGCATGGCAATTGTGGGACAAGAACACTGAGACGGGTGAAATTACACCGGCGGATGACAACACATTAACTTGCGTTCAAGTTATGGAAGATGCCTTTGAGAACATCGATGGCGCAAAGAAACATATCGCTTTGTGCCACTTATATTGTCACTGCTTGGAGCTATCTCCATTTCCAGAGCGAGCTCTACCCGCAGCTGACTTGCTGCGCACAGCCATGCCCAGTATGGGACACCTCGTGCATATGCCTTCTCACATAGATGCTTGGGTTGGACAATGGAAAGAGGCAGTGGAGTGTAACATCAATGCTGTAGAAGCCGACGATAAGTACGTTAAACTCACGGGCAACGAATCACAGTTTTACAAATTCTACAGAATGCACAATCACCACTTTGTTGTCTGGTGTGCAATGTTTGAAGGCCAGTATGAAGTTGCTATGAAATACGCGCGAAAGGCCGCAGCTGCAAATCCTGCAGGTGACGAAAATTCAGGCGTACAATTCATGCTTGCTGGAATCATACCAATGGGCGCAATCTTCCTCGAGTCTTATGTAGCCCTTCCGTTCCACGTCATGATTCGTTTCGGTAGGTGGGATGATATAATTGCGGAACCAACTTTCTCTGATAAAGAAGTGTTCGCTTCCACTATCGTTACACAGCACTATGCTCGTGGTGTGGCCTATGCCTCCAAGGGGATGGTGGCAGAGGCAGAAGCAGAACAGGCTCTCTTTTATGAAGCGCTTAAAAACCCGGCGCTCGCTGGACGTGTACTGCACAACAACTTGATGTACCAAGACCCAAGCGATGGCCCGTGTATTCATTTGGTTAATGCTGCTGTTTTGGATGGTGAAATCGAATACCGCAAGCAGTTCTTAGCCAAGGCGGAGGGTAAAGCTTCTGACTTTACTGCTGCCTTTGACCATTTGCGTCGTGGTGTCAATCTCTCACTTAACCTCGCGTACAATGAGCCTTGGGGACAGATGCAACCTGTGCGTCACATCCTTGGTGCACTCCTCTTCGAACAAGGCGAGATCGAAGAGGCAGAAGCGGTTTACCGTGCTGACATCAAACTTTGGAAAGACAATATGTGGGGCTTATTGGGTCTCAAGCTCTGTCTTGAAGCGCGAGGTGGTGCACCTGAGGAGCTGGCCGAGGTCACAGCTTTATTCAACGAACGTAGCTCTCGTGCGGATATCGTACCAGCAAAAACCTGTTTCTGTGCTCAAGATAGCATCGAAACGAGTTGTTGTTAAGAAGGCAATTCTAATTTGAGGGCGCAAGGGGGGCGGGTTATTCCGCCCCCCTTTAATTCCGTGTCAATGCTGATGCCATCCAATTGGCTGATAATCTTCAAATTGAGAATGATTAAATGCTGGGTTTTATGATCTAAGAGCGAAATCTAATCGTGTGGTATTTGAAGATGGGGCGTTTCAGGATTTCTCATAATGTGCTGAATTGAGCTGCGATTATGTTTCAGTTGAACTCGGGTTAACCCAAGAAATGTTCGCGTAAAACTCATACAGAGTAATTGAATTTTTCTCCCGGAAGTGCTTTTTAAACAAATTCAAAATTTCTTGTTAGCGCCTGCCATTAGCAAGTAAGAGGGATCGAGCTTCTCGGCGCAGCAATAGCATTGAGAAGGCACCAAGAAATGGACCGGGTGCAAGTAGCAGGAAGGTCCAGCGCCAACTTCCAAGGCTATCTGCTAAGACTGGTAGCAGCCAGATAACGAATATTGTTATCGCAAACCCCACACCCATCTGAAATGCCAACGCAGAACCAACTACCGGCTGGTCAGAAAGCTCAGTGACCGCTGCTGAAAATTGGGCACTATCTGCAACTGCCGTCAAACCCCAAATCAATGCAATTGTGATGAATAGCCAAGTGGGGCCGTTAAAACAGAGGCCGATAAGGAGCGCGCTTGTTCCTGAAATAACCATGAGGAATGCCGTTGCGTAACAGCGACCAATACGATCCGCTAACCATCCACCTAAAACGCAACCTGGTGCGCCGACTGCAATTACTAAAAATGTCAGTAACGCGGCATTTTCCAGACCAAGACCAGTGCTTTTTGCTGCGATAGCGTATGCAAAAAACCAACCCCACATCGCATAGAGCTCCCACATATGACCAAAATAGCCAATATTGGCGAGCATTACTGGGCGGTCTTTAATTATACGCCCCAATTGATTTAAATCTGCCTTAGTCTTGGAAAATTGATGGGGCCCGTCCTGCAAAACAAATGCAAAAAGTACCGCGGCTATAAAACATGCCAATGAGCTCATGAGAATTACCAATTTCCAGTCAAATTGGGCTCCAACAGCACGCACTAGATGGGGCAAAGCAGATCCGAGTGTCAGGGCACTTAACATCAATCCCATTGCAAAACCGCGTCCTTTTTTAAACCAGGTAGCGATGAATTTGATTACCGTAGGGTATATACCTGCTAGGGCCATCCCTGTTGTAAATCTTAAAAGAAGCGATAAAACTACTCCGGGTTCTAAAATCAAAAGTACATTTGCGATACCGGCAACACATGCGGATATAGCCATGATTGTTGAACTTTTATAAACATCTAACAGGGACAGTAGGCTCACCATAAGAGCACTGACCACAAAACCTACGTGGACACTATTTGTAAACCAAGTTGCTTGGGACAGGCTCAGTGACATTAGCGAAGTCAACTCTGGCATGATAGCTGTTGCCGAGTACCACGCAGTCAATGAAAGAACTAGTGCCATACTAGTAATTACAAGAACAAACCAACGGGTTGAGAATAGGTTTGACAACTAATTTTGTTCCATCAAGTTTTGGTTTTATGCCATATAGCAGCCAGTTGAAACCGTCAGTATCTCTAACCTGATTTATATTTTAATTCGTAATTAGGGAGTTTCCGTGCCGTTTTAATGCTGAGATCACACAATAGATTCTCTTTTGTTCAACACGGAATGAATATTCTTTTGCGCTAAGCTAGTTAAGTAATTTCATCAAACCCCATTGCTCAATAAATAACCGCAAAACCCATGTTGAGAGGGGGAATTACTCTCGATAAAAAGCGAGGCACACCGGGCGAAGTGAATTACCAATCTTGCCGCTTCTAGAAACGCTAATAGTTGATATACCGAGACAATCTACACCTACTTTTTAGGACGCGTATCACGTCAAAAGCAGAACACGAATCCTCCTGGTGAGGATACCTTTTTCAGATAAGTCGGCCAACTTTCAGATCTTTGTGGTCACGCCTTTAGTTTTCTGATTTCTTCGGCCAGCGCAGGCATGATTTCCTGTGAGTTTCCAACTATACCAAAACGAGACGATTTAAAAATTTCTGCTTTTGGGTCAGAGTTGATAGAAACAATGGTCTTGGAATTACCACAGCCTGCCATGTGGTGACTGGCGCCAGAAATCCCGACTGCAAGATATAGCTCAGGCGCTACTGTGCGTCCGGACAATCCAATCTGGTAAGAGCGTGGACACCAGTCCAAATCACAGGCTGCGCGACTAGCGCCAACGGCGCCATCGACCAATTCTGCGATTTCATTAAGGGTTTTAAATCCTTCTGGACCACCTAAACCGAGACCACCACCAATTACAACTTTTGCACTCTCCATCTTTACTCCACCCACAGCTTTTTCCCTTTCGCGTTTTACCACACGAGTGCGGATAGAATTCACATCAAGAATTGAAGTCACATGTTTAACCTCGCCGGAACGCTCAATAATGGGTGTCAGAGCCTCTTGGCTCTTTGAACGGATAGTGGCTATCGCAGGTGACCTGGCAAAAGTGACTACTTCGCGAGCAAGGCCACCAAAACAGCCGCGGGTCATGTGTGGCCGTCCATTGATGACGTCAACAGCCTCACAACCGGTAGCTACATCAACATCAAGGCGGAAGGCTAGACGAGGAGCTAGGTCAGTGCCAGCGTCCGAATGTCCAACAAGGACAATAGCGGGCGCCACTTCTACAATTATCTTGGATAGATCTGGCAACCAGGCTTCAGCATGAAAATTGGAAAATGCATTGTTATCATTGATTAAAACTTGATCAGCACCGTATGAAATCAGCACCTCACCGGCAGTTTCCAAGCCATCACCAAAAGCGACCGCGGTGACGGGCCCACCTACACTGTCAGTAAGCCGCCTTGCCAACGCTAGCATCTCTAGCCCTAGATCGATTGGCTGGTTTCCCTCCATCTCTACAACTACAAGAACACCATTATTATTATCAGTCATCTGTTGATCCTATATCAAATTTGCTTCGCGCATGTGCTGAGCAAGAGTTGCAGCTATCTCGGATGGTGAATCTCCGCTGATGAATTCACATTCTATATCATTTACTGGGATATAGAGACGTTCTAGCTCGTATCGAATGGCGCTGGAGCCAACCTGTGCTTCGTCAAGACCGATATCTTCTGGTATCCATTCCTTAACCGGTTTCTTCGCAGCACGCATAGTCTCGCGCATTGATGCGTGGCGAACTTTACCAAGCTCGTTGGAGATGGTTACCAATGCTGGCAAATCTGCTTCGACTGTCTCAATGCCGTCTTGGAGCACGCGTTGAACTGTGACGACACCATCAGCAATCTGCACGTCACGCGCAAAAGTGATGGCTGGAATATCCAGGATTTCTGCTAATCCAAGCCCTACAACACCGGCATCCCAGTCAGCAGCTTGACGCCCAGTCAGGATTAAGTCCACCTGACCGATGGTGCGAATAGTCTTAGCCAGGTTTCGAGCGGTAACATATCCGCCACTCCCATCAAACGTTGGTTCACTGAGCAAAACAGCGTTGTCAGCCCCCAAAGCAAGCGCCGCTTTAATAGCAGCGCGAGCACCCTTCGACGCAATAGTCACGATAGTTATTTCTACCTCTGAGCCTTCACCCGCCCTATCGCGTATTCTCAAAGCAGCTTCAACTGCTTGTTCATCAAATGGACTTAGAACAGGTGACAAACCAGAAACAGGGATCAACACTTTCGCTTCTTCGTCAATGCGAAATTGAGCAGCTGGAATCTCAGGATTCTGGATTGGTTTAACACACACCACAATCTTCATGGAAAATCACCCTTTCTCGACAATGATGTTTTCTGGCACGATGCCGTCAAAATGCTTGCGCTGGAAATTCCAATCCATGGTTGGCTGGACTCGTCCTTTTTCGTCAGTTCCGCGTGCCATTATCTTATACTGCCCTGGTTCGATGACATCCCAAGCATAATGGAAGCGCCGCCATAACCAACGGTCATTCGATTCCTCGACGATTGCATCGTTCCAGCTTTCACCTCCGTCAGTACTGATTTCGACGCGAACCACGGCGCCCTCCCCACTCCAGGTTCGGCCGGTTATGGCATGTGAGCCACACTTGATTGGGCCATCATCGTCTCGAGGTGAAGTAATTAACGCTTTGACTCCAAGAGTTTTCATGGGTTTCTTATTGGGATCTTCTGGCGACTTGCCACTCACAAAATAGTGGGTTTGATAATAAAGGTCTGGTGTATGATCGAGTATCTCTATCCGATCAATCCATTTTACCCACCAGTTTCCGGCCCAACCCGGCACGACTAATCGCAGTGGTGCGCCATGCACGTGTGTCAAGTACTCACCATTGTGAGCCCATGCCAGGATTGTATCTTCATGGAGAGCTTTTTCTATTGGCATCGCCTTTCCGTAATTGATGATGCCAGGATCAACCACATCGAAGTCAGTGCGCCCGACTGACAAATATTGGGTCACTGGGTCAGGTTTGCCTTCATCCCAACCGTGAAGGGCGACAGACACAGCGCCATCTTGTATGCCGGCACGCTCAAGCAAAGTTTTGAAGGGAACCCCCGTCCACTCACCACCACTGACTAAACCCGTAGTCGGGATAGACTCGAGGATATTCTCAATGTCCGGAGTTTCGTCGCCATCTCCCGACTGGCGCCAACCACCTTCTTCAGCTTGGGCATTACGCAAAGAGGGCTTCCGCGTATTTTTCCCCTCATCGATGTAGTCCCAAAATTCGCCATCATTCCCTGCACATTCGGTCACTGCACGCACAGTGCGACCTGGAAACTTTCGAATGTCCTCAAGAGTGTACTCGATCGGATTGTCAACCATTCCGCCGATTGAAAATGAGAAGTCATCCGGATGAACTGGATCAGGCATATTGAGTTGTGCGATCACATAATAGGCGTCAGTTGGAGTCAACAGCCCCTCTAGATCGAGTACTGGAGAGCGTGCAAATATAGTCCGCCCTTCCGCATCTTTACTCGGCATTACTCTGGCCCGTTTGCGATCAGGCCATCCCATTACCCATTCACCCTCAAGCTCCATCTCTTCTGACATATCATTGCTCCTGATTGGTTATTCTTCTGTTAATTTAATTCGGAAAAACACTCTTCGTTTTACAAGCCTTTGAGAGCCATGGTGTAAGTTGTTGCGGTGCCATCAACGCAGACATCACCAGCACTATCAGTAATGGTAGCTAACAACTTACAAATGGGCTTGTCGTCTCTTACCGACTCAATTTCAACTCGAGCAGTCAACTTTTCCCCAATTCCTACAGCTTTTAGAAATTTTAACTCAGTCGATAGAAATACTGTGCCAGGTCCGGGCAGGTCTTCAGCTACACAGGCGTTAAGAAGACCAGTTGTTACACCGCCTTGCACTATGAGCTTGCCAAATGGAGTTTTTTTAGCAAGCTCCTCATCGTAGTGCACTGGATTTTTATCGCCAGTCATCTCAGTAAACAATTGTATATCGGCCATTTTGGTAGTGCGAGAACGTTCACTAAATTGGCCAGTTTTTGGTCGGCCGTTTAAAACTCCAACCCAGCCATCTTTTTTTTCTGTGTTAGACATGAAATTCGCTTCCACCATTTAAAATATAGTTTAAAAAGAACAGATTAATGATTTCCACTTCCACTACCAACGAGCTGCCCAATGTTATAGACCAAACGGTACAAAACAAGTGTCAAAAACGTCGCAGGATAGTGACTACTTCATATTTTGAACGAGGACACTGCGCACTGTACAGACCAAACGGTACAAAACAAGTGTTAAATAAAATCATCTTAATTAATTTTACTTTTTGATATATCTCGGGGCGGTAAAATTTTTCTGATAACTAACTATTTTGGAAGATCAGCCCGAAACGTTTCAAGACCATAGCATATGAGAATTCTTGGCTTTGTAAAAAGCCCAGAAAGGCGTAATGAATTTAAATATAGCAAAAGCGCATCCTAGACTGACGCCTCAATTGGTATTGAGAAACTAACTCCTATTGATCAATTGAATGTAAAACTTTGCAACCTATCAGCAGTCTAAATTGGGATCGTGATGACCTCTGATCTGATCAATGACACTCATCCATCGGTTTTTGACGAGGTTATAATTGAGCATATGTTCGGAGTCGTGCTAAAAAAATCCAGCACGCCAACAAATGTATAACCCGGGACCACTCGGTAAATTTTGACCTTTAACGGTCAATTTGGTGAGTGCCGATGCGGCGCGTTCATCTAACACAAAAAGTAATAATATGTGGTAATACGTAATTGACACGGGCGTAAATCTGAAAGAGTGAATTTAGCTGATGGCGCGATTGTTATCTGGCACGCATTGCTGGGTTCAGGTGTAGGACAGTTTTGGCCCTAATTCACGAAAAGAAACGTTTCGAAATAAAGCCCGAATTAACATCTTTGTGCGTTGGAGCTAGTCAAGGCATTGCTATCTGTTTAGAAATGTAGAACCGTTAGGACGCGCGCTTTGATCATTATCAAGTTCACAGAATATGGACGAAACTGACCCCGAAAGTGGGTATTAATATGCGGACAATAGAAAATTGAAACAAACAGAACAGGCAAAGAAGATAACTAAGGTGGCAGCCTCGTTGTTCGCAAAAAAAGGCTATAATGGAGTTGGCGTCGCGGAAATAGGGGCGGCCTCTGGCTTCGGTCGTGGAACGCTCTACCATCATATAGAGAGCAAAGAAGACCTTCTTCACGAAATTGCTTCACAGTACATTTCAGACCTTGTTCAGTCTGGCCATAAGATAGCCAGACAGTATCCAGATCCTATTCAGCGTTTGAACGCGTTGAGCCGACACTTGATGGTCGTAATCAGCCGCAGTCTAGCGGAGATAATTGTTTGTTTTCGCGAAGTACAGTCTTTGACAGGCTCCCGACACCACAATGTTATGTGTATGCATGCAGAATATCAAGAAATTTGGTCTAGAACGATAGAGGAGGGTGTTGAACAGAATGTGTTTAGAGCAGTCGATAAAATCGCTGTGAAAGGCCTTTTGGGGATGTATTTCTACTCATGCCTTTGGCTAAAACCTGATGGTTTTCAATCTCCTGAGGATATTGGAGATGTTTTTAGTGATCTTGTCATCCGTTCCCTTTCGAGGCGACCGGGCGAATAACGGAGCTTTACTTTGTTTGCATTTATTCACAGGTCAACAATAAAACACTCTCGCCGGGTGTTTGAACATCTGCACCGTTTGGCACTAACACCTTCATGTCCGAAAATGAACGATTCACAATTTGTAGAGAAGACAACTTGCTTTTTGTATAAATTCTTCGCCTTAAATTGTCTTTTAGCCTAAGAATCTTCGCGGGCCAGTCGCATTATTGACAATGGAAGATTGAATGCTTTCAGAATGGGAACGACTAGATATTTTCTTTCGATATTCTCAAAATCATTACATGATGAGAAGGCTTTCTAACCTCTGTTATGAGGTTAATTATCAACTAGTTCAACTTTGGTAGGATGAGACACTTGATCATATGTGGTGGTTTTGTTCCCAACATCCATTGTTGCCAAGCAACTTATCTTTTCACTCCCGAAATCTATTTAAACACAAACTGTCTAGACAAACTTTTTCTCTCGGTGCAGTAGTTGCCTCTTTGGGGAGAAAAACTCTTCCCAAAAAGCCTTAATTTGTTTCTTGATAAAGTTGAGAAAGTCCTGATGGAATGATGTGGTCTGGCTTTTATTTGACAAGCAACTGCAAAATGCGAAGACTTAAAGTGTCTATCAATCAGATGGTTACTTGTGTTTGAAAACACCAATTTTTTTGATGGGATATATTTAATGCCCAAAGCTACTATTAAAAATTACGAAATATCATATAGTTTCAATGGTGTTCCTGGAGACATTAATAGTCCAAAAATTGTTCTTATTCATGGTGCAGGTGGGCAAGAGATTGATTGGCCGATGGCATGGCGTAGCGCAAATAATCGACCTAAATCAATGGGATTAACGCCAAGTAACTACGGTGTAAGCAGGCTTTTCAATGCCGGATTAGATGAATATTCGATTTACGCTGTTGATTTGCCCGGTCATGGCAAATCGGCAGGCAAAAGTAAATCAAACATAGACGAATATTCGAGTGACATCATAGATTTTCTAGATGCGATGGACCTAGAAAACGTATGTTTAATTGGACATTCCATGGGTGCCGCTATCGCATTGAACGCGTCATTAAGTCATCATCGGCGGATTTGTTCGATTGTGGCGATTGGTGGCGCGAGCAAGATGATTGTCAACGATGCTATTCTTGATGGTTTACAAAACACCTTTGAAGCAACTGTCGACAGTATCGTTAGATATTCATGGCACAAAAAAACCGGGGCTGTCGCAGATAGTCAGCAAATGGCGGCATTTTTCAGGGAAAAAGCAAAGCAAAGAATGCTCGATTCAGGATCAAAAACTGTGCACGGGGATTTTCTCGCATGTAGTAAGTTTGATGTAACTCAACGTGTGGGAGAAATTGCGGTTCCTGTGCTTGTAATTGCCTCTGATTGTGATCGGATGGTGCCCTTAAATGTAAGCTGGGACATGGCTGAACTTTTAGGCGACTCTTATTTTGTCTGCTTAGAAAATTGTGGTCACTTTCAGCACATTGAGCAGACTGGTAAGGTTGCAGCAGAAGTAGTCAACTTTTTGTCTAAGATTCGACGGGCTTAAAACTTATAGTCCTGGGTTTTGGAATAAAGAAATGAAGTAAATGGGACCAGTTGCCCTGTAAGAACTGGCTTGAATTTTGGCTGAATGTCGTGTCATCGTTTTGGAAGCATGGATTCAACCACGTGCGAAAGTTAAATGAAATGTCGGGGGAGTGGAAAGATGAAGACAAGAGCTGCAGTTGCTGTTCAGGCAGGCAAGCCACTGGAAGTCATGGAGGTCGATCTTGACGGTCCTCGCGCTGGCGAGGTGCTGGTGGAAATTATGGCGACCGGCATTTGCCACACGGATGAGTTTACCCTGTCTGGTGCCGATCCAGAGGGGATGTTCCCAGCTATCCTTGGGCATGAGGGCGCGGGTATTGTGCGCGATGTGGGAGCTGGCGTAACAAGTGTGGACCTGGGAGATCATGTGATCCCGCTCTATACCCCGGAGTGCCGTGAGTGCGATTACTGCCTGCATCCAAAGACAAATCTCTGTCAGGCTATCCGTGTCACGCAGGGACAGGGCGTGATGCCAGACGGTACCAGCCGTTTTTCAATCGATGGCAAACCAATTCTCCATTACATGGGGACATCGACGTTTTCAAATTTTACGGTGTTGCCGGAAATCGCTCTGGCTAAGGTCGACAAGGCAGCGCCGTTTGACAAGATCTGCTATATCGGTTGCGGCGTGACCACTGGAATTGGTGCCGTGGTCAACACCGCCAAGGCAGAGCTAGGATGCAATGCAGTGGTGTTTGGCCTTGGTGGCATCGGACTGAATGTCATTCAGGGCCTTCGTATGATTGGGGCCAATATGATCGTGGGCGTCGACCTTAATGATAGTAAAAAGGAATGGGGCGAAAAATTTGGAATGACGCATTTCGTTAATCCAAGTGAAATAGAGGGTGACCTTGTTGGCCATCTAGTTGAGTTGACTGGTGGTGGCGCTGACTATTCCTTTGAATGTATTGGTAATACCTCTGTTATGCGCCAAGCACTTGAATGTGCGCACAAGGGATGGGGAGAATCCATCATCATCGGAGTGGCCGGGGCAGGGCAGGAAATTTCAACCCGCCCTTTTCAGCTAGTAACGGGGCGCAGCTGGCGGGGCACGGCCTTTGGCGGTGCGCGTGGGCGGACCGATGTGCCAAAGATTGTCGACTGGTACATGCAGGGAAAGATTGATATTGATCCGATGATCACGCATACGCTGGCACTTGAGGATATCAACAAGGGCTTTGATCTCATGCATGCTGGTGAGTCAATCCGTTCGGTTGTTGTATTCTGATGGAAACGATCTCTAAAGCCCTGTCCCATGGTGGGGTTCAGGGCGTCTATCGGCATCAGGCGGAAATCACTGACTGTGAGATGACATTTGCTCTCTTCATGCCGCCGGAGAGCAAGGGGCCTGTCCCCATTCTCTGGTATTTGTCAGGCCTCACTTGTAGCCACGCCAATGTCATGGAAAAGGGCGAATACCGCCGTCTGGCTGCCGAACTTGGTATTGCCATAATCTGCCCTGACACGAGCCCGCGTGGGGATGACGTGCCGGATGAGGCCGATAACTGGCAGTTTGGATCAGGTGCCGGCTTCTATCTTGATGCCACGCAATCCCCATATGCCAGACATTACCAGATGTATTCTTACATTCTGGTCGAGCTGTCAGAACTTGTTGCCGCCAATTTTGCCGTTGATATGTCGCGTCAGGGCATCTTTGGACATTCAATGGGTGGACATGGCGCTCTGATTATGGCGCTCAAAAATCCAGAGAGATTTAAAAGCTGCTCTGCTTTTGCCCCAATCGTCAGTCCAATGACGGCAGACTGGTCGGCAACGGCTTTTGGCAAATATCTGGGAGATGACGCGGCGGGTTGGCGCGCATATGACGCTGTTGCCCTGATTCAGGATGGGCACCAGGTCTCCGATCTTCTCGTTGATCAGGGTGACGCTGACAGCTTCCTTGACAGCGGTCTGTGTCCATGGCTGCTTGAGACGGCATGCCAAAACGCCAATATCAATCTGACCTTGCGGATGCAGGCTGGCTACGATCATTCCTATTTCTTCATCTCGACATTCATGGATGATCATCTGCGCTGGCACGCCGAGCGCCTTTAGGTCTCGACGCAAACCTGTTAAGGGAGGTGGCGATGAGTGACAATGAGCTGTTCCAGCCGCTTGGTGGCAATGAGATGCCACGTTTTGCAGGTCCTGGAACGATGATGCGGTTGCCAGCAGCAGCCGATGCCGCCGGGCTGGATGCGTGTTTTATCGGTATTCCGCTGGATGTCGGTACTTCAAATCGGCCTGGCACGCGCTTTGGACCAAAGCAGATCCGTGCTGAATCGGTAATGCTGCGCCCCTATAATATGTGGACTCGTGCCGCGCCGTTTGACTCGCTGCGGATTGCCGATATTGGCGATGTGCCAATCAATACATTTGATCTAAAGGATACTGTGCGCCGCATAGAGGCGTTCTATGACAGTGTCCTCACCCATCAGGTCATTCCCATGACCCTTGGAGGAGACCACACACTGACCCTGCCGGTGCTGCGGTCGATTGCTAAAAAACATGGGCCTGTCGGTCTTGTTCACATTGATGCCCATGCTGACATCAATGATCATATGTTTGGTGAACCGATCGCCCATGGCACGCCGTTTCGCCGAGCCTTCGAGGAAGGGCTGATCGATGCTGATCTCACGTTTCAAATCGGCCTGCGTGGCACTGGGTACACCGCTGAGGATTTTGACTGGGCACGGGACAAGGGATTTACAGTCGTTCAAGCCGAGGAGTTATGGCACAAATCAGCAACGCCGCTGATCGAGGATATTCGCGGCAAGATGGGAACGCGCCCTGTATATCTGACATTTGACATTGACTCGCTGGATCCAGCCTATGCGCCGGGCACAGGCACCCCTGAGATTGGGGGGCTGACTTCGGTGCAGGCGATTGAGCTTATCCGCGGCTGTCGGGGGCTGAATTTGGTTGGCTGTGATCTTGTCGAAGTATCTCCACCCTATGATTTGCAGGGCAATACGGCGCTTCTTGCGGCCAATTTGATATTTGAGATGCTGTGTGTGCTTCCCGGTGTTGCCTACAGGATGGGCGACTAGCTGTTACAGGTGAGGTAGACGGTCATGGCACCTGCATTTTCTAAAGCTGAGTATGATGACAGGCTGGTCCGGGTCAGGGCTGAAATGGTTGCGCGTGGGCTTGACGCTTTGATCATCGGCGATCCGGCCAATATCAATTGGTTGACAGGCTATGATGCGTGGTCGTTCTACACGCCGCAGATCATGCTTGTCGATTTGCAGGACGGGCCATTCTGGATGGGGCGCCTGATGGATGCGGGATCGGCAAAATTCACCACCTATCTGACAGACCCGCAAATTGTTGCCTATCCAGAGCCGCTGGTGCAGCGTCTCGACACCCATCCGATGGAGTTTCTGGCAGATTGGATGGCTGGCAATGGCTTTGCCACGGCGCGGATCGGCTTCGAGGATGACGTCTATTACCTTACACCACGTGCTGTTGGAGCCTTGCAGGCTGGCTTGCCGAGTGCCAGCTGGAGGGGGGCTGATTTGCTGGTGAACTGGGTGCGTTTCATCAAGAGTGATGCCGAAATTGCCATGATGAGGCAAGCGGGTCAGATTGCCGAAGTCGCAATGCAGACGGCATGGGATGGTGCGCGAATAGGCGTGCGACAATGCGATCTGATGGCTGATATCACCGCCTCGATGATCAAGGGGACGCCAGAATTTGGCGGTGATATGCCTGCCCTGCATCCGTTGATTCTCGCGGGTGAGGCGGCAACGGCGGCGCACCCCATGTGGAATGACTCTCCGCTGGAGGCTGGGCAGACTGTGGCCTTTGAACTGGGGGGATGCCGCAAACGCTACAACGTCGGGCTGGCAAGGACAGTTCATTTTGGCGATCCATCAGATACGTTGATGCGGACATCGGACGCGGTTCAGGAAGGCATGGCTGCAGTGATGCATGCGCTTCATCCCGGCGCTGTCGCTGGTGATGTACACCAGGCATGGCAGAAGGTTCTTGATCGCTATGGCCTCGAGAAAAAGAGCCGTATCGGTTATTCAATCGGCAATGCCTATGCGCCTGATTGGGGTGAGCACACATTATCACTGCGGCCTGCGGAGCGGACAATTGTGCCTCAAAACGCTGTCGTCCATGTGATTTTGGGCATGTGGATGGATGATTGGGGAATGGAATTGAGCGAGACTTTGCACGTTACGGGAATAGGTTGTGTCCGGTTGTGTAATTTTCCGCAGCATGTCCATGTGATCTGAGCGATGTCTAACCGTTTTGAGAGAACAATCAATCTTCTGGCCGACCTTGTGGCATTCCCGACCGTTAGTGGCGAGCCAAATGGCGAGATCATCGGCTACATCAAATCTTATCTGGAGTCGCATGGCGTCAATGTGTTGCTCGATGTGACGGATGATGGCAAGCAGATGAATCTTTTTGCCACCATTGGCCCAAAGGTCGATGGCGGCATCATTCTGTCGGGCCACACCGATGTTGTTCCAGCCTCAGCTGAGGGGTGGCAGAGCGACCCCTTCATTCTCAGGCGGGATCAGGGACGGCTCTATGGGCGCGGCGCTGTTGATATGAAAGGGTTTGTTGCCATCGCGCTGGCCATGGTTCCGGATTTTGTCGCGGCGCGTGACAAGTTGCGTGTGCCTCTTCACCTCGCTTTTACCTTTGATGAGGAAGTCGGCTGTTTTGGGTCCGCCCGGATGCCGGAATTTCTGGATAATCATGATATTTCCGCCGAAATGGCGATCATTGGCGAGCCGACGGAGATGCACCCCTTCATCGGCCATAAAGGTGGCATGGAGCTGTCAGCAGAAGTTACCGGAACATCCGGGCACGCGTCAAAACCGACGGGCAAGGTCAATGCCATTTTCTATGCGGCCCGTCTGATTGAATTTATCAATCAGACTGCCCGTGATATTGCCAGCAGGCCAGATCCTGACTCACCGTTTGATCCACCATACACCAGCATCTCTGTAGGTTTGATCAAGGGTGGCGAGGCACGAAATGTCATTCCGGCATTTTGCCAGTTTGATTGGGAGATACGACCTCTCCCGGGGGACGATCCGCATTCTGTTCTGGCAGATATCCGCGCCTTTGCTGATGATGTCCTGGTGCCGGAAATGAGAGCCCTTTCAGACGAGGTGGATATCACATTGACAATCGTCTCGGATGTCCCCGGAATGGAGGCCCGTCCACATTCGAAGGCCGCTGAACTTGTGGCGCGCTTATGGACAAATGAGGAGCCGGGTGTTGTCTCATTCGGCACTGATGGTGCCTATTTCCAGAAGGCTGGAATGGAGACAATCGTATTTGGCCCGGGTGGAATGGCGCAAATGCATCAACCCGATGAGTACATAGAAGAAGCAGCGGTGGAACAGGGGTTGCAGTTTCTTGACCGTGTCCTTGATCATCTTGAATCGGCCAAGTAAGCCTTCGGCTCCAACCTCAATTGAAGTGATGCCGCGACAATGACGATTAGACATATCCTGATTGCACTTCTGGTGCCGCTGACATGGGGGTTTGGCTTCGCTCTGGCAAAGGCTGGACTGGATCATTTTTCCCCGCTGTTGCTGATGGGCATGCGCTTCCTGATTGCGGCGACGGTGTTGGTCTGGTTTGTCCCGGTCCCACATGGTTATCTGAGACAGATCTGCGGCATCTCCTTTATTGCCGCGACATTGCAATATGGGCTTACCTTTTCTGGGTTGGCCAGAATGGATGCCACCCCAGCTGTGCTGCTGGTGCAGGCAGAGGTTATTTTTGGGGTAATCATCGCAGCATTGCTGCTCGGTGAAAAACCGTCAATGAGGCAGGTTGTGGGCATTGCCATTTCCTGCTTCGGCATTTTGACGATAGTCGGGGCACCCTCGCTTGAGGGTCAGATTTTTGGTGTGATGCTGATCCTCGGTGGCACGCTGGCATTTGCACTTGGACAGGTTCTGATCCGCCGACTGAAAGGGGTGCTGACAGGATTTCAGCTGACAGCATGGATGGGGGTCATGGCCGGCCCGCAGATGATCCTTGCCGCGATGCTTTTTGAGGGTGATCTGGTCCGGCAGATTTCGACAGCGCCGATGGTGGCGTGGGGAACTGTCCTATATTTGGGTCTGATTATGACAGTTGTCGGCTATTCTGCATGGTACTTTGTTCTTGCGCGTTATCCGGTGCCGATGGTGATGCCGGTTCTGCTACTTTTGCCTGTGGCCACCATCCTCGGGGCAGTCAGCTTTTTAGGTGAGCGCCCGGATATGATTGTCCTGCTTGGCGGCACCATCGTCATTGCCGGTGTTGGCGCGGTGATTATAGAACCGTCGGTCTTTACAAAACGGCAAAAGCCGGAATGAGCTATCCGGTAAATGCCTGAATGCCGGTGATTGCACGTCCCAGAATCAGTGCGTGGACGTCATGTGTGCCCTCATAGGTATTTACCGTTTCCAGATTCATCAGATGGCGCATGACGTGATATTCCTCGGCGATGCCGTTACCCCCATGCATGTCACGTGACATGCGGGCGATGTTCAGCGCTTTGCCACAGCTGTTGCGCTTGATTGTAGAGATGTTTTCAGGCGGGCAATTTCCGTCATCCAGCAGACGGCCAACACGAAGACATGCCTGCAGACCAATGCTGATTTCGCTGTGCATATCCGCCAGCTTAAGCTGGGTCAGCTGATTGGCCGCCAGCGGCCGGTCGAACTGTTTTCTGTCAAGTGTGTATTGCCGCGCTGCATCATAGCAGAATTCGGCCGCACCGAGGGTTCCCCAGGCAATGCCGTAACGCGCTTTGTTGAGACAGGAGAATGGCCCTTTCAGTCCGGATATCTTGGGAAAGATGTTGTCATCGCTGACGAAGGCTCCGTCCATCTGAATGGATCCTGTTATTGAGGCGCGGAGCGAGAGCTTGCCCTCAATCTTTGGTGTTGTCAGGCCCGGACCAGCTGATGCACGGTCAATGATAAAGCCACGAATGACGCCATCGAGCTTCGCCCAGACAACCGCAATATCGGCAATTGGGGCGTTGGAGATCCACATTTTGGACCCGCTTAGATGATAGCCGCCATCCACCTTGACCGCCTTTGTAGCCATGCTGCCCGGATCCGAGCCGTGGTCGGGTTCGGTGAGTCCAAAGCAGCCGATCATTTCGGCTGTCACAAGTTTTGGCAGATATTTTGTTTTCTGTTCATCAGTGCCGAAGCTGTGGATCGGGTGCATCACCAGTGATGACTGAACCGACATGGCGGACCGATATCCGGAGTCGATAGCCTCAATCTCCCGCGCCGCAAGACCGTAGGCAACATGATTGACACCAGCGCCGCCATACTCCGCTGGAATTGTTGCTCCCAGTAGACCAAGCTGGCCCATTTGCTGCATTACCCCGGGATCAAATCGTTCCTCCCGGAAATCGTCAACGACCCGCGGCAACAGGATATCTCGCGAAAACTGCCGGGCGGTGTCACGGACCATGCGCTCCTCATCAGAGAGCTGCTGATCGAGAAAGAACGGGTCGGTCCAGTCAAAAATGGGCTTGGCCATGAGAATTCCTTTCGGTTACGCAATGGTTATATAGGAATTCCAATTGCCTGCAAACCTCAGGAAATGCGGCAAAATTTCGCTGGATTTTAACCTATATAGGGACAGTTTTAACCTCAGCGAAAGAGACTTTTGACTATGTGGACAGGTTGTTTTCTTTCCTTCAGCGTTCTATCAAGTCATACCAATGCCCTTTTTTTCGGAGCTGCGGCAAAACTTTTTGGTACGGCGGATGCCGGAAGGGCAGACAATTGGCAAATGACATTATTATAGCCCCATCGGTTCTTGCGTCCGATTTTGGAGAATTGGCGGCAGAGATCTCTGCAGTCGATGACGCCGGTGCTGACTGGATTCACCTTGATGTCATGGACGGCCATTTTGTGCCTAATCTGACCTTCGGCCCGCCGATAATCAAAATGGTCCGCGCTGCATCAACCAAGATTTTTGATGCGCATTTAATGGTGTCGAATCCCGATCGCCTTCTCGAGACCTATGCCGATGCCGGTGCGGATATCATCACTATTCATGCTGAAGCCTGTCCACATCTTGACAGGACGGTGTCACGCATTCGGGAGCTTGGATGCAAGGCCGGCGTCGCATTGAATCCCCACACCCCCCCGGGTTGTCTGGCCTATGTTCTTGGCCGGATTGACCTTGTTCTTGTGATGACGGTCAATCCTGGCTTTGGCGGACAATCTTTCATCAGCGCAATGACGGACAAGATCGCTATGGTCAAAGAGATGATTGGTGAGCGGGAAATCACCATCGAGGTTGATGGCGGCATCACCGTGGACACGGCCAGCGCCGTTGTGGCTGCTGGTGCCACTGCCCTTGTTGCCGGATCGGCTATTTTCAGGGGTGATGGCATCGCCGCCTATGCGAAGAACATTGCCGCCATCCGTCAGGCCGCAGCATCACATAGCAGTCAGGGGGACTAAAATCATGGGATTGCTGGTCGATGGAAAATGGTCGTCGCAATGGTATGATACAAAGAAGAGCGCTGGCCATTTTGTTCGTGATACGGCCCGCTATCGGAACTGGGTGACTGCCGACGGTTCCGCCGGTCCAAGTGGCAAGGGTGGGTTTGCCGCTGGGTCAGGGCGATATCACCTCTATGTCTCCTATGCTTGTCCTTGGGCCCACCGCACGCTCATTTTTCGCCATTTGAAGGGACTTGTGGAGCATATCTCCGTGTCGGTTGTGCATCCTTTGATGCTGGATGAGGGGTGGACTTTTGAAACAGATTTTGACGGCGCAACCGGTGATGAAGTGCTGCAGACGGCAAGGCTCTCTCAAGTCTATCTTCAAAGCGATCCAAAATCGACCGGGCGTGTGACGGTTCCAGTCCTCTGGGACCGGGAGAGCAAAACCATCGTCTCCAATGAATCCTCTGAAATCATCCGCATGTTCAACAGCGCCTTTGATGGTCTAACAGGAAATGATCTCGACTTCTGGCCAGCGACACTGCGTGAGGAGATTGAGGAGGTCAATGCCGACATTTACCACAATGTGAACAACGGGGTGTACCGGTCAGGGTTTGCAACACGTGCTGATGCCTATGAGCAGGCAGTCAGCCAGCTGTTTGCCTCACTGGACAGCCTTGAATTGCGTCTGACTGGTAAGCGCTATCTCCTTGGCAATACCCTGACTGAGGCGGATTGGCGTCTGTTCACAACATTGGTTCGTTTCGATGCCGTATATTTTGGCCATTTCAAATGTAACATCCGGAGTATTGCCGATTACCCCGCGCTCTCAGGCTTCATGCGTGAACTTTACCAGATACCGGGGATCGCCGACACGGTGAACATGAATCATATCAAATATCATTATTATGCAAGCCACCTGAACATCAATCCGACTGGCATTGTGCCAGTCGGGCCAGAGCAGGATTTTAGCGCGCCCCATGGCCGTGCCCATCTCTGACAGCCTTACTGTCAAGCAGCGGTAAAACGGGCTAGTTCGTCTTCAATGATGTCAGCGATAAGGTCACAATCCTTGATTGTGAAGGTCAACGGCACCCGCATATCGACAGTCTTTTCCAGAATCCGCAATGTGGTTGGCAAAACAGGCAGATTGTCGATGAACTGCCAGCTGTCATAGCGGCTGGTGAAGGCTTTTGGTTGATCATCACCAAACCATTTAAGCTCTACACCACGCGCTCCACATGCGTCCACAAATGATGGAATTTGATCCTTTGGTAGGGTATCGGCACGGAACTGGATTGAGGAACCAACATAGAATTCATCTTGCTTTCTCTTTGGTATGATCACCCCATCCATTGCTGACAAACGGGTGTGCAACCTGTCATAACGGCTGTTCCAGCGATCCAGATTTTCTTCAAGGATGGGCAACTGTGCCCGGAGCATCGCGGCCCGCATCTGGTCCATTCTGCCGGAATAGTTTGGCGAGTGAAGGCGCACCTTCTGAAAAATCTCCTCTGCCGGAATGGCACCATGCCGGCCATACAGCATGTAGGACCCGGATGAAATAACAGCGCGCGCGGCGATTTCCGCATCATTCGTGGTCAGCAGGCCACCCTCGCCGGAATTCATGTGTTTGTATGTCTGGGTTGAGAAGGCGGCGGCCTTGCCAAAATTGCCTGACCGAATTCCCCGCCATTTTGCCCCCATGGTGTGTGCGCAATCCTCGATCAGACAGATGCCATGAGCAGCGCAAATCTCGACCACCCTGTCCATATCGGCAATATGCCCCCGCATGTGGGAAAGTAACAGAAATTTGGCATCACTTTCCGCCGCTTTTGCATCGAGATCCTGGAGGTCGATGTGATAGTTCTCGTCAATATCCACCAGAATGGGATGGGCACCAACATTGTGAATGGCACCGGGAACGGGTGCCAGCGTGTAGGCATTGGCAAGTATCCTGTCGCCCGGTTTTACGCCGCAGACACGCAACGCCAACTGGATCGCATAGCCACCGGAGGTGCAGGCGAGGCAATAGTCAGCGCCCTGCCATTTTGCATATTCCATCTCGAGGCAGCTGGCCTCGCTGTCCTCATCGTCAGCCAGATTATAGCGATGGAGCCGACCACTTTTCATGATTTTGACAGCGCGATCAATACCCGCGTCGGGGATGGCCTCCTGCTGCGTGAAGGGTTTGGTAAAAACTGCCTCTGTCATGGGTGATCTCCATCACAATGGATGTCACCTGGACATCACATATACCGCGTCATTGCGTTGCGAGAGGTATTCTATCGGCCAAGAGCTGGCAGCACGCAAGCTATTTCTGCTTGCAATGGGAGGCGCCAAGATGTTCCTTGCCCCGTTCCCTTGCCAGCTTGATCTGTCTCTGCCTTTCGGCAAAACGTCTGGTACGCGCCGGGTCTTGGGTAGATTTGCAATGATGGCAACTGATGCCACCCTCAAAATCTGGATGCGTCATTTCCGTCTGTGACAGAGGCATGCGGCACGCGTGACACATAACGTAGCTTCCCCGTTGAAGGTCATGATCGACCGCGACACGGCCATCGAAAACGAAACACTCACCGGTCCATTTGCTGGTGTCATCTGTTACATCCTCGAGATATTTGAGAATGCCGCCCTTCAGGTGATAGACCTCATCGAACCCCAGATCCTTCATCAAGGCACTAGCCTTTTCACAGCGAATTCCGCCGGTGCAATACATTGCCAGCTTTTTCGGTCTCTTGTTGTCATCCTGCCTTGCCAGCGCCTGCGCCCAGGCTGGAAAATCGCGAAAATTTGTGGTCCTTGGATCGACCGCGCCCTCGAACATGCCTATGGCAGTCTCATAGGTGTTGCGGGTGTCCACGACCATGACGTCGGGGTCGGCAATCAGGCCGTTCCACTCATTTGCGTCAACGTAGGTTCCGGTCTGTTGCGCGGGGTTGATCTGGGGAACACCCATTGTGACAATTTCATTTTTTAGGCGCACCTTCATGCGTAGAAAGGCCTGTTCGGTGGTGAAGGAAAATTTCAGCGAGAGCGCTTCAAAGCGGGGTTCGTCAGCAAGCCATTCAAGAATGGTTTTCATGCCGGCTGCAGGGGCGCAGATGGTGCCGTTTATACCTTCTTTGGCAAGCAGAATGGTGCCAAGCGCCCCAGCATCTTCGCACAGCTGCTGAACTACCGGTTGAAGCTCCCTGTAGTCTGGCAGATCGGCAAATTTATAGAGCGCGGCAACCACAAATCCATCCTCATTCGTGGTCCGCCTTGCCTTTGCCAGCATCTGCTTCATTTCGGCGATATGGTCAGTCATTGATCCGGCTTTGGTTTTTGCGTTGGTGGTTCGCAGGTGGCTTGCCAATGCCAGCGCAACCTAGCATTCCATCTCCGGTTTTCCAATAGGACCGGTTGGGAAGATAAAGCTGATGCGCCAGGTGACGAACATCTGCCGCCTGCCTGGACTTGCGCCAGGAGTGGATCAGCGGCTAGGGTGATGGCAACAAAGGAGCGTTGACGATGTTGAGTGATCTGACCCTGAGAGACGATTGTCTGAGTGTTGTTATTTCTGGCAGCGGTGCTGCTGATTTTGATTATTTCTGGTTGCGCGATAATGCGCGCGATCCAATCAGTTTCGACAGCCGATCGAATCAGCGTGAGCTCTTCACCTGTGAGGTTGATGCTGATATCAAGCCTGTCGAGGCAGCACTTGCGAATAATGGTCTGGCGCTGCAGATTAAATGGCCAGACATGCATGACTCGGTTTGTTACGAGGGAGATTTTCTGGCAGCCTATGCCTTCCCCACAACCATGCTGGCGATGCCTGAACCGACGATCTGGGATGCTGCTAGCCTCGAAGATGATGTGGTCCGAATAGCTCACCGCGACGTGGTTGCGAATAATGGGATGGGAGGGTTGCTCGACATCATTTCGAAAAACGGCTTTGCCGTGGTCACCGGAACGCCCCGGAATATGGATGCGGTGTCAGATTTAACTGATCGCATTGGCTACGTCAGACACACTATTTTTGGCGGCCTATGGGAATTCGAGGCCAATGAGAACATGGCTGACTCCGCCTATACACCAAAAGAACTCCGTCCTCATACGGATGGTACATACAGTCATGACGCCCCCGGGCTGCAAATGCTTCTGTGTGTGGAGTATGATGCGACAGGAGGTGCCTCAATCATGGTTGATGGCTTTCGCATCGCTGCCGAATTAAAACGAACGGCTCCTGAAATCCACGCAGATCTCACGCGCATTGATGTCACTGGTGTCTATAAGGGTGATGGCGTGGTTCTGCGGGCGCAGCGCCCTATTTTCCGGACTGACCGGGATGGGAATCTGGTACAGGTCAGTTTCAACAATTACGACCGTGATACGGTAACCTTGCCAAAGGATGACATGCGTGCGCTCTATGCGGGAATACGAGCGTTTGACCGTCTGGCAAATGATCCTCGCTTGCAATGGCGGTACACGCTGCAGCCGGGTGATATGCTGGTGTTTGACAATTGGCGTGTCCTGCATGGTCGTGGCCCTTTTTGGGGCCGGCGTAAGATGGCCGGTTCCTACATCAACCGTGAGGATTATGAGAGTGCGGTGCGCGTCAATGGCCTTACCTGACGCGATTGCTGGCTGGTGTTGTTCGCTGAGTGATTAATGCCAGGTCGGCACCCCCGGGTTGTGTGCGTCAGGTGTTCTGACTGCGGAGTCCAGGGTCGGCGGCCCACACTTCTGCGAGCCATTCCTGCATGAGATGATTGCCACCCAGATCAAGAGCGGCATTTCGCAGTTTTCCGGCAAGCCCAGAAGAGGCCATGATCTTTCCAGATATATCGGCTTTCTGGGCAATTTTTGCGACTGCTCCAGATCGATGGCGGGCATAGGCAGCAAAAGCACTGCTGACATCGGCATACTGCGTGAGTGACTGCATCAGACATGCCGCATCCTGCAGGCTTTGACCTGCCCCCTGTGCTAGATGTGGTGGCATGACATGGGCGGCATCACCTGCAAGCACCATGGTGCCGTGGCGCCAGCAGATGCCGGTGCTTGATCGGGGCAAGGGCGTCGATGCCCATTTGATCGCTGGATCAGCTAGGAATTGCAGTGGCGTGTTGTGCCGGAACAGCCAGTCTTGCCATTCGCTGTGGGCAAGGGTTTTGGGCATGGTGGCGACAATGTTCGCACTATCGGCAATCGGATAATGGACAATATGAACGCCGTCGCCAAGCCAGAGATTGCTGATGGCCTGGGAGAAAAAGTTTGGTAGATCCGATAGGTTTATTGTCGACCGCAATGCCACCTTGTCTGTTGCCAACGAGGCCCTTATGGCTGTCTCAGACTGGCCGGAAATAAATGCACGACCAAAGCCGGCAACGCCATCGGCGGCGACCAGCCCGGCAACATGATGGAGGCCTGTGTCCTTGCCAATGATGGCGACGCCGTCTTCTGTCTGGCTTACCTGCTCGACAGTCGTGTTATGCCGGCGAAACCGGTCAGTCTGCACAATCTTCTGCTCAAAGACGGTTGCCAGATCAGCCCGAGCCACACTGGCGTAGACATCCTTGAGCGGTAGCCTTGCCAAAGTTGCACTATTTGTGAGGCTGCGGACGGTGATCTCATGCAGCCGTGTTGCCCGTGAAAGCACATCCTGCGCCAGTCCCAAAACCGATAGAGCGGCCCATCCATTTGGAGCAAGTTGTACTCCACCCCTCATCTTTTGTGCGGGTGGTCCGAAGAGCACACAGTCGCGGTCCGCTGCAATAACGGCCGTGGCGGCGGCGAGTCCGGCAACACCAGTTCCGCTGATGGCGATGTCTTGACCCATTATGCATTTGCCTCTCTGGTGGTGAGGTAACGGTGCAGATTTTCCAGCAAAAAACCCGGACTCAAAATGCCTATGGTCCTATCTCTGCCCCTGATTATATGTTGATAGCGGCAAAGAATGATACCTGTCATCATCGAAATCACGATGAGTCCTGAAAAAACGCCGGATTAATGCGGAGCTTTTCCTAAATTAGTACGATATAGAGAATCGCCGCCTCTGGCAGAATACAACGATTTGTCTGCTAAGGAAATTTATTGGGTTAGGGGGTTTTTCAACCTAAATTCAACGCGTTTAGGATTTATATTTCATATTTTATACGAAATGATAGGGTAAAATCTTTCAACGAGTGCGATGCCTGTTGAGGTTTGGCCTTTCAGGAGTGGTTCGGGTTGGAATATTGAAACCGCAAAGACGCGCGAAGGTGTGTCACAGGGAGATTAACAATGAACAAGACTTTCAAAAAATACATGGCTGCGTCCGCCATTGTAATTGCTGGTGGCATTGCCTCGGCAGCCCACGCGGCGGACTCTGTTAATGTAGCGTTTTTCCTCGAATGGGCGACCCCGAATCAGATTGCTAAGGTTGACAAGGCTTATGACGATGCCATGGGTGTCGATGTGAACTGGACTGATTTCTCGACTGGTGTCCAGATGACTGAAGCCATGCTGGCCGGTGATATCGACATTGCCTACTCACAAGGCCTTGCGCCATTCGTGACGGCAATCCAGCAGGGCGCGCCATTGAAAATGGTATCAGTTGCTGTGGTCTATGAAGCCAATGATTGCTTCGTAAATGACACCCTTGGGATTACGTCTGCCAATGCCTCAGAGTTGGAAGGCCAGACTGTGGCTGTTCCATTGAATACAATGGCTGACTTCTCTTTCAGAAAGCAGATGGCAGCTCTTGATGTTGACATCTCAACAATGACAATTGTTGATCAGGCACCTGCTGACGGTGCGGTATCTCTCGCCGATGGTTCAGTGGCGATGGCCTGCATCTTCGGTGGTGCCTCAGCAAAGGCCGCTGGCGAGGTTGGCACGCCAATCATGTCATCTCAGGAAAAGACAGATGCCGGTATCGGTTCTTTCGACGTTGTATCCGTCACTGAGAAATTCGCTACGGAAAATCCAGATCTTCTGCGCACATTCCTGCAGGTGACCGAAGAGGCAAACCAGGCATGGAAAGGCAAAACCCTGCAGATCAAGAAAGTATCTGCTGATGCCGGTATGGATTTTGAGACAACAAAGGATCAGATGGCAGGTTTCATCTTTCCAACCATCGCAGAACAGCAGAGTGGTTACTTCGGCGAAGATGGTGTTGCTGTTTCTGCAGCTGAGTCACTTGGTCTGGTTTTCAAGAAGCCAGGTGCGTGGAACGTTGATGAAAAGATCGCCAAGGTGATTACAGGCGAATTCCTGGAGTAATTCCGAATGCTATACAAAAAGACACAACAGGGCCCGCGATGCGGGCCTTGTTTGCTAATTAGAGGATTATAAACGGGGAAACATGTCCGATCTCTATTGCAAAGACCTCTGCATGACATTTGCCGATCCAATGTCGGGGTCAAAGGTTGAGGCGCTGAAAGACATCCAGTTCAATTTGAAGGAGGGTGAAATCCTGACCGTGCTAGGGCCTTCGGGGTGTGGCAAGACTACTCTGCTGAACATGATTGCCGGCTTCATTACGCCAACCAGTGGCACTTTGTCACTTGGTGGTGTGGATATTCAGGCGCCAGGTGCTGAACGCGGCATGGTGTTTCAGCAGGGCGCTCTGTTCGAGTGGCTTACAGTTGCAAGGAATGTCGATTTTGGGCTGCGCATGAAGGGTATGGGTGAGGAGGAATCCAGAGAGCTGGTCAATTTCTGGCTCGACACTGTGGGTCTCCAGGGGTTTGGTGAGACACCAACCTATCAATTGTCTGGTGGCATGCAGCAGCGTGTTGCCCTTGCCCGGTGCCTTGTGAATGATCCTGATTTGATCCTCATGGATGAGCCGCTTGGCGCGCTTGATGCGTTGACCCGTGAGAAAATGCAGTCGCTGATCCTTGAGCTGTGGAAAAAGACAGGCAAGACAATCATCGTAATCACCCACTCGGTTGAGGAAGCCCTGCTTCTGGGGGAGAGGCTATTCGTGATGGCGCCCCGACCAGGTCGCATCCACCGTGAGTATAATTTGCCCTTTGCCGAGATGGGGTTGAAGCGCTCATTGCGCGAAATCAAGCAGGAAAAAAAGTTCAGCACTATCCGTGAAGAGATCCTGACCATGATTTGGGATATGGAAGAGGAGATTATGGGCGGTGTTTGATTGGATTTCAGACAATCGGGCATCCATTGCCCTTGTCATCATAATTGGATTGGCTGTTGTCTTTGTGTTTTCGATCTTTGTTGGTGTGAAGCAGACAGGGCTTCGCGCCAAGGATGAGGTGTTTGGCGATCCGGAGCGGACCAAGGGTGGCTGGTACTGGGCGTTGTGTGGTGTCTCAGCGCTGTTGCTGGTCTGGTTCTATTATTCTTGGGGTGCCGCCCGTGCAGTCTTTCCAACCGCAGCGAATGAACTATGTCAGGTTGCCAAGGTTGAGGAGGCGATGTCTCCTATCTCGGCGGCGCTGCCAGTTGGCTCACGCTATCTAAAATCGACAACGCTGGTTGTTAGGAATGCGGCGCAGGTTGACAAGCTCGCGGTATCAATGCCGGCTGAGGTCTTTACACTGCGGGAGCAGGCGAAGCTGACTCTTGCCGTGGCGCAGATCAAGGATTTGCTTGCTGTGCTGTCGAGTCCTGCATTGTCGGATCCAGCTGCCAAAAGTGCATTTCTGGCGGTTGAGGTGAGTTTGCGGGATGTTGCCAAACGCTTGCAGGCTGATTATCGAGAGCTGCAACCCCAGAAAGAGGCATTGCAACAGCCGAAATGGGGAACTTCTGAAGTTGAAATCCCATTATTGCCGGTTACCGGCAAGGGGGTCCTTCTCGACAGCGTGACACAGGATGTTCAGGAAGTTGCCAAAGCGTTTCTGAAAGTGCGAAACATCTCGCCGCAGGCAAAGCAGCTGATTGCAGACACCAAGGAAATTTTGAAGGAACTGAAGACGCCCGATCCGCTGATGCAGCTTGATGAGGCCGGGGAGGGCACTCGCAACGCCTATGTTAAGGCGGTTGACCGGATATTCAAACGCATCGATGATGGGACGATCTTCCCTGCTCAGGCGATGGATGGTGTCCATTTTGCCGTCAATGAGGTGTTTGCGTCATTGGCTGTTGCCAAAGGTGGTCTTAGCGTTGTCGAGAGCCTGTTCTTTCCGGGTCATGGTGTGGTGAAGTCGCGCACGCAATGTACCGAGCAGGGTTCCGGGCGTTGGTTGCCCAAACCGACAGATGTGATTGCAACTTTCTCAACACTTGCAAATCCCGATCTGGAGAGTGGTGGTGGGTACAAGGGAACGACCTTGTTGTGGTGGAAATGGTTGCCGATTGCCGATGTTGTGGCGTTTTTGATGCCTGACGGCCTTGTCGATATGTTGCCAGGCAGCTACGGCACTCATGGTGACAGTGGTGAGTTCAAGCCAAATTACAAGGACAGGCTACTTGCGTTTGCGCAGGGCGATGTCAATCTGGGATCGGTGCCGATGCTGGACGGCCACATCTGGGATTCGCTGTTTCGGGTTTTGGTTGCGATGGGCTTTGGCATTCTTGTTGGGGTGCCACTTGGTATATATATGGGTGTCTCTCGTTTCTTCAAATCGTTCTTCGACCCGTTGATAGAGCTCTACCGTCCAGTGCCGCCTCTGGCGTGGGCTCCGCTGATCCTGACCATTTTTGGCATTCAGGATGATGGTAAGATCTTCCTGCTGTTCATGGTGGCATTTGCGATAATGGTGATTTCAGCGAGAACTGGTGCGTCAGGAACGCAGCTCTCAAAGATACGGGCCTCACATTCACTTGGCGCAACGAATGGTCAGATTTTGCGCCATGTCATCCTGCCAAATGCGATGCCGGAAATTCTCACTGGGATTCGAATTGCGATTGGAGTTTGTTGGGGTACGCTGGTTGCTGCTGAGATGCTTGCTGGAACGACAGGTATTGGTTTTATCGAGAATGTTGCGCGGACTGTCTCTGATTATGAACTGATCTGGGTCACAATTCTGATCATGGGATTGCTGGGGTTGTTATTCGATCTTGTGATGCGTTGGGCAATCGCCAAGATTATCCCCTGGCGCGGGAAAGGGTGATTTTTTTTAGGCGTGCGATCAGCGCTTTAATTGTTTCAAAAATCTAAAACAAAAAGGGGGCCTATTGCCCCCTTTCTTAATTATATTAGATGTTTACTAAAGCTGATCGAGTGTTTTGCGGAATTTATCGACAATCTCGTCAATATGTTTGCGCTCAGCAACAAAAGCAGGTGCGATAATGGCATTGTCGCCTGTCCATTTGATATGCAACCCGTTCCAGAACATCGCCTTTTGCAGTTCCATGCCGCGTGCGCCCGGTGCTGCCCCAGGATGCACCTCAACGCCAGCCATCATGCCAATACCGCGGATGTCGGCAACCATTGGATGATCCTCGAGGCTCCAAATCGCATCAAGGAAATAGGACTCCATGCTGGCTGCCTGTTCAAACAGCCCCTCTTCTTGATAGAGCTTCTGCGTGGCGATGCCAGCAGCACATGCGGCTGGGTGCGCTGAGTAGGTGTAGCCATGGAAAAACTCGATGGCATTGGTTGGTGATGCGTCATTGATAGTGTTGTAAATCTCATCAGTTACTGCAACACCCCCCATCGGAATGGCTCCGTTGGTCAACGCTTTTGCCATGGTGATGATGTCTGGTTTGATATTGAATTTATGCGTTGCAAAGGGTGTTCCCATTCTGCCAAAGCCGGTAATCACCTCATCAAACACAAGCAAAAGGCCATGTTTGTCACAGATTTCCCGAACCTTCTCGAGATATCCGACTGGAGGAACAAGCGTACCGGTTGATCCGGCAACAGGCTCGATGAAAACCGCAGCCAGAGTGCTGCCACCAAGATTTTCCGCAATACGCTCAAGATCCATTGCCATTTCGGCTCCTGTTAGAGGTTGCCCCTTGGAGAAACGCTGTTCCTCAGTCCAGGTGTGGCGGATCATTGAGATATTGGGCAAAGTAAGGCCAAATGTTTCGCGGTTCTTGACCATGCCGGCCAGTGAAACGCCACCCATATTGACCCCGTGATAGGCGCGTTCACGGCTAACCAGACGGTTTCGCTGTGCATGTCCGCGGGCGCGTTGATATGCAAGGATCACCTTAATTGCAGTATCAATAGACTCAGAGCCAGAGTTAGTAAAAAACACATGGTTGAAATCATCAGGAAGTAATCTACTGACACGTTCTGCCAGTTCGAATGAACCAGGATGGCCAAGCTGGAAATGCGGCGTGTAGTCATTGTTGAGCATCTGGTTATAAACAGCTTCGGCAATTTCGCGGCGCGCATGACCAGCAGGTGTGCAGAATAAGGCAGACGAACCATCGATGATTTGCCCGCCTTTGTAATCCCACATGTACATGCCTTCGGACTTGACCACCATCCGGGGATTGTCCTTGAAGTCACGGTTTGCTGTAAAGGGCATCCAGTGGGCCTCAAGTGAATTCACGTCATAAGACATTGGTTAGATCCTTCCTCAACATCAATCTTAAATGGACGCATTAATCGGAACGACTGAAAACGGTGTATGTGTCTATTCCGTAAAAAATACACCCTAACATTTAGACGCTAGCCAACTGTTCATGCAAATCCATAGTGCCAGATAAGCCTTTAAATGGTGCCAACATCTATGGTTTAATTGAGATTATTTGCTGGTTGGACAGATTGAAGGTGATGGAGCGATGCAGGACCATATAATTATCACGCTTGACCATGCTTCTGATATCAGCCTCCAGGCACAGATCAGGCAGTCTGTTGTTGAGGCTATATTAGCCCGTGCAATTCTTCCGGGTGATAAACTGCCCTCTAGTCGGTCGCTTGCTAAGCAACTCAAAGTATCGCGTAACACTGTAATTCTGGCCTACCAGGCACTGGTTGATACGGAATATCTAAAGCCGCGTGAGCGTTCAGGTTACATGGTCAGCGAGGACGCGCCAGTTGCGCAACTCACCCAGCTTGCAACAGATCGGCTGGAGCGAGGAGATGCCGTCGACAGTGTGATTGACTGGGGTAGCAAACTAGTGCAGTCCTGCTCTGATCTTCACCCTGTGCAAAAGCCGCTGAATTGGCGTGAATATCCCTATCCATTTATTTATGGGCAAGTCGATAATGAATTGTTTCCAATGTCGGAATGGCGGGATTGCGCCCGGCAGGCCTTAGGCATGCGGAATTTTGGCACCATGGTGGGTGATTTCGGCATGAATGATGATCCGATGCTGGTCAATTACATTTGCTCGCGTAGCTTGCCTCGCCGCGGCATCAAAGCCCGTCCAGAACAAATTCTCGTGACACTGGGGGCTCAGAATGCCCTTTATCTAGTAGCTCAGCTGATTGTTGATGCCCAGAAACACATTGTCATCGAAAACCCAGCATATCCTGACCTGCGTGATATCTTGTCCCAGCGGACATCCCATATTACTGAGCTGCAAGTTGATGAAGGCGGTCTTGTTCTTGATGAGGACGTCCTTAAACAAGCTGACTCCGTTTTTATCACTCCCAGCCATCAATGCCCAACCACCTGCACCATGCCGGCTTCGCGTCGGCGGGCGTTGCTTGATTTGGCCAGTCAGCATGATTTGTTGATCATTGAGGATGATTATGAATTTGAGATGAATTTTTTGGAGGCGGCAACACCTGCACTTAAATCTCAGGATGATGAGGGGCGGGTAATTTATGTAGGCAGTCTGTCAAAATCTGTTTTTCCAGGACTACGTCTTGGTTACCTGGTTGCACCTGAGGGGTTAATTGCTGAGGCGCGGGCGTTGCGCCATCTTATTTTACGGCACCCACCTGGACATTCACAACGGACACTTGCATATTTTATGGCACTTGGGCATTACGATGCCCAAATCCGACGGTTGCGGAGGCACTTAGCTTCGCGACGTTCTATTTTGCAGGCTGCAATGGATAGGCACCAATTATTTAGTCAAACAGCATCTCATTTTGGTGGAACTAGTTTTTGGGTGAGTGGACCAAAATGGTTAGATTCTAGAGAACTTGCTGCAAAATCCTTGAATAGGGGGGTGTTGATTGAGCCAGGTGATGTTTTTTTCCGGCCTAAACAGCCTCCGTTAAATTTTTTCCGACTTTCATATTCCGCAATTCCATCTGAAAAAATAGAGGATGGCATTGCACGCCTCGC
>CACCQD010000011.1 GCA_902547925.1 uncultured SAR116 cluster alpha proteobacterium | reverse complement strand
TCCAAGCAGAATCGCATAGATCAACGCGGTTATGCCGAAAATCCATTTTACCCGTCGCTCGCCAAACAGAAAAATGATGAGAGCGATGAAAAAGGGTGTGGCAAAATAGAACCCGACAGGTTTGAGAAGCGTTGCAAAGACAAACGGCGTCCCCAAAACACCTACTACCTTCATCACTGCACCAGTATCACTGTAATCAGTGCCTGCCCCATCCTCATCAGCGATACCGACGCGCCCCTTTTGTACGGCTGAGCCGTGCGTTCGCAGATAAAAGAAATTCCCAATGGTCGCCAAAAGAAGCAGCACGAGAACTACTCGCGGCCAGCCAGTGGCACCGAATTTATAAATTTCGATGGGCTGGTTAAATTCGAAAGAATAGACGAAAAAAATGATGCAGATTGCGAGCCAAACACCCGTTTCAATCATATGCGATCGCGTCAAATTACCCATAACAGACTACCGGCTACTCTTAGACATAATGTTGTTGAAAATCAAAATTGGAGTGAACCATGAATTTATACAGGAAGTACCACCCGGCGAGTGAGCCGGGTGGTATCTGGATCATAACCCAGGGCTACGGCCTGTGTTACTTCACGTCCATTCCCATGCTCTTGTAGACCTCGCGATATTGATCAACGCTGGCATTGATCAGATCAATCGCACCAGCAGTATCGCGGTAGCTGTCAATCACATTCATGAATTTTGAGTCATTGAATGCCTGATAGCTGTCCTGACAATACCCACGCTGGAAAGCCCACTGCAGCCACTTTACACGATCAGCAGGCGCATCCTTGTGGACATAGAATCCACGAAAGCGCAGAAGCGGCTCGAAGTCCATTCCCATTTCCTTGTGGGTCGGCACATCGGCAAACACGCCCGGACGCTCGTTGAAGATCGTCAGGATCGGCTTGAAGTTGTCAGCATCAAGAAACTTGCGAACATCGCCAGGCTGCTCAAACAGTGCGTCAACCTGCCCACCGAGCAATGCGCCATAACGGGGCGCACCCTTGTCAAACGAGATCTGCTGGATTTCCATGCCGGTGGCATCGGTGATGAACTTCATCGTCACCCGCTCCATCGAGCCTTCCTTGGACACATTGGCAATTGTTGCCTTGCCATCCTGAGCTTTCACCCATTCCACGAATGACGACCAATCTGTGTAGCGCGTTTCATTCGTGCGGATGTAAACCTGTGAAAATGTCACCTGAGAAACCACGAGAGGAATCAAGTCAGCCGCAGGGTTTGGCCGCGATGAGTCTAGTGCATGCGCCGACGAGGCATCATCAATATGCTCAAGGACGTTATACCCATCAGCAGGTGCAGCCATATAGGCTGTCATACCGACTGTTCCTGAACCACCTGGCTTGTGATCACGATTGATGGCCACATCAGTATGGCCCGTAACCGCTTCAGCCATGGCAGCCGCAACCTGTCCAGAACCACCAGCTGGACCATAAGGAACAATCATCGTCAGCGCGCGTGACGGAAAGCCATCAGGCTTTGCCATAGTTGCGTCCTTGACCTTGCATTCGAAAGCACCCGCTGTGCCACTCGCTATAACAAGTAAACCGGCAAGGGCTGAGAATCCGATATAATTTTTCATTTGTTTCCTCCGTTTGCACATCGCGTGTGCTCTCCAAAAATCAACATTTTAAGTTATCCCCACCCAACTGTGCGTGTGGAGCACGATTTCCTACCGGATCACTGTAAATATTCAAATGCGTCTGTCAATTGCGACGAATGTAATTGTGCAGACAAGGCAATCACGTCATCCGTTGAATGCCGCATGAATCATCCGACCCGTGGAAAAGGTAAAGACTCCAGCCAACAAAAGGCCGAAAAATATGTCATCATCATTGCCGTAAGGTGGCGACTGACAAGCCCGTTCTTCGCCGCACTGACCGCCAAGACCAAAGTGACTAAAACGAGGAGCAATAGAAGATGGATAGGGTTGAAAGCACCGATCATGTGGATTTCATGTTTGACCAGCCCGGTGATGGCAACAGATGCCATCAAAGTGACCCAGACACAACCAAGGCACTGGTGTAAAGATGTTTCTTTTAGCAGGACAAATTGAGCGCCACCAAAACCAATTGCCAGCATCGCCGCGAAGGCGTGAATTGCGATGGGGTGGTCCGAACCAAATAACGGTTGAAAACTCATGCCGGCCCCTTTTCTATCTTTCCTGTCTCCATCTTGTTGGGAGGAAAAGTTCGGTTGGTGCGAAGTCTAAAGCTGATTAAGATTCAACTTGGATCAAAAACCACCGCTAGGTTGATTGCGCAATCCCTCGCGTGTTCTGAACATAGAATTGAGGTTACAGATGACCAAACAGCTGAAGTTTCAAACAGTGGATGTTTTCACCGACCATGTATTTGGCGGCAACCCTCTTGCCGTTTTTACCAATGCGCGCGACATAGGGGATGCCGATCTGCAAAAAATTGCTACCGAAATAAATTATTCCGAGACAACCTTCGTTCTGCCACCTGACGACCCACGCAATTCTGCCCGAGTGCGGATTTTTACACCGCAAAACGAAATGCCCTTTGCCGGGCATCCCAATGTTGGAACGGGATATCTCCTCGCCTCACAGCCAGACCTGATACCCGGATCAACAGATGGAAATCATTTGAATTTTGAGGAGGTGGCCGGCCTTGTTAAAATCCACCCCAACCTTACGAGGGATGGCCTCATTGAGTCCATATCAATCACGGCACCACAGCCAATCACCAAAGACCGGACTCTGCCGGCTGAGCTGGTTGCTTCATCTCTCAACCTTGAACTGCAGACAATTGAAACCAGAAGGACCGAGCCAATTGTCGCTGGCACAGGCGTATTGTTCGCCATTGCCGAAGTGAAAAGCCGTGAGGCACTTGCTGCCTGTGTGGTGAACAATGCACATTTCGCCAATCTAGATGCAAATTACGGCTATGAGGGAGATTTTTTCTCATTGCTCGTCTTCTTCAAGGCCGATGACGGCATCCTGCATGCCCGGATGTTTGCCCCTCTCGGTGGCATACCCGAAGACCCGGCGACCGGTAGTGCCGCGACCGCTCTTGGCGCCCTACTGGCCGAGCTAGATCCAGCCACCGACAAGAAATTCAGCTTTACCATCCACCAGGGTGATGACATGGGGCGTCCCAGCCGACTGCATGTGGAAGTGACAAAGGCGGCAGGCAAAACAGCTCCGCCCATTTTGACAGGAAGCTGCATTCCTGTGATCAAAGGGGTCTTTGCTTTGTAGATCACCCTAGGCAAGTCAACGGAGCGTGTTTATATGATCGCAAGCTCAACAAGGGGGCGGTTGGCGATAATTCGCTCCATGCCGAGCGGCGTCAGATCCAGACTGCGGAATTCACCATACGCCACCAATTCGCTGATCCCGCGCCCCATGGCGGGTGATTGCTGAAATCCATGACCGGAGAAACCATTGACGAAAATGAAATTCGGCAAATCGGGATGCGGGCCAACAACGGCGTTCTGGTCTAGGCGGTTATAGGCGTAATGGCCAACCCAGCTATTGACAAGTCTCGCCCGCTCAAATGCCGGAACACGATTGGCGACGGCAGGCCATGCCTTTTCCTCCCACAAGCTGTGATCCATGGTAAGATCATCATAGTCAACAGGACCATCATCATCCGGTGGGCAACCGGCCATGAAATATTGCCCATCCGTCCGGAAATGCACACCTGATGGATCGATCGTCAGTGGCACTGCCCGGTCAGGCGGTTCAGCGGCATCA
This sequence comes from uncultured SAR116 cluster alpha proteobacterium, assembly GCA_902547925.1. GTDB lineage: Bacteria > Pseudomonadota > Alphaproteobacteria > Puniceispirillales > Puniceispirillaceae > MED-G116. Next base: position 47,776 of record CACCQD010000011.1, on the reverse strand, counting down.
AAAACAAAGGTATAGCGTGGCCGTGGTTCAACCGGGATTTCCAGTCCGGCCAGCTGCGCCACTGCAGCAGCATGCGGACCCGCGGCATTGATCACGATACCAGTCCTAATCACGCTACCCGAGGCCAACGTGATGTCAGTCACCCTGCCCGCATCAATGCCAATATCCACCACCTCGTTGGCAACGTAGCAGACATTTTTCTGCCGTGCTTTGCGCCGCCACCAATCAAACATTGTGGCACCGTCAAAATATCCCTCGTCAACAATATTGTGGCTACCAAGAACAATGTCATCAAGTTGGTAAAATGGGTAGGCGGCAGAAATTTCGCCAGGGGACATCAGCCTTGTGCCTGCGCCACAGGCTGCCTGAATGGCGTGGCTTTGCTTCAGACGGGAGGCGAATGTCTCGTTGTCGGCCAGATACATATATCCAAAATGATGCACATGCAGATCAGGCACAGCCGGATCGCCGCCCATATAATCTCTGAACTCGCGGACAAAATCTGCAGCAAACTGTGAGATGCGGATGTTCAATTCACTCGAGAATTGTTGCCGCATGCAGCTGTTGGTGTGCGCAGTCGAACTTTTCTTGTAGGTCGGGTCACGCTCAACAACGAGGATACGACCATCAAAATTATCGTTATGTGACAGAAACCAGGCGACCGAAGATCCAATCATCGCCCCACCAATGATGACAACATCAAACATGTCATGCGGTGGATTTTCCAGCTTGCTGACCATCCCTAGATTGGAAACCGCATTGCACTGAACGGATTCACGTCAAGGGGCGGCTCTTTTCCCTCAATCATCGCAACGATTGACAACGCTGACCCCGGGGCCATCGACAAGCCAAGATGCTGATGCCCAAAATTGAAAAAGAGGCCCTCATGCCGTGGCGCAGCATCGATCATCGGCAGTGAGTCGACAAGTGTTGGCCGACGCCCCATCCATGGCTCATCATCTATGACATCCTTCATGTCATGAGCATCTCGGGCGCTGGCAACAGATTTGATAATTTGATCATGATTGGGAGACGCATCACGGTCAGCTATTTCCACGCCTGACGTAATGCGTACGCCGTGCAATGTAGGTACCATCGCATACCCGCCATCCATATCGCAGATGGCACGTCCAAGTTGTGGTCCATCACCGGGTTGCAGGTGCAAATGATATCCACGTTCCCAGGCCATTGGGATCCTGTAACCTAGCCAAGCGGCAACTTCCGCAGACCAGGGACCAGCTGCAATGACCACATTTTCAGCATGCAACACAATTTCACCAAAACAAACCTGCCAGCCATCCTGCGCCGCGGACAGAGCTGACACATCGCCGCGAAGAACGGTGCCACCAGCCGCCTCAAAAAGCGCAACATAGGCGTCAGTCAATGCAGAGGGGCTAGACACGCCACATGTGTCATCCATTACAACTGCTTTATTGTAAACCGGTTTTAGTCCAGGCTCCATCTGTCTGATCTGTTCTTTGTCATAGACGGTGTAGCTGACACCAACCTCATCCATCAGAGCCATTTCAGCACGGTATTTGGCGAAGCTTGCCTGTGAACGGAATGCTTTTACCCAGCCAGCCCGGCGGAGAAGGTTTCCCGCACCAGCCTCAGCAATCCATTTTTTATGTTGTGCCAGAGAAGCTAGTTGTAAAGCGCGCAAGGCAAAGGCCGCCGCCCGCGTTCTTGACGGTGTGCAATAAGACAGGAACTTGAGAAACCATCCAAGATTTTTCAGCACAAATGCTGTTGAATAGCGAAGGCTGAGCGATTTTCCAAGCAGGAGTTTTGGCAAAGCGCGCAACATATTCGGGTTGTTCAGCACCATAATTGAAGATTCAGATAAAACGCCCGCATTGCCATAGGATGTCTCGCGGCCTGGCTGTTTGCGGTCAATCAGCGTCACCTGATGTCCCGCCTGACGCAGCGCCAAGGCATTGCAAACGCCAACGATTCCACCACCAACAACGATTGCAGATGTTTTCATTTGTCGCGTCCTCAATGGGCATCAGGTAACAACCATATTGGCGTGTATTACCGGGTTGCACCACCAGCCTGCAGCCAGGCATCATAACCGCCTGGCAGATGCGCACAGTCCTTCACTCCACTGCCTACAGCCAGCTTTACCGCCATCGCGCTGCGTTCACCGGCCGCACAATAAAAGACGATCTGCTTGCCAGACGCATGGTTCAACATTTCAAGATGCTGGCCCAGCCGGCTATAGGGCGCGTGAATGGAGTTCGGAATCACCCCACGTTTCGCGCGCTCTCCATCCTCACGCAGGTCAACCATCAGATATCGGTCATCAGCATCGCTGATCAACCCGGCGACGTCAACACATCGCACCTCGCGTTGCCGGTCAATGTTCAGCCCCATTCGCTGATTTTCTGGAACAGCGACATCCATCATCTTTGGGTTAGCCAATTTCAGATTATTCATCAGGTCGATATATTCTTGGCGCGAACCAACCTGCAGACGCGGGTTGAAGGCCTTCTCCTCGGCCAGTGTCGAAACCGTGTTACCCTTGTAATCATGGGCTGGATACACGAGCAGATTTTCCGGCAGCTTTAACAACCCATTGAAGAGAGACTCATATTGCAGACCCGGATCACCATTTTGAAAATCTGTCCGGCCCGTCCCCCTAATCAGCAAGGTGTCACCCGTAAAAACCCTGTCGTCGGTGCGAAAACAATAGCTGTCATCTGTATGGCCTGGCGTGTACATCGCTGTCATCGAGAAGCCTTCGATTGTCACTTTTTCAGCGTCTGAAACCCTCATCGAAACAACATCTACTGGTGACCGCTCGCCCATAACAGTCACACAATTTGTTTGGTCCCTGAGCGCCCCCATTGCCGAGACGTGATCAGCATGAACATGTGTGTCTACCACCTTGACCAGCTTGAGATCCAATTCTTCCAACAATCTGAGATACTGATCAGTCCTCTCAAAAACCGGGTCGATCATGAGTGCCTCACCACCTTTTCTGCTAGCAATGATGTAGGTGTAGGTCGATGACGTGCTGTCGAAAAGCTGACGAAAGATCATTGTGCCCTCCAAAATAACACTCGTGTAATGTGACGCCATCCAGATGCATAGGCAAGATTTTTTCTCGACAAAGAAGTCACTGCGAATTCTGTTTTACTTGTCAGACCACACCGCAAATTCATTTCCCATTGGTTCTGCAAAATGGAACCGCCGCCCCCGGGAAAAGCGGTGTAGCCGGGTCCAAAATCCCCAAATTCCCGGCCGAAAGCCGTGGCAAAAAACGCTTTCGTCTTGTCAAGATCAGCGGATGGAAATTCAACATAATCGATTTACTGATTATCAAGCATACCGAGATTTTAGGTGCAATAACATATGCTAACAAGCACGCACACAAATAAAAGGCGCTTTCGCGCGTCTTTGATCTGCCCTGTCTAAAGGATGAGTCAAGGTTCGTGTGGGTGCGAACACACAAAGTCTAAGGCGCACACCGCCAAAAACACTCAAACGTTAACCCTTGCGTTTTGTGCGGTAAAGAGGTCGCAAATGGAAAGAATTTTCCTTTAACCGAAAAAATTAATTCAAGGAAAATTCATCCCACTGGGTAAATTCATCCAACTGGCCAAAGGTAGTGGCCAGCTAGGCGTGGATTTTATTCCAAACTGGATCTTTGCCGTAACGCGATGCCATGAAATCAACAAATGCACGCGTTCGCTTTGGAAGAATTGTTGTTTTTGGATAAACCGCAAATACGTCAAATGCCGTCCAGTCGTAGTCCGATAGGACGGGCCGCAACAAACCATTATTTATCGCATCATAATGTAGAAAGCTCGGCAAGCAGGTAATGCCAAGCCCGGCAATCGCCGCTTCGCGCAGCACATCACCATTCGAAGCTGTCAGTTTTGGGCTAACCCGCATCACACCCGACTTGCCATCAGGCGCAGTGTAACCCCAATCGGCTGGCGATTTGTCGTTCGAATAGACAAGCGCAGGGGCGTCCATCAAATCCTTTGGCTTGGTGATTTTTGGGTAGCGCTCTAGAAAGTCAGGCGCGGCGCAGGGAATTTTCTTGACCCAGGAAATTTTCTTGGCGATTAAGCTTGAGTCAGAGAGAACTCCAATCCTAATGGCCAAATCAAACCCCTCCGCCACCAGATCAACGCGCTTGTCAGACAAATCCATTTCAATGCGAATCTCTGGGTGCGCATGCATGAATTGGGCAATGGCAGTAGACATGTGGGCAACACCAAAGGAGACCGGCGTGCTAATTCGCAAAACGCCATTCAACGCACCACCCGAATTCAGAACTTCCTGCTGGGCGGCCTCAAGCTCGTCAAGCACCGCCTTGCACCGGTCATAAAAACCCTGCCCAACCTCGTTCAGATACATGCGGCGCGTTGTACGCTGGATAAGAGGTGCGCCGAGGCGCAATTCCAGATCCTTCAAGCGCCGGCTAACCGCGGATACCGCGATGCCAAGCCGCTCCGCAGCATGGGTCAGGCTGCCGGTTTCTACCACCATAACAAAGGCGCGGATTTCTTCAATTTGGCTCATTATGTCGCAGCGTATATCATTATTGATTATTTTAGAATTATATTTTGTTTAATACACGTCTTTTTACTTGGGTCGTCAGCGACTAACTTTTGTTTAGCCATGGGGGCCCTCCCCCCTCCCATGGCTCTCCTTTCCCTCAACTGGCGTTTAAGAGCATGGAGGGCACAGGGTTATCATGAGTGGAACTCCCAAAACGATACTTCGCGTAGACGCTAGCATGCGCAAGACGAAATCAGTCAGTCGGCGGCTTGCAGATGAAATGGTCGCTGCATTAGGTGGCCGGTCACATGATGTAGAGGTTGTCACCCGGGATCTGACATGTGGTATCGGCTTGGTCAATGAAGCTTGGATCAACAGCGACCGGACGCCCGAGGAAATGCGCACGCAAGATCAACGGGTGTTATTGGCGCAATCGGATGCGCTCGTGTCCGAACTTCAGGCCGCGGATGACATTGTCATTGCTGTTCCCATCTATAATTCCAGTGTGCCAGCAGCCTTCAAGGCTTGGATAGATCTGATTTGCCGAACCAACATCACCTTTGTTTACGAGAACGACAAACCACAGGGTCTGCTTGCTGGCAAGCGCGCATTTGTGGTGATCACCTCTGGCGGCACACTTGGCCGTAGCGAAATCGACTACAGCAGTGGATATGTCGAACACATACTGTCCTTCATCGGCATAACAGACGTGACATTCGTTGATGTTACGGGCCTGTCCAAAAACCGCCGCAACGTGATTGCCGACGCTAGCAGAACGATTGCAAAAATTGGTGAAGGCGCCACTACTAACCAACGCAACCTCTCCGCAGCTGAATAAGTTGCTGTAACTTTTAGACTATCGGTCTGTGAAAAAAAATTACTTTTTGCGGCACCTGCAAGCCCTATTTTCCATGCGTAGCCTGCGAGTATGCCTAAAGTGAAGCTAGAGACCAGTTGGCACCAGAGACTTGCCCCCCTTTTCGAAACTGCGGAAATGGAGGGTCTTGGGGACTTTCTCCGCCAGGAAAGAGCTGCCGGGAAAAAAATTTATCCTCCAAGCGGAAAAATTTTCCACGCATTTGCACTCACACCTTTTGATCGAGTAAAAATTGTCATTCTTGGCCAGGATCCCTATCATGGAGAGGGACAGGCCCATGGTTTGAGTTTTTCTGTTGAGACAAATGTGCCTCCTCCACCGTCCCTGAAAAACATCTATAAAGAATTGCACGCTGACCTCGGCCTACCACCGGCATCGCATGGCAACCTTTCTGCGTGGGCTAGACAGGGTGTATTGCTGCTGAATAGTTGTTTGACCGTTGAAGAAGCGCGCGCCGGCTCACACCAGAACAAAGGCTGGGAGCCTTTTACCGATGCCGTTATGGATGTCCTGAACACAGAGCGAAGCAATATCGTTTTTATCCTATGGGGCCGTAAGGCAATGCAAAAGGGTCAGTTCATCGATCAAGAAAAGCATCTGGTGATTACCAGTGCTCATCCCTCTCCCCTGTCGGCACATACCGGGTTTTTTGGATCCAGTCCTTTTTCGCGGGCAAATGCATATTTGGCAAGGAGTCATGTTGACCCGATTGACTGGTATCTAAATTAACCTGTGCAATAAGGTAATGCAGAGCCTAAGCTCCGAAAAATGAGCCCCATCACCCCACGTACCAACAGACCTACCCTCGGCATCACTCTGATGGTTCTGACCACCATGGTTTTTGCCATTCAAGACGGCATCTCCCGCTATCTGGCCGAAAGCTATAATGTCCTGACAATTGTCATGATTCGTTACTGGTTCTTTGCGCTGTTCGTGGTGACTCTGAGCCATTATCGCGGGGGCGTAAGCAACATTGCCCGAACCAGCCAGCCAGTTCTTCAGATCGGACGCGGTGTTCTGCTCGTTGTCCAGATATGTGTTGCCGTATGGGCTTTCACACTTGTCGGTCTGGTCGAATTTCAGGCGGTCTTTGCCAGCTACCCGCTAACCATCACCGCCCTTTCTGCACTCTTTCTGGGTGAGCGTGTAGGATGGCGGCGCTGGACAGCAGTTTTGGCAGGCTTATGTGGTGTCATAATCGCAATTCGACCAGGCACCGCCTCTTTCGACCTCCACACAATATTACCCGTTTTCAGCGCCCTATGTTTTGCCGCCTATGGTGTTTTGACGAGATATGCAGCGCGGAGCGATTCTGCGGAAACTAGCTTCTTCTGGACTGGGGTGGGCGGCGCCATTGGGGTAAGCCTGATTGGGCCATTTTTCTGGCTACCACCTGAGAGCACAGATTGGTTCTGGATGGCCGCTCTCTGCCTGACAGGCATCGGCGGCCATTTTCTGCTAATCAAAGCCTATGACGTCACAGAGGCTTCAATGGTCCAACCATTTGCCTATTTACAGCTTGTGTTTGCATCAGCTGTTGGCATGTGGGCCTTTGGAGATGTCATTGACAACTATATCGTACTGGGTGCAAGCGTCATTGTGGGTGCCGGTCTTTTTTCATTCTGGCGCGAACGCCAATTACGTTAACTCCCCTGACCAGCGAGCCGTGGCATCGAAACTGCCACTGTCATCCAACTACCATTGAATTCGCCGGATTTCACCTTTTCAACACCCCATTGAAAAAGTAGAATTTTGCCACCACCAGTCTCCAGCAACACATCGAATTGCGCCCTGTCTGGGCCGACCATGACCGGTGAAATTTCATGCCGGCTGTGGTTCAGCATCATGTTATAAGACGGCCCCTTGATCATCGAGGCAAATCTTGGAAGTGGGCCAGTTGCCACACGATTCCGCGGATGTGCGAATGCCCAAGTCTGAGCAATGCCGAAATCAGGTTCGGGGTTATCATTGAATTGGAGGGCTTTGAGTTGAATGGCCACCACCTCCACCGGCGCAATAGCAGGATCCGGCTTTACAAGATCTGCCCTCGCCGACATCGCCATCATACAGAAAGCCAGAACTGCCACCATCTGTCCAACCGGAAATTTTATTTGTAATCTTGCAAAAAACATAACCATTTTCCTAGCTTTTTCACTCTTGTATAGATGGTGGCGGCATCCCAAATCATCAATAAGCGCTGCCAAATCATTGCGGCCAAAATGCTTTGAGGAAACGAGATGCTCCTCTCCTCATAAACAGAAATGGACCAAAGAATGAATGTGGTAATTCAGGGCGCGGGTCGAGGCATTGGTCTTGCGCTCGCACAAAAAGCCATTGCGTCCGGTGTGAGCCACCTGTTTCTCACAGCGCGAGACCCGGCAACAACACAAGGGTTTGCATATTTTCCCCCAGGGCCTGCCATTACATGGCTTGCCCTCGATAATCTCATTCCTGACAGCATTGAAAAAGCAGGCGAACATATTCGGTCAAAGATAGACAAGCTAGATCGCGTGATCTGCTGTTCCGGGATTCTCAAAGATGAAATTGCCGCACCGGAAAAACGTCTTGCCGACATTGATGCAGATCGCCTGATATATGCCTATCAGGTAAATGCCATAGGCCCCGTTTTGTTGGCGAAAGCTCTTTTGCAGACGCTTCGCGGGGACCACCCTCTCAGTTTTGCAAGCATTTCTGCGCGTGTTGGATCGATCAGCGATAACCGGTTAGGTGGCTGGTACGCCTACCGCGCCAGCAAGGCGGCGCAGAACCAGTTGATGCGCACGCTGTCCATTGAGATGGCTCGTTACAACCCCAACGCCTGTATCGCGACTCTGCATCCCGGCACTGTCGATACAGCTCTGTCAAAACCGTTTCAAGCGAATGTTCCTGATGCCAGTCTATTCACAGCCGAGGAAAGTGCCGCCATGTTATGGTTGGTGCTGGATGGACTGACACCGGCGCAAACAGGCGGCTTTTTTGCTTATGATGGCAAGCCTATTCCTTACTGAGAGGTTGGCCCACATTGCGGCGGCCACGCAACGTCAGGGGCAACTGCAACAGCATGAAGATCATGCTTGCTGGCGCAGCAACGAACGTTTTGTAGGCTACCCAGTCAGCCTCGTCCAGCCGCCGCCAGGCCAATTCATTGGCGATGGCCAAAACCAAAAAGAAACAGGCCCACCTTAAGCTGAGCAGATGCCAAGTGGCATCAGTCAGATCAAACTGGTCGCTGAAGAACTCCTGCATCATTGCCCGTCCACGAAGGAGGCCAAGGAACAATATTGCCGCAAAGGCTCCATTGAACAGGGTGGGTTGGATTTTGATAAAAACAGCCGCATCAAAAAGCAGAGCCGCGAGCGTAAACAGAACAGAGACGACCAACGAGAATAGCGGGAACTTTGCAAAGCGTCGCTCGCGCAATCGCGCAATGATCAAGACCATCAACCCCAAACCAACTGAAATCGCAGCAGCGGGCAGTAGCCCCAGATGGTGAAAGGCAATGAAAAAGCCGGCAAGCGGCAGAATTTCAAAGAAAAAGGCACCAAGCCGCATGGGGCAATCACTTCCGTTAGAATGTGATGGCGCCCAGCATATATCCAACTGGGCGGTGGGTTATTTCAAACCCAACAATTTGTTCTGAAAGCCTTTGTTTCTTATATTCTCACCAAGCCAAAGATCCCTAAACGCTATTGAAAACCTCTCATCAGCGACATAGGTAGGCTCACTGCCATTCGTTGAAAAAACCACAGTCTGTGTGTCAGGAAACGCAATCATAATGCGATCACCCTTTTTAACATCAGAAAAATGTTCACCCATAATTTTACGCCAATTTTTGATATCAGAGGACGAACCCATTTCGCGCCTCTTGAACGTTTTGACTGTAGTGCTCACGATACGATCTTTTTTGAGGTCAGAAACATAATTTAGAACCAGTACCAACGGACCAGATTTTTCGTAGTTTCCATTTGGAGCATAAAGAGACGCGTCATAAACTGGAAAAAGCATAACCTTAAAGCGAGCCTCACCAACAAGCGCCGCCTGTGGCACGAATTTCTCAATCATCGCTGTCTGCGCAATGGCATTACTGCTGAGAACGGTGAGGATGAGAATAGTCAGCACCCGGAGGGAAAACTTTACCATAAAAAACCTGTTTTCAATCCAGACCACAAACACGGACTATCACTGACAGACAATGCTTATCAGGACCATCTTTTCAGATCAAGGGGGCTGATGGCGTCAGCAGCATCTCCACGCAAAAATACAATTGTGACAGAGCCAATCTCGATCCCAAATTTGCTGACGTAGGCACGATTGATTGCCACATCTTCATGCTGCTGATAGATCCAATCATCAAAATGCACCTCAACGTTACGTCCATCAATTGACAACACAACATCATATTCCCAGTTCAAAGCATTGCCAGAAATGGCCCCGCTGGCCACACCCGTGATATCCTCCGCGCTTCCCTCATACAGGACTTCGCCATCCTTGCCCTTTCCCGCTCTGCGAATGATCCATTTCCTGAAATCTTGCTCCCCATCATCATAAATAAAAGTCTCATCAAGCGTCAGAACATCGCCATCGACCATTCCCTCAAGGACAACTCTGAATTGACGACGCAGATTGCCAAACCTGTCTTCAAAAATTCCCAGAGCAACTGTTTGCCCCTCAAAAAATGTTGACAAATCCAGCTTCGGCGTTCGATCGGCCAGTGTGGTGATGTTGTTGCGCGCGCATGCTGAAATGCCAACGGACAAACCAGACAAAAGTGCGATAGCCAGCACAATCTGGCCAAGACGGCTAAAAAGGGAAGGTTTACGTTTCATTACTCGACACTCCATTAAATTTTGGTCTGGCCCTGCGCGGATATGACAAGGTCATTCAGAAATTGACCAGCATCATCCATGATTGTTTGTTGCCTGTCCTCACTCATCCGATCGAGCGAACGGTAGATCATGCCCAAGCGGGCATTGTTACCAAGCTTGTCTCGGTTCCTTATGAGAAAATGCCAGTAAAGATAATTGAAAGGGCAGGCATCGCTGCCAGTTTTCTCGGCCACCTTGTAACGGCAATTCTGACAATAATTCGACATGCGATTTATGTAGGCACCGCCAGCGGCGTAAGGCTTACTCGCCAGATAGCCACCGTCAGCAAACAGAACCATACCAGAGACATTTGGCAGCTCGACCCATTCAAACGCATCAGCATAGACAATGAGGTACCACTCATTCACAAATTTGGGTGCCAACCCAGCAAGCAATGCAAAATTGCCGAGCACCATCAGTCGTTGGATATGATGTGCATAGGCATATTTTTTTGTCTGGCCAATGGATTGCCTGAGACAGTTCATCTGCGTGTCGCCTGTCCAGAAAAAATCCGGAAGAGGACGGTCGGCAGCAAGAAAATTCTCCGTCGCATAGCGAGGCATCTTCAACCAGTAGATTCCTCTGATAAATTCCCGCCATCCAAGGATCTGACGGATAAAACCCTCCACCGAGTTCAGGGGTGCCGTGCCCGCTTCATAGGCAGTCTGCGCGGCGGTGATCACCTCGCCCGGACCGAGCAACCCAATATTAAGATAGAAGCCGATATGACTGTGATACATCCATGGCTCACCCTCTATCATGGCGTCCTGATAGGTGCCAAAAAGCGGAAGCCGGTTGGCAATGAAATCCTGCAGAACCTCGAGTGCCTGCTCACGCGTGACCGCGAACCCAAACTCATCAAGTTCACCAAAATGGTCGGCACAATAGCGCCCCACAAGACTCAAAACCGTCTGGCTTGTCTCATCGGGCGGAAATTGGAGTGGTGCCGGCACCTTGAGTGAGGGATCCGGCCGCTCCCGGTTATCCACATCATAGTTCCATTTGCCACCAACAGGCTTGCCATCGGCCATCAACACATCATGATGTCGGCGCATTTCACGATAGAAAAAATCCATACGCAGCTGTTTGCGACCGGCAGCCCAGCTTTCGAACCTTGCAGGTGGGCAAAGAAAACGGTCATCCTGCCGAATCTCAACTGCAATGCCGAGATCTGTCTCCCAGTTCTGCATATCTTCTAAGACCCGAAACTCTCCGGGCGCAGTAACAACCAACCGTGACACATCATGCCGGGCGACAGCGCGCGCCACCTCACCGGCAAAACTGCCACTATTCTCTGGATCGTCGAGCGACACATAAACAACCGATACGTCTTGCGCACGCAATCTATCGGCAAAATGCCGCATTGCCGAGAGGATGAAGGCGACCTTCTTCTTGTGATGGCGCACATAGGTCACCTCACCCATGACCTCACACATCAGGACGATATCGCTTCCCTTGTCCAGATCTGCAAGACTGCTAACCGACTGGCTCAACTGATCGCCAAGAATAAGGCGCAGGGTTTTGCTCATGAAGCCTGCCTCAAACTTGCAAAGGCCGCCAGCGCTGCCTCACGTGACAGTTTCACATCAACAATCGGGCGGGGGTACGTTACACCCAACTCAACACCGGCTGCGGCAAGAATCTCCAATGGTGCCTCCCATGGATTGAACAGATACTTAGCTGGAAGTGCAGAAAGTTCAGGCAAAAAATGTCTCGTGAACCTGCCGTCGCCATCAAATTTTTGGCCCTGTGTTACAGGATTGAAAACGCGAAAATAGGGCGCAGCATCCGCACCACAGCCCGCAATCCATTGCCATGAGGCACTGTTGCTGGCGAGGTCTGCATCAACCAAACAATCCCAGAACCATGCCTCACCCTGATGCCAATGCAGTCGCAAATTTTTTACCAGAAACGAGCCAACCACCATGCGGAGCCGGTTATGCATATAGCCTGTCTGCCGAAGCTCACGCATCGCCGCATCAACGATGGGATATCCGGTTTGTCCATTCTGCCAGCGACGCAGGTGGTCCGCATTCTGTTCCCAAGGAAAATGATCAAATTTTGGTTGAAGATTCTGACGTGGCAGATCAGGACAGTGGAACAGTAGCGAATATGAAAATTCCCGCCATCCCAATTCTGACAGGAAGTTATCGGCATCAACTTCCAAGCCCCCTGAATCCATGATATCGCGCACTGCATACCATGCTTGGTTTGGTGAAATTTCGCCCCAATGCAGATGCGCCGAAAGACGCGACGTATGTGGCTGAGCGGGGAAATTCCGGCCTTCCTTGTAACCGGCAAGACCTCTGTTGATGAAATAATCTAGCCTCTCGGCAGCACCCGCCTCACCTGGCGTCCAATGCCGCGCAACTTGCTTATGCCAATCCTCGGACGGCATAAGACCCAAATCATCAACTTTGATATCACCCAGATGATCACCACCACACCATGCCTCAAACCTACTCGGTGCTGGCAGAGGAATACGCGGCGACGGCGCAGAAAGGCAGCCACGCCGAAAGTAAGGCGTAAACACCTTGTAGGGCGTTCCGTCACCCTTTTTGATGTCCCATGGCTCCCACAGAAGTGAGCCATTGTAAGATTGTACGGCAATGCCGGACTTTTCTAGTCCAACTTTCATAGCTGTGTCGCGGGCAATGCGCCACGGCTCGTAACAGCGGTTCCAACAGACCAGATCAGCGCCGCTCGCTTTGATCAATGTGGGAATAATCTCCAACGGATTCCCCCGAAAAACACGAAGTTTACCGCCAAGGTCCGCATTGAGAGCGCACAGTGATTGGTGGAGCCACCAGCGACTGGCGCTACCCATGCGATCAGGTCCTGCGTTATCATCATCAAGAATATAGACTGGCAGGACAGCACCCACATCGCAGGCGGCGCTGAATGCTGGATTATCGGAAAGTCGCAAATCCTGCCGAAACCAATGTATAGATGGAGAGCTTTTCATGTTCTTGCCATTGCCAGACCTTTGTTAGATCTGCCCTGTTGAAATGTCATGCCAAAAAGCTCCCCCTTGATGACATAACCACGGTTGATTGTTACTGGATCAAAACGGGTCGCTGACCACCACCTGTTCCTGTTTGCCGAGCCCCTCAACGCTGCCAGCCATCCTGTCGCCTGCGCGCAGGAAAATAGCCTCCGGCTTTTTACCACTGCCAACACCCGGCGGTGTCCCCGTCGCAATGACGTCACCCGGATACAGAGTCATCAAACCGGAGAGATGCGCGATGATCTCACGCACAGAAAAAATCATATCGTTGGTGTTGCCGGTTTGCATTCGCTCATCATTCACATCCATCGTCATCGCCAGATTCTGTGGATCGGCAATTTCATCAGAGGTCACAAGCCATGGTCCAAGCGGACCAAAAGTATCGCATGATTTGCCCTTGGTCCATTGGCCAGTCAGTTTCGTCTGATAAAAGCGCTCGGATACATCATTGACAACACAATAACCGGCAACATGGGTGAGTGCGTCTGCGGCATCCACATATTTTGCTCTCTCGCCAATGACAACGCCAAGCTCAATTTCCCAATCCGAATGCTGTGACCCACGTGGCAGGACGACATCATCAAATGGTCCATTGATTGCAGAAGTCGCTTTCATGAAAACGATCGGATGTTCTGGCACCGGGTTACCGGTTTCCTTGGCATGTTCATGAAAGTTCAAGCCAATGCAAATGAGCTTGCCCACCGAACCAACACAGGCGCCAAGTCGCGGGGACCCCTTTACCACCGGCAGGTTTCCAGGGGTCAATTCGCTTAAACGGTCTAATGTAGCAATGCCCAGCACGCTACCATCAATATCTGAAATGTGGTCACTTAGATCACGCAGGGTTCCGCCTGGGTCAATTAAGCCAGGCTTTTCGGCATTGACCTCGCCATATCTCACTAGCTTCATATGAAATCGACCTACCCAAGGAGAGCTTGTACTACTTAAGTGGTATTCTCTTGAGTTAAATTCAACAAAATATAATATCAAAAAAACACCGGAAAAGGCGTTGCCATAGGGGCTAATGTTTATTTACTCGGTTGCGAGAACACATCTAAGTATGAGTCTTTAAACATGGGAGGTGAATATGGAACAAAGCTCGGAGCCTGTTTGGGAAATATTGATAAATTCGGGGGTTTATGATGACCTGAAGGGTACCATCGATATTCACTGTCACCCAAATCCTGATTTTTGCAAACGATTGCTGGACGATACAGATTTAGTTGCAGTCGCCAAGGCGGTTGGAATGCGAGCAGTTATGATGAAAAGTCACTTTTCATCAACCCACGAGCGCGCATATCTCGCTGAGAAAGTTGTTGGCGGCGGGATAAATGTTTTCGGTTTGATTTGTTTAAACCCATCGGTTGGCGGCTTTAACCCAATGGCTGTTAAAATTGCCTTGGACAACGGCGTTGCCGCTGTGTGGATGCCATCAATGTGGTCCGAAAATCATGCCGCTTATGTGAGATCTCAAGGCCACGGCATGGGTTACCAAACTTTAGGCATGGAATTTCCCCATGAGGGAAAGGGCCTCACGATATTGGACGGTGGGAACAATATAAAAGATGAAGTCAAACAGATCCTTGACCTCGTGGCTGAGGCTGACGTCATGTTGGCAACAGGTCATCTCCGCGTTGATGAGGCGCATATTTTGCTGTCTGAGGCGAAGAAAAGAGGGATAACCAAGACCGTCGTCCACACTGCTAATTACCACGTAATGAAATATCCCAATTCTGATTTGGCACAAATGGTCAGCGAATACGGAGCAGTCCTTGAGATGGGTTTTAGTTCCATACCCAATGGGATATGGGACCCTCTAGATCATGAACGACTAATATCTGTGCAGGCTGTGGGCGATATGATCAGACTGGTCGGAGCAGAAAATGTAGTGTTGACGTCAGATACCGGGCAATTGTCAACCGCCATGCCCATTGAAGCCATCCGCTTGTGGATAAGCCACATGCGCACACAAGGTTTCAATCAAGATGAGATCGATAAAATGACCAAAACAACGCCTGCACGGCTACTGGGTTTGGATTAATCATATTTGTTGTCCCTAACCATGCGAGTTACCAAGGCGAAGAATTGAGACCGCTGCCAATTTTGTGGAGCCATCACATTGGCCATGGTAGCTCGCTTCGAAACAGTAATTCTGTCAGGATCACAATATGACAAACAAAACTAAACGTATGGCTGAATCTGCTATCCAGATAACTAAGCTCAATAAATGGTTTGGTGATTTTCACGCCTTAAAAAACATTAACCTTTCAATTGAAAATGGCGAAAGAGTGGTCATTTGCGGCCCCTCTGGCTCTGGAAAATCTACTCTAATTCGGTGTGTAAACGCTCTAGAAAATCACAATAGTGGCGATATCAAATTGTTTGGGGTTTCAATCGAGGACTATCAAAAAAACAATAGTAATTCGCTTTCTGAAATTGGAATGGTGTTTCAACAGTTCAATCTTTTTCCCCACCTCACAATCTTGCAAAATTTGACATTAGGACCAATGAAATCTCGGGGAATGTCAAAACCCGATGCTGAAAAACTAGCTATGCAATATTTGGAGCGCGTAAAGATTCCCGATCAAGCCCATAAGAGGCCTAGTGAATTATCTGGTGGCCAGCAGCAGCGTGTTGCGATTGCTCGCTCACTATGTATGGAACCAAAAATTATGTTGTTTGATGAACCAACGTCCGCTCTTGATCCGGAGATGATTGCCGAAGTTTTGGATGTAATCATTGACCTGGCCTCAGACGGGATGACCATGATTTGCGTAACTCATGAAATGGGCTTCGCAAAGGAGGCAGCTGACAGGATAGTATTTATGGACGAAGGCGAAATTGTTGAAAGCGGTGCTCCCGAATATTTTTTCAAAACTCCCAAAACAGATCGTTGTAAAAAATTCCTAAATCAGATCCTGCGGCATTAATTCCTCACAGAATAAAAATACCATTGACGAGGGTTTACGCGGCAAGCAAATTTGTTATTTATTCCAACGCGTTTCAATTCGCCGGAACACTAGGGCACAGGTAAAACAAACACTAAAATACATAAGCCCAACAGAAATCCAAACTTCGAAAAATCTTTGCTCCGATATGGCTATTTCCATTGCAAGAAACGAGAGTTCTTGTATCGAGATTAGAGCCACCAAAGAACTGTCTTTGATTAAGGTGATAAATTGGCCAGCCAACGGAGGGATCACCTTCTGGATAGCCTGAGGTAATATGACGTAACGCATAATCTGGCCAGACGATAGGCCAATGGTCCGACCCGCTTCAATTTGACCTTTTGGAATAGATTGGATGCCAGCTCTGACGATTTCAGCAATGTAAGCTGCTGACATCAGAGCAAGGCTCAAAACACCAGAAAGAAAGTTTTCTATAAGGTTTGAGGGGCCAAACAGAGTTTCCACAAAGAACTTTGACTGCGGTGCTAAAGCGTCAACATTCTCTCGGAGACCTAAATGGGGTATCACTTGGCTGCTTATGAAAAAATAGAATAAAAATAGAAATGGTACCGGCGGAATATTACGGATGAACTCTACATATAGCCAACCGATCATCCGAGGTAAGAGACGTTCACTTGTTCTCGCAATACCAAGCAAAACGCCCACAATTGAGGACAAAACAAGCGCCCAGAATGAAATTCTAAGTGTTGTAATAAGCCCTTTTATCAGCAGATTGGGTAAAAATTTATTGGCCTCTTCATCCCACCGGAAAAGATATCCCGGAATAACGGACCAATCCCATTTGTAGATTAAAACAGAGTCGACTCTGTGAAAGACATAGATGCAGAAGCTAACGAGCAATGCTATAACCACGACATCCATCGGACCCCACTTCAACTGGTTTTTAGCTGGATCCATTTTATCTGGCGCCCCTAACGCGACGTTCAAAAAATCCCACCAGCGTTGACAGGGCGATTGTCATCACAAGATACATCCCACCCACCAACATCCAAATTTCAAAACTCATGAATGTATCAGCGATCAGATTACGCGCTTCGGTTGTCAACTCAAAAACGGCAACAAAACTCAATATTGCGGAATGTTTGATTAGGTTGACTAAAATACCCGTTAGCGGTGGCAGCATTATAGGAACGGCTTGTGGTAAGACAACGTAAACGTATGTTTTCCAGCGACCCAAACCTATCGTTTTTGACGCTTCCCACTGACCTTTTTCAACAGAGACTATCCCACCCCGTATGATCTCTGATGCAAATGAACCCTCAAAGAAGGCCAGACAAAGAATTCCAGTCCATAGCGGATTATTGATCCCAAGTATGGGTTGCAAAACGAAATAAAAAATAGACACCTGAACCAAAAGGGGGGTGTTCCGGATGGTTTCTAGGTAGACGCGGGCAACCAGTCTTCCCGATATCGAATTTGAAAGCCGAAGGAAGGCGGTAATCAAGCCGATCAATAGTGCAAGGAGCATCCCCCATGCAGACACATAAAGGGTGATTTGAAGTCCATATATTAATGGCCCCCATATTACTTCGTTATCAACGTGCTTATAGAAAAAATCTGGAACGCGGTACCACTGCCAGCGATACTCCATGGCCTCCACACCGCGCCAACCGACCCAGACCAGAAACATCATTAATAAAAAAAATTGGACTAGATCGATGAATATCGACCTATTACTTCGAGTCATAGAATGGCCTTTTAACGACCGCCCCATAGCCAACGGCGAGCCATCACCTTTTACTTGCAATGACTCGCCATTTTTTTCGTTAGCCAAGAGCACACCCTCTCGTTACAAGCCCGAAAAGATCAGCGGATTAGTTGACCTGATCTTTCCAATCACGGGACTGAAACCACTTTGCATGTGTCTTTTCCAGCCATCCATCGAGCGTCCGATACTGGATCCAATTGTCAAAGAAATTGAGGGCATCTGGATCACCCTTACGAACCGCAAATGCGGAAGCGGACGGGTCAAATGGGCCAACTCCAAATGGGTGGTATAGAACATCTGGGTTATCGATCACATAGTATGCTGGTTTTGGCTCTGACGTTAGAAACGCGTGCGCATTTCCATTTAGCACATCTTGCAATGCCTGTGCATCATCATCGAATTGACGGACCCTTGCCTTTGGAAACAGCCTCGCTGCCGTTTCTCCTGGGGCGGTTCCACGTTTGATTGTGAGAGTTACCTTACTGCTATTCCAGTCTTCCATGGTTTCCAGACCGTCTTTTTGAGCCAGCGCTGTATTCGCAGCCATACCAACATTTAAATACGCGTAAGGCTTCGAAAAGTTGATTGTCAAATTACGCGCTGGTTTATGCACCATACCAGTAATGATAACGTCAAACTTGCCGGCGAGAAGTGCGGGGATAATTCCATCCCAAGCTGTCGGCACAAGCTCAACTTCAACGCCCATATCCTTCGCCAATTGGTTTGAAACATCAATCTCAAATCCTATGAGATCGCCTTTCTTATCTCTCATTGCCCAAGGAACGAAGGTTGCTAATCCAACGACAAGCTTTCCCCGTTTCGCCACATCATCAATAACGCTGTCGGCCACTGAAGGAGTTATTAGTCCCAATGTCATTGCCATCATGGCAATGGCTGAAAACAAATATTTAAGTTTTTGCATTTTTCTGTCCCCTTGCATTTTTATTTATACCCGCACTTCTAGAAACTTAATTCCGTGTATTACTCAGATTACATTAGAATATTATCCGAGGTTGTCCAGATGTTCATTTTCACGATGTGAAAATCTGAGCCATGAGATTTTATTGGATGTTATCATGCACCAGGCGGTAACAATAAAAGGCCGCACAGACGCCTTCTGTAGATAAGTTACAACTTTGTGATGAGGCTTACCATGCTCACTTTGTACGATTTGCCGGTGAGCAGCTATGGCTGCAAAATCCGTGTGGTGATGACACACAAACAACTGGAATGGCGAACCGCTCTACCGCCCGATGGATATGGCAGCCCGGCCTATTGCAAGATCATCCCGGCCGGCACCATCCCGGCAATTGATCAAGACGGATTCCGTCTGGCTGACTCCGAGGCTATTGCCGAATATCTTGACGAAATCATTGCCACTCCACCCATGCTGCCCGATGACCCAAGGGAGCGTGCGCGTATCCGTGAAATCTCACGGTTTCATGACACGAGGCTGGAGCCATTGCTTCGGGCCTACTTCGCCCAAGTGGCCCCAGAAACACGTGATCAGGC
Organism: uncultured SAR116 cluster alpha proteobacterium; assembly: GCA_902547925.1. Taxonomy (GTDB): domain Bacteria; phylum Pseudomonadota; class Alphaproteobacteria; order Puniceispirillales; family Puniceispirillaceae; genus MED-G116. The sequence goes on along the minus strand of CACCQD010000011.1, from coordinate 28,323 downwards.
TTTTGTCACCAGCAACGCCATCATGCTGCAAAGGCGGCTGGATCAGTTGAACCAGATTGCCAGTCCTGCACCGCTGCTGTTCGGTGATCAGTTGACAATAGCCGATTGCGGATTTGTCGCCAGCTTCGCGCTGATTGAAACATTGCAGGATATTCTTGGCTTCGATTTGACCATCCCAGAACCATTGCGGGCTTATGAGCGCGCCCTTGTCACGCACCCTTCTGTTGCCACGCAAAGCGCTAATTACTACGAGGCACTCTCAAGCTGGGCAACCACCAATCTCGCTGGCTGATCCAGCTGAGGCAAATTTGCAATTTTCAGGTGGCTGTGCGCTAATACAGCCCCGCTATTTCAGCGCGCCCTGAAAGTTGCCAGCCAATGTCTCTCACCGCTCTGATCCCCTCTTCATCAGTTCGTGCGATGCTGATGATGTTTGTGGCGATGTTCATGTTCACCGGCATGGGAATTTTCATTAAGCTTGCAGCGCAGCATGTGCACGTGATGGAAGTTGTGTTTTTCCGCAACTTTCTCGCGGTGTTGATCATCGGCCCATTTCTCCTTCGCACCGGCATCTCACAAATCAAAATGAACCGTCCCGGGTTGTTTCTAGGACGAGCGGTAATCAACTTTATCGGGATGTTCTGCGGCTTTACCTCAGTCACATTAATCCCGCTTGCAGAGAACACCGCGCTCAGCTTTACCTGCCCCATTTTTGTCACCATTGGCGCTGTTATTTTTCTTGGTGAGGTGATCCGGCTAAGGCGAATTCTGGCAATTTTAATTGGATTTGCCGGTGCGCTTGTCATCCTACAACCAGGATTTTCCGAGGTCTCGGTTGGTGCGTTGCTGGCGCTGGCGAGTTCGTTGTCGATTGCCATGGCAGTTCTTTTGGTCAAGAAAATGACAGAGACAGAGACATCCATGTCGATTGTTTTCTGGATGGTGGTGATGCAGGCACCGATCTCACTGGTGCCGGCGTTGTTTGTTTGGCAATGGCCAAGCCCTCTCGGCTGGCTTTACCTGTGGGGTGTTGCGATCAGCGGCACGATTGCACATGTACTGTTTACCCGTGCCTGCAGCCTGGTGGAAATCACCAGCCTCCAACCGATGGAATTTGCCAAGCTGCCCTTTGCCGTCATTCTTGCCTGGATCATATTTGATGAACAGCCGGGTGTCTGGATATGGGTGGGGGGCGCGATCATCTTCACCTCTACAGCCTATATCACGCGGCGTGAAGCGATCGCCAAACAGTCGATACGGCCCAATCTTGGCCAGAAGGAAACCATCCTTTAGGACGTTTCAACATCCCAATATAACGGTTGCCCACAGTCAAAGATTGTTACAGGCCCGTCCGGGGTTTCACATTTATCCGGAATTTCAATTGGGGTGTCCCGTTTAATTAGCGTGATCGTCCCTGCATTCACCTGAAGCCGGTAAAAGGCTGGGCCATGACGCGAAACAAAACCCTCCAATTTATCCAAAGCACCCTCACTTTCAAACAAGGTGGCAAGACAGGACATGGTGTTTGGCGCTGTATAGATACCCGCACACCCACATCCAGATTGCTTGGCCGCATCGACGTGCGGAGCGCTGTCTGTTCCAAGGAAAAATGAGGCCTCACCCGAAGTGGCAGCCGCAACCAGCTCCAAGCGATGCAGCTCCCGCTTTGCCACAGGAAGGCAATAATTATGAGGACGAATGCCACCCGCCAGAATATGGTTGCGGTTGATAAACAGATGATGCGTGGTGATTGTCGCGGCAATATCGTCTCCACCCGTACGCACATAATCCACACCTTCGCGGGTTGTGACATGTTCCAGCACAACCCGCAAACCTCCAATCCGCTGGCGAAGGGGGTCCAGAACTGTCTCCAGAAAAACCGCTTCCCGGTCAAAGATATCTATATCCGGATCGGTGACCTCACCATGGACACATAACGGTATATTGTTGTCTGCCATCGCTTCAAGAACCGGTGTCACCCTATCAAAATCACGCACACCAGATGCTGAATTGGTTGTGGCACCCGCCGGATACAGTTTCACTGCCGAAATCAGGCCAGTGGCAGCCGCAGCAACGACATCATCCGGAAGCGTGGTTTCGGTGAGATAGAGTGTCATCAATGGCTGAAATTCTGAACCATCAGGAATAGCCGCAAGAATACGGGATTTATAGGCCCGTGCATCGGCCGATGTGACCACTGGCGGCACCAGATTGGGCATGATGATCGCGCGACTAAAATGTGCGGCCGTATCAGCAACAACACGGGCCAGCATGTCACCATCGCGCAGGTGGAGGTGCCAGTCGTCAGGGCGGGGGATTGTTAAGCTATTCACGGCGCAACTCTATCCGGCATCAGACATTCAACAACAGATATTCCCGCTCCCACGGGCTGATCACTTCGAGAAAGGCATCAGCCTCGGCACGTTTGACTTCGGTGAACAACTTAACAAAATCCTCTCCGAGAACATCATGCAACGGGCTGGCCTTTTCCAGCGCGTCGAGGGCAATATCCAGGTTTTTTGGCAAGGTTTCAAGATCCTCACCGCTATCTTTGAGGGGTCGGCTCGGACGCCTTTTCTCTTGAAGCCCAAGCCAAATGGCAGCCAAGGTAGCGGCAATCGCCAGATAGGGATTGGCATCAGCGCCGGGCAGGCGATTTTCAATACGGCGACTCTTTGGATTGCCAAGGGGCACGCGTAGGCCAACAGTGCGATTGTCCATCCCCCAGGCCAGATTGGCTGGCGAATCCTCCGCACCTGTACGGCGGCGATAGGAATTAACATAGGGTGCCATCAAAGCCATCGCCCCGGACAGATAGCGTTGCATCCCTGCAATCGCGTGAAGAAACTCTTCCGTCTGCTCACCATTTTCATCGACAAAGATATTCTGGCCGGTGGCTTGATTTCTTATCGAGGTATGAACATGCATGGCGCTGCCGGGTTGATCCTGCATTGGCTTGGCCATGAAGGTTGCATGGATTTTATGGTTTAGAGCGGTTTGCCGCACTGTGCGCTTGAACAGAAATGCCTGATCGGCCAAATCCATCGCCGAACCATGATTGAAATTGATCTCCATCTGCGCTGCGCCGGCCTCATGGCTCAGCGTGTCGATATCAAGCCCCTGCACGTCACAATGGTCATAGATTTCCTCGAACAGTGGATCAAACTCATTCACCGCATCAATGCCATAGGCTTGTCGTGCCTTTTCGGCCCGGCCCGACTTACCTGTTGGGGTGACAAGGGGGTTGTTAGCGTCCGCACTTTGCTCGACAAGGAAAAATTCCAATTCCGGTGCGATCACGGGCTCCAGATCAGCCTCCTCAAACAGCTCCAGAACGCGTGCCAGAACAGCCCGCGGCGCAAATGGCACGATCTTTCCCGCATGGTCAACGGCATCATGGATGATCTGTGCCGTAGGCTCCGCATACCATGGAACCAGACGACAGGTTGACGGGTCGGGCCGCAACACGATATCAGCGCCTATTTCATTCAAGACAGCACTGTCATAATATTCGCCTGTTACAGACTGGCCAAAAACATATTCTGGCAACCGCAGGCCACCCGTTTCGATCGCCGAAACATATTTGTGCACCGGCAGGATTTTACCCCGCGGGATGCCCGAAATATCACTCACCAGACACTCAACCTCGGTAATCGACTTGTCCCGAAGCCATTCCTTAATGTCGATAGTCATGTGACCCCCATCAGACCAACCGGACCCGGTCAACCCTGTTTGAAATGGCTCTGCTATGAGATGCCAAGATCAGCCGCAGTTGCGTCAAGCGCTGTTTTGGCAATCGCCACCGTGGCATCGATGTCATCACGCGTATAGGTTAATGGCGGGGACAGAATCATCCCGTCACGAACCGCACGCATCATCAGTCCATTTGAGAGAGCATGGTCACGACAAAGCCCGCCAGCATGACCCACATTTTCAAACAGGACGGGACCGTCCTTGCTCTTCACAAGTTCGATGGCCGCCAGCAATCCATAGGTGCGAACCTCACCAACGAGAGGGTGGTCCGCAAGTGGCGCCAACGCCTCTCCAAGATAGGGGCCGGTATCCTCTCGCACACGCTCGATTAATCCCTCACCTTCGATTATATCAAGGTTGGCCAGAGCCACCGCAGCAGCGACAGGGTGGCCGGAATAGGTGAAACCGTGATAAAATTCGCCACCATCTGCGATAAATCTGTTGGCAACCCGATCACCGACCATGACACCCGACATCGGTATGTATCCAGACGTCAGCCCTTTCGCCATGGTCATCATGTCGGGTGACAAATTCATTCGCTGGCTGGCAAACCACTCGCCAGTACGGCCAAAACCAGTTATCACCTCATCGACGATGAACAGAATGTCGTATCGTTTGCAGATGTCCTGAATATGTTCAAAATAACCATCGGGTGGAACAATCACACCGCCAGCACCCTGAACCGGTTCAGCAACAAAAGCAGCCACCTTGTCGGCACCAAGCTCGATGATTTTATCCTCAAGCCAAGACGCCGCATTGGCAGCAAAAACAGCGTCATCCTGATTGCCCTGATGGAGAAACCCGTAGGGTGGACGAATGTGCACGAAATCTGCCTCGTCGGCGGCCTGATCATGCATGCCTGACATGCCGCCCATGCTGGCAGACATGATCGTGCTACCGTGATATCCGTATTCCCGGCCAATGATAACACGCCGTTCTGGCTGGCCTTCAAGTGCCCAGAAGTGACGGACCATGCGGATGATTGTGTCATTCGCCTCCGAGCCCGAATTGGCATAGAAAACATTGTTAAGACCCTCGGGGCTGAGGTCAGCCAACCGTTTGGATAGCGTCACCACGAGCTTGTTGCTGGTCTTGAAAAAGTTATTGTAATACGGAAGAGCCGTCATCTGTTCTGCTGCGGCATCAACCAATGACGGCCGTCCATAACCAACATTCACACACCAGAGACCCGCCATTCCATCCAGAATACGTGTTCCCTCAGTGTCATAAATATAGTGACCCTGCGCGTGGGTGATGATGCGCGCTCCATGCTTGCGCTGCTCACCATAATCAGTAAACGGCGCCATATGATGTGCTGAGTCAAGATCCTGCCACTCTTTGGTCGAGAGATCATCTGGTGTCATTGCCGTGGCCTAAGTCAGTTTTGGTGTTTTCGGGTTCTGATCAAGCCGCAACACGATGCCTCTGTGCAGCTTGATCCTACCATTTGTTCCAGACTACTCTCAATATTTGTTAGGCGCAATCAGTGCGCGCTCCAGAGACGACAAACCAATTCAGGAGACCAACATGTCTGGCGAGAGCTCCATCTATGAAATCGAGTTTCCCAAACGGGAACGATACGCGTCCCTTGCGGAATCGATCGATACGGATATCGCTATCATCGGTGGCGGTCTGACCGGGGTTTCAGCAGCATTGCACCTCGCCGAGAATGGTTTTTCAGCCGTGGTGCTGGAGGCCGGCAAGCTTGGCACTGGTGGGTCGGGACGCAATGGCGGACATGTCTGTCAGGGGTGGCCAAATGATTTTCACCACATTCAGCGCCAGCTATCCGAGCAGGATGCCCAGATTGCCTGGGACAGCGGCATGGCAGCTGTTGATCTGGTCAAAGATAGAGTGGAAAAATACAAAATTGATTGCGATCTTACCCTCGGCTACGTCAATGCTGCTTATCACCGGCGCCAGATGGCGGGGCTTGACGAGATGCAGCGAGAGTGGGAGGCACGAGGCTATGAAGGGTTTACCCGGCTAAATGACCGGACCGCATTGGCCGCCCATATCGACACCAACGCCTATGTTGGCGGCTTGTTTGACAGAAAATCCGGGCACATGCAGCCGCTGAAATATCTTCACGGCCTTGCTGCGGCCGCCAAGAGTCAGGGAGCCATGATATTTGAAAACACACCAATCACCAAGGTTGATGTCCACGCATCTGATGGCCATAAACATCTTCACACAGAAAATGGACAGCAAGTGCGGGCCAAGATCCTGCTGCTGTGTGGCAACGCCTATCTGGCCGACGTTGGCCTGCCAAAAATGAAATCACGCCTGGCTCAGGTCACCTCTTCGGTGCTGGCAACAAAACCCCTTTCACCCAACATGGCCAAGCAACTTTTGCCAACAGGTGCAGCCGTTGCAGATTGCAACACTGAGCTGAATTATTATCGGATTGACGCAAAGGGGCGGATGATTTTTGGCGGCCGTGCAAGCTACACCAATGTCAGTTTTGGAGACGTTGAGTCTGATCTGCGCCGCCGGATGGTGGATATATTTCCTTTGCTGAAAGATATCGAAAAAGATGAGGTCTGGTCGGGCAAAATCGGCATTACTGTGAATCGCATTCCACAATTTGGTCGCACCCCGGATGACATTTATTTTGTGCAGGGTTTTTCCGGTCACGGCGTGGCTCTGACCGGCCAGGCCGGGGTGATGCTGGCTGATGCAGTCATTGGTGACCAAACACGTTTTGACGTTATGAGCAGCCTCAGCCACATGCCATTTCCGGGCGGACCGCTGCGGACACCAGCACTTGCCCTTGGCATGGCCTATTATAAATTGCGTGATCGGCTGAAAATCTGAGCGTGTCAGATACGCCCTACAGGCTTTGATATCGCGCCCTGTTGTTTTGCCAGAACGGCGAGCCAGTCATAGGCAACGCTGGCCGCTGCGATAGCGGTGATCTCCGCATGGTCATAGGCAGGCGCGACCTCGACAATATCCATGCCAATCAAATTGAGTGGTTCAAGACCCCGAACAAATTCCAGCCCCTGCCAACTGGCAAGCCCCCCAGAAACCGGCGTGCCTGTCCCAGGGGCAAAGGCTGGGTCAAGGCCATCAATGTCAAAGGACAGATAAACCGGCGTATCACCTGCCCTGTCGATGGCGATTTCCAGGGCCGCCCAGATCCCGTTGCGATGCACCCACGGGCAGGTGAGAATTTCAAAACCATAATCGTAGTCGTTGTAAGTGCGCAATCCAACCTGTGTAGATTTCGACACATCAACGATGCCCTCATTTGCTGCTCGCGCAAACATCGTGCCATGATCAAAGCGGACTCCATCATCCTCCCACGTATCGCAATGGGCATCAAATTGGATCAAAGCGACAGGTCCGTATTTCTTGGCGTGTGCCTTGAGCAACGGATAGGCCACTGAATGATCGCCGCCGAGGCTCAGCATCTTCGCGCCCGATGCCAAAATATGATCTGCATGCGCCTCAATCGTCTCAAAGACACTCGTCGGATCGTGCGGGTTGATCATGCAATCGCCGTAATCGATCAGCGACAACTCCTCACATGGCTCAATCCCTGTTGGAAAATGCTTCAGCTCTGTCAACTGAACCGATCCTGCGCGAATGGCGCGAGGGCCTAGCCGTGTGCCCGGTCGATAGGTCACAGCGTTATCATAGGGAATACCGCTGATCACGACATCAATATCTGCAAGATCGCGGCTATAGCGCCGCCGCCCAAAACTAAGCGCCCCACCATAGGTCATTTCCGGCCACCATTCCTTGTTACCACTGGCCCGAAATGTCTGATCACCACGTTTGTCAGTCACATCAGCCTCCTGTCGTTGCATCAGTCACTCCGTCATACCATGCGTGAGCAAACCCCAAAAAGCAAACGGATGAGGTGTCTGTTTTTGGATTTACCGATCAAACAAACAAGTGCAGTGTGGGGTTCCCAATTTCTGGAATTTTTGAATGTTTCGTAATCAAACCAACACCAAAGGCAAGCTGACTATCGCGCCTGGTTTATTTATGATCACACTGTCGTCAATTGCCCTTGGGGCAGCCTTTGGCGGCTACCTTCCCCTGATTTCACTGTGGCTAGAAACACTCGGTATCTCATTCCAGAAAATTGGCCTCGTCAGCGGTATGGCAGCACTTGGTATTGTGTCCAGCGCCTATTTTGCCCCCCAACTTGTTGCACGTTATGGCAATATTCCGGTAATCAATATCGGCCTGTGTCTGGCAGCAGTGATGATGGTGGCCCTGCGCTTTACAGAGTCAATGACGCTTTGGCTCAGCATCCGTTTCATCGGCGGCCTTGGTTTGGGTCTGCATTGGGTATTAACAGAGGCCTGGCTTGCACGAATTGCCTCTAACCAGGGACGCACCCGGGTTATGGCAATCTACGCCACGGCAATCGGCCTTGGTTTTGCAGCCGGTCCCGGAATTATCTGGCTATTTGGGTTTGAGACAATTACTCCCTTTTTAGTCATTGCCATTTTGCCATTGATCGGCGCTCTGCCGATCTATGCGCTGCGAAAGCATGAACCCGAAATCACTTTCGCTGCTGGCGGCTCACCGCTCCTGCTGATCCGCAAGGCACCAACTGTTGCCATGGCCTGTATTGTTGCTGGCGGTGTTGATCTTGCGCTGATCACATTAATGCCGGTAATTGTTGCGCGCACACCTGACGCCTCCTCAATGCTCATTTTGTCAATTGTTCCAGCCATGGCAATCGGGAATGTTGTGCTGCAATATCCGATTGCGCTTTTAGCGGATCGCTATGGCCTGCGAAAAGTTGGCATGATTATCGCCACAATTGGCCTTGCTCTGTGCAGTCTGATCCCATTTTTCCTTCACTCAGCGCTTTTAGCGATGATACTAGCCTTTCTAGGGGCTGGACTTGTTTATGGGCTCTATTCAATTGGCCTTGCAATGCTATCAAAACGATTTTCCGGTGGTGAAATTATTGCAGCCAATGCCGGCTTTGTTATTATCTTCGAACTGTCCAATCTCGTTGGGCCCGCGTTTGCCGGAATTTTATTGGACATCGATATGCAGCTGGGGCTGCCAATTTTTTTGGTCAGTGTCGGCATTTTCTATTTGCTGGTTTCGTGGCTAAGACGCAACGCCAATCCCGATTGATAAATTTGGCCTCAAAACCTCCGCTAGAAATCAGCAGGACGACACCAACCATCGCACCATTCTCGTCTTTTTCCTTGATATAAACGACAAAAGAATGTGCAATCAGTTGGTTTTTCGGATGGTGGATAAATTGCCTTTATCAGATGTGCAAAACAAAGTTCCCAACAATTGGGACAGGAAGGGCTTACCTGGCTGGGCCTACAGTAATGATGAGCTTTTTGCCTTAGAGCAGAAACTGATTTTTAGCGCACACTGGCAGCTTGCCTGTCATGTAAGTGACCTCAGCGAACCCGGGGCCTATGTTACTTTTGACATGGGATATGAGCGGGCATTGATCCTGCGTGACAAGGTCGGATCAATCCGCGCCTTTCACAACCTCTGCCGTCACCGTGGCAGCCGTGTTGTCGATAGCGAAAAAGGTGTCTGCAAGTCTGCTTTGACATGCCCTTTTCATGGCTGGACATATAATCTTGACGGCACATTGCGTGGCGCAGCTCAGCCATCTACCTTTCCAAAGTTAGACGCGGTGGAATGGGGATTAAAGCCGATTGAACTTGAAATTTGGAATGGGTTTATTTTCATTCGGTTTCAGCCAGGCCCGCAGGGCAGTGTTGCCGAGATGCTGCGGCGCTTTGATGACGAAATTGCACTCTACAACATTGCCGATATGGAGCGTGTTGCGGGTGATTTCATCTTTGCGGAGGCAGAGGTAAACTGGAAGTCTATGCGGGATGTCGACAATGAGGGTTATCATGTCGCCAAAGCCCATCCAAGTCTTCAGGATTTATATGGAAAAGCATACGTAGATGAGCCCTATATCAATGGCGCATCTCGTAGCTTGGGTAAATTCAATGAATCGCCATCGAAAATCTGGAGTGTAAAAGCCTATCGCTCGCTTCTTGCCCATCTCACTCATCTGCCAAGCCCTCACAATGCTGCCTGGCTTTACATTGGCATTTTTCCAAATGCAGTTATTGGGCTTTATCCCGACTCCATTATATTCTATCAGGAGGTCCCAATCGGCACAAAGCACACTCTGCAACGTGGTGCAGTGTATCGACATAAAAAAGAAAGTCGGATTATGCGAGCTGCTAGGTATCTTTCGGGCCGCATTGATGGCCTGACTGCTGACGAAGACCTCCAACTCACCCGTTGGACAGATGAGGCCCCGCTGTCTAGCGGTTTTGACAGAATACTCCTGTCAGATTTGGAGTATGGCGTTGCCAGCCATCATGACCATTTGCGAAGTTTGTTACCGGTTCTGTCTCTTAACCAGCAGCCGGATCTAGGGACCTTGGCTACATCAAACGCGGCTTTGAAAGGCCGTTAAATGTCTAAAGAAATTAAATCCAGCAAAGCGTTACCAAACATCTGGCAAAAACCAAAATTTGTTCCAAAAATGACACCGAGGAGTTGGACCGGAATTGCATTGATTAGCCCACCGTTTGCCTATTCTCTTCTGATGCTCGCGGCTCCTTTGCTACTTGTATTTCTTCTAAGTATGTGGACTCAAAATTACTTGGAGCTTGACCGCACGTTTACCTTTGCGAACTACAAAGAAGCAGCGTCAGAAAAACTATACCAAGTCCTTATGATTCGCTCAGTTGTTATATCTGGCGTCGTAACCATTGTAACGGTTTTACTCGCATATCCAATTGCCTACTACATTGCTTTTTTTGGTGGAAAAAGAAAATCAATGTGGCTGCTGCTAATCACGATTCCATTTTGGACTAGCTACTTAATAAGAGTTTTCTTATGGAAAGTTATCCTCGGCTACAACGGGGTGATAAACGGAAGCCTAATGGGTTTGGGTTTTATTGAAGAGCCACTAACTTTCATACTTTATAACGCAAATGCAGTCGTCATCACACTTGCTCACGCTTGGGCACCTTTCGCCATATTGCCAATATTTGTCTCGCTTTCTAGAATTGATTTTAGCCTTTTGGAGGCTGCTCGGGATCTTGGTGATGGCCCCTTAAGACGGTTTTTTAGGGTTACACTTCCGCTCTCTATGCCCGGAGTTGTAGCAGCATCACTTATAGTTTTTATTCCAACTGTGGGCGATTATGTAACACCAAGACTGCTCGGTGGCACCAATGGTCTGATGATCGCCAACATGATCCAAATTCAGTTTGGAAAAGCAAACAATGCGCCGCTTGGATCAGCACTTGCAGTCTCTGCAATGATTATTGTTGCCTCAGCATCAATTGCGTTTGTGCTTCTTAATCGCCGCTTCCTCAAAGTCAAAGGCTAGAGGATCAGAATGATGTCAGCAAAACCTCCAAGAAGTCTTTTCACCTATGCGTTGGTTTATCTGATTTTTCTTTATGCGCCAGTCATCCTGCTGCCGTTGTTTGCTTTCAATGACAGCGCTATAATCGCTTTGCCACTGTCAGGTTTTACCCTTCACTGGTTTGGTTTGTTGTGGGAAACAAGAGCCCTTCATGAAGCGCTATACAATTCTGTGCTCATTGCAGTTATTACAGCGATAGGCAGCACTACGTTAGGCATTTTTGCCGCTCGCGCGGCAGCAAGATATGAATTCCCGGGCAAGCGGAGTATCTTAGGCTTTATAATGGTTCCATTGGTTCTGCCTGAAATCATAATTGGCGTAGCGCTAATTGTGGTTCTGATCCAATTGGGTATGTCATTGTCGGCTTGGACGGTCATCATTGGTCACGTTTTGATTTGCACTCCATTTTCGATAGCCATCCTGCAATCCGCATTTAATAATATGGATCGAAGTCTTGAAGAAGCCTCACTGGATCTGGGTGAAAACAAGTTAGGCACTTTTTTTCGGGTAATTGTACCTCTTGTAACTCCCGGAATTATCTCCAGTCTTTTAATTTCATTCACCATCTCACTAGATGAATTCATTATAGCATTCTTCTTAACTGGCACTGATGTCACGCTTCCAGTTTATATATGGGGCCAATTACGATTTCCTGCTCGCCTACCGGCCATAATGGCACTTGGATTTTTAATGGTAACATTATCTTTCCTCTTGCTTGTAGCCGCTGAATATTTTCGAAGGCGAGCTAACCGTCTCACTGGGGTGCGCAAAAACTCCAACGGAGGTATTTTCTAAACATGACAAAACAACATGAGCGGGAACCAATAATAAACATCCAAAATGTAGAAAAACATTATGGTTCTGTTACTGCACTCGACGGTGTGTCGATTAAGATTGAAGCAGGAGAATTTTTTTCACTGCTAGGGCCATCAGGCTGCGGGAAAACGACTTTGTTGAGGATTATATCAGGTTTTGACAACCCGAGTGTTGGCACAGTTTTTATCGGTGGAGCAGACATGACTGATGTACCGCCGAATGAGCGTCCAACCAACATGGTTTTTCAATCCTATGCGATCTTCCCCCATCTTAACGTGGCTGATAATGTTGGCTATGGCCTGAAAAAACAGAAATTACCCAAAGAGGAGATAGACCGAAGGGTGGATGACGCGCTGAAGCTGGTTGATCTAGAAGGCTATGGGCCGCGAGAGTCTCATGCTTTGTCCGGAGGTCAGCGTCAGCGGGTTGCTTTGGCCCGTGCTTTGATCATGAAACCGAAGGTTTTGTTGCTTGATGAGCCTCTGTCAGCGCTTGACAAAAAACTAAGAGAGACAATGCAAAGTGAACTTCGCAAGCTTCAGCGAACTGTAGGCATCACTTTTGTTCTTGTTACGCATGATCAAGAGGAAGCTCTCACAATGTCCGACAGAATAGCTGTGATGTTTGATGGCAGAATCGCACAAATCGATTCACCTGAGGGACTATACCGCCGCCCCATCTCAAGAAGAGTAGCGTCATTTATCGGAGTAATGAATTTTATTCCTGCAACCGTTATAGAAAACACTAATAAAATACTCTCGTTAAACATTAAATCACTTGGTCAACTAGATATAAAAACTTCTTCAGCTCTTAAAAAGAGTGAAGTCATTACCGTTGGCATTCGACCAGAAATGCTGACGATTTTGTATAATAAGAGTGACACCTCTGAATACTCGTTTAACGCAAGTATCGAAAATGCTTCTTATTACGGCGATATGACTTACTACGAAGTGTTCATAGAAGACACTGATATCAAGGCGACTGTATCAATGCGTAACACTGCTGGACGGCCAGTATTAGAAATAGGTTCAAAAGCACGCGTTGGATGGGGCAAAGACTCAATCACCATACTATGAGCTTTTAGTTCATAAAAAACCTCCCCTGCTCGTCTAAAACAAGGGAGGTTGTTTATTTTCTCTCAAAGACTCCGAATTCTATATTTCTTAGAAGCCCGCCTTAATTTTTTCAAACTCTGCTATCATCCGCTCTCTCAACTGGAACGGCAAAGGGGCCTGTTGCAGAGTACCATCGGTGTAGGTTTCGAAGTTTGAAAACCCAACACTGTCAAGGGTTTCTTGACCCAATGCGAGCATTGCTTTCAGATTTGAGTGACCATAACCCCATTCGGTAACAATATATTCTGCAGAGCGCGGCTCCAGCCATGCATTGATGAAGTCATACATCTTGTCTTCAGAGCCTGGACCATCAACCATGTTCACATAACCACAGACCCAAGTTGAAGACCCCTCTTTAGTCTTCAAATTCATCTCCACAGGGTGACCCTCACCCTGCATTGTGACCGGCGTCTCACTCCATGCCCAAGAAATCAAGACCTCACCTGAAGCCATCAACTGGCTCAATTCAGCACCGTCGGCCCAATAAGTTCTGACATTCGCATGCACCTTACGAAGGAAATCAGAGGCTGCCTCAAAATCGGCATCTGTGCCCTTATTCCAATCAGTAATACCATTCGCCAAATATCCAAGAGCATAGGCATCATCAACATTATCAGGCAACGATATACGTCCCCGGAACTTCGGGTCAGCAAATGACTGAAGTGTTGCGGCATCGTCAGCACTAACCAGGTCGGTCCTGTAAGCCAACCCAGTTGAACCCCAATCAACTGGAATGACGTAAACATCACCATCTACAGTGAAGCCTTCTGCATCACCAAAAGAGATATCTCCCCAATTTGGAATACGGGAGGTGTCAAAAGGCTCAATAATTCCAGCCTCCCGCCATTTTATTACTGACTGCGAACAGGGGTGGGCCATATCAGCTTTAAAACCGGCGCGAATCTTGTTGAATGCCTCTTCTTCATCACTGAAGAAAGAGTAAGTCGGCTGGTCACCATGTTTTTCAACGTAACTCAAATAGAAATTATTGTCCTCATACCCAGCCCAGTCAAAAATGACCAGATCCTTGTCTGCAGCAACAGCGGCCCCACCCGTGAGTATGGTCGCAACCGTCAAAGCAGAGATAATCCCGATGGTTTTCATGATAACGCTCCCCTTTTGTTGTTGACGCCTCTCATTCAACGGAGGAAGGCGTCATCTCGTTTTATAGCTCTCAACCATGGCCATGATTAGTGCCGGAAGTCAATGTTTTGCATGGATCACAAAAATTTCAGCACATTTCTGCATTCACTTCGCCAAGCGCCTGATCAATGATGTCAAACATCATATCGACCTCGTCCCGGCTGATGATCAATGGCGGTGAGAACACGCACATATTGATCAATGGGCGCAGCAACAGCCCCCTCTCCTCGCATTTGGCGTCCAGCCGGTAACCAAACTCCTTATCAACTGCCAACCTTTTCGCCTCACTACTATCTGATGGCGCCGCGCCCTCAACACAACCAAGCAGACCCATTCCCCTGGCATCACCAACAATTTCGTGACACCGCAATTCCTGCAGACGTGCCTGAAAATGGGGTGTGATATCACGCACATGGGCAAAGATTTCCTCCCGCTCCATAATCTCGATATTCTTCAACGCCGCTGCGCAGGAAACAGGATGCGCAGAATAGGTAAAGCCATTCGAGAACAACACCTCTGAGCGGTCATCTGCGGTGAGTTCAGCTATCAAACGGTCTGAGATCAACACAGCGCCCAACGGCACATAGCCTGAGGTAATGCCCTTCGCCGAGGTGATAATATCGGGCACGATTCCGAACACACTCTCAGAGGCAAAAAATTCACCCAAACGGCCAAAAGCGGTGACCACCTCATCCGAAATATACAGTACATCATGCTGGTGACAGATTTCCAGACAGCGCCTGTGATACCCTTCCGGCGGCACAATCACACCGCCGGATGCAAGGATTGGCTCAGCAATGAAGGCGGCCACACGGTCGGCACCCACCTCAAGAATCTTTGCCTCCAATTCAGTCGTTTTCTCGTCGCACCAGGCAGCAACACTCATGCCGTCACGCCGAATATAGGGATTCACGTTGCCAACGAAATGTACGCTGTCTGTATCGGTATCGAGGAAACTCTTGTCGCGCTCCTTGCCCGAAACACTGGCCGACATAAATGTTGAGCCGTGGTAGCCCTTTTGGCGGGCGATGATGTGCTTCTTTTCAGGTCGGCCACGCAGATTGTTATAGAAATGGGAAAACCGCAAAGCCGTATCCACCGCAGTTGAACCACCAGTGGTGAAAAACACATTGTTCAGGTCGCCGGGGGACTCAGCGGCAATTTTTGCCGCAAGCTGTGCCGCCGGTCCCGACGTCGAGGTCCAGGGTGTGTTGAAGGGTAACTTGAGAACCTGCGCAGCAATTGCATCGGCCATTTCCTGCCGCCCATAGCCAATCTGCGAACTCCACATTCCGCCGGGCCCATCAATATAGCGCCGTCCGGACTCATCATAAACATAGATTCCCTCAGCATCTGAGGCGATCATGAAGTCGGCGTCCTCAGTTCCCAGCGAATGCCAGGGGTGCATCAAATTCCGGTTATCCCAGAGGCGAATATCTTCAGGCGAAGGCGAATTCAGCTTTGTCAAAATCTGGCTCCAATATTGCCCCGGTTAAATCCAAGAACGCTTGATCCAAGAAGACTCGATCACACCTGATCAAGATATGATTGATGTTCAAAGGGCGTCACCATTTCGTTGAACCGCCGCATTTCCTGCTGTTTCGTCTTGACCACCATATCACGCAGTATGTCGGGAATGAAATGCTTCAGCATTTTCCCTGCCATAAAGGCATCCAAGGAATCCTGCCACGAGAGCGGCAGGGTCGGCATGTGTGCATTATCAACATCATAAGCGCTGCTCTTGATCGCTTTTGGTGGCTGCATCTCACCCTCAATCCCCGTTAGAGCTGCACCAAGTATTGCCGCCATCACCAGATAGGCATTGGTGTCAGCACCAGCGACACGATGTTCAATCCGACGCTGTGAAGACGGGCCACCGGGAATGCGCACGGCGGCTGTTCTGTTTTCATATCCCCAGCAGGTAACCATCGGGGCGTGCTGATCAGGCGTCAAACGCCGATAGGAATTGAGATGTGGCGCGAACAACAACATCGATTCTGGCATCGCAGCAAGCACACCTGCAACAGCATGGAGCAGCATGGCACTACCGTCTGCATCTCCATTATCGAAGATATTTGCGCCAGCACCATCGAGTATACTGAAATGCATATGCAAACCATTGCCGGGCCTCTGGGCAAATGGTTTGGCCATGAAACTCGCGGCGAGGCCATGTTTGCGGGCGACAGATTTGACAACATTCTTAAACAGCATCGCATCGTCCGCGACTTTCATCGCATCCTCGCTATGGCGAAGATTTACCTCGAACTGCCCAATACCGCTCTCGCTGATGGCGGCATCGGCTGCAACCGATTGGATTTTGCAGCCATCATAGATATCGGTAATGATCGCATCGAAATCATCCAGGTCATCAAGCGATAGCACTCCTTCACGGATAATTGATGCCCCGGTCAGGGGATTGCTCAGCGCACCGTCAACCGCCTTTGGGTCCACCAGATAGAATTCCAGCTCAAAGGCTGGCACCGGTCGAAGCCCAAGCGCGGCGAAACGTTTCAAAACAGCGGCAAGAGCATTACGCGGATCACCGTCAAAGGGCGTCTTATTCTCATTTTGCATAACGAGTGGCACCATGGCTGCGCCATGATCCAACCATGGCATCATAAGGGGGCCGCGGCCAGTCCATTCACAGCGCCCGTCTGAGTCACCGGTCTCAAACACCCATTTGCTACCCTCGATATCGCGCCCCCAAATATCAACATTTGCCGAAGATAGCGGGATACGCATTCCACCTCCACAAACTTTCTCTAGCTGGCCCACCGGCAATCTTTTGCCGCGAACAACGCCATTGATATCAAAAATGAAACCACGCAGGCTCTCTATGTCAGGATGTTCTATCGCCCATGAATCTGCCCAGGAGGACAGGGCTGTCTTGTCCATCTTCAATCCCCACTTATTACCGAAAAATTCTGCAACTGGTTACCATCAAAAACAAGCCCTGCGTGAAATCAAGTCAGCGGGGGTATCAGTGATCATTTGGGAAATTTATCACCTAGCCCGCGATCCGTCCAATCACGGAGCTGGTAGTAGGCGCCAATAATCGGCAGAAACCAAGGTTTTTCCTGGTAAAGCGGAAACGGGGCCATCCGCCCCCCTGAAAAGGCGCTCTGGCTGTTTGCCTGACCCAAGACAAGCAATCCCATCCGGTAACCAAGCCAACTCATCATCACCACTCCGCTGCCATGGCAGCCAAGCGCATGATACACGCCAGGTAGCGTCTCTGGCTGGCTCTCACCCAAATTGGGAATGCCGCCGCGCAGATAGGCAACATAACCCCACCATCCATGTGACAGCTTGACGTCGGCTAGCTGCGGAAAAACAGCTATTAGCTTGCGCCGCAGATGCAATCCCCCCGCAGTGGGATCATGATGGAGGTAACGGGCACGACCACCAAAAAGAAGACGCTTGCGATCAGGCGACGGTCTAAAATAATAAAGCAACCGCTTGGTGTCAGCAATCATCCGGTGCTTTGGGAACAGCTGTGTCACCATCTCACTGCCCAGCTCTTCTGTTGCCACCTGATAGGATGCGATCGGAACAACGCGCCTCTGGTGCCAGGCACTCAAATCACCCGTATAACCATTGGTCGCAATGATGATCTTATCCGCCATCAGCGGACCACGGCTTGTTTCGAGTCTCAAACCATCCGCTCTCTTGACAATAGCACCAGCACGAACATTGGCAAACAGCTTCACACCCGCACTGTGCGCGACATTCAGCACACCACGATGCAGCTTTCCCGGATGAACCGCGCCTGATCGCTCAAGAACCATGCCCCCCTTGTAATAATCAGACCCTATTTCCTCGCGGGTCTGTTCAGCTAGCAGCATATAAGCAGAGGAGTCTGCAACCTCATTCAATTTTGCCATCCGCTTGGCCAAGGTTTGCCAAGCTTTTGAGCTATGTGCACCAACGAACCGGCCTGTTCGCTGATAATCAGCATCTATCCCTTCGGTTTGGATAAAATCCTCAAACCAACTGTAGGAAAGCGATGCCTCTGTCAACATCGCACGTTCCAGTAGCGGGTCGAGATCAATGTGTTTGCCAACGTTGACCCCGCCAGAAACCATTCCGCCATTGCGCGATGAGGCCCCATGACCAAGTGCCTGAGCATCAATCACGACCACATCAATCCCCGCGCGTGCCAAAACTATGGCAGCATGAAGTCCAGCATATCCTGATCCAATCACCGCAACATCACAGCGGTTGGGCAAGACATTCGCAGCGCTGTCGGGCAGGGTTGGCGGTGCATGATCCCACCAATAGGGTTCAGGCTTGAAATCAGCCGCAAGAAAGTTTTGGTCGCGCACCTATTGGTTCCTTTGATGAAAAATGATCCATTTGTCCATCCACGGCTGATTTGCTTTCTAATGCCTTGGAAGCATTGCGCATCAATATGGCAACTGTAACCGGCCTAACACCGCCGGGTACCGGCGCTGTCCAACTGGCAATATTGGCAACATTGTCAGTATCGGCGTCATCGACGATCCTAGTCGGACGGGCTTACGCTGTCCCGATAGGAGGAAGATGGTTTCTCGGCCATCTGCCATAATTTTTTTCCAGACGTCTTTGCCATGGAGCAGGCGCGGGTCAACGATTCTACTCATACTAATATTCTCATTTCATAAAAATGACTTGTATTTGCATACCAGGTCTCACTTAAACTGCCGTCAAGTGAAACGGAGCAGTCATGAAGCGACATCATTCAACACCTGCTTTCATCGCAGGCACTTCACCCTTTTCAGAGAACACCACGATAGTGCAGCCGCCGGGAGAGGTTGAATTATGTTCAGTACCCGCATCCAGCCAGACAATGTCACCAGCACGATATATGGTGCCGTCATTGTCAATCAATTCACCTTCGATCATGAAGAACTCTTCTGCCCCAAGGTGATGATGTGGCGATGAGGAAGCACCTGGCTCCATTCGGTAAATGTAAAAACCTGTTCCTCGCGGCGCGTCTGGATTCAGCTGCAATATTCCTGTTCCGACTTCCTCCTCAAACGGATCAAAAACCGCGTCGCGCAGATTTACAATACGTCTCCCAGTTTTTAAGATCTGCTGCATCAAATCCCCCAATGCACACCTCAGAGTGCCCGATTAATATCTTAACCTATATGCTAACTTCATTTGCCAAAACAGTTAAGACAATCTGAATTTGGTTTTCTTTAACCACCCCCTCAGTTGGCCAGAAAGCAAATTTCAATCGCTTTGTCTGCTGGTGGTTGGTAATGCCACTCGCTGCTTTACACTTAATGCTTTTCGTTCTATAACCTCCGCGATTTTGCCCTGTTCAACCGATCGGTAACCTCACCAACAAAACGCTTTTTCATTATGATTTACGAGGAAATTTTCATGCTCACTTCAGCAGTTTTGCCGATCAGCCTTGGCATTTTAGGTTTGGCCGCTGCCTTTATAGTCTATGCGAGAATTCTGCAGACCCCTGCAGGAGAAGGCAAGGTTAAGGAAATCTCAGACGAGATTCATCTTGGCGCGATGGTCTTCATGGCTAGTGAGTATAAACGTCTAGCCATCTTCTGCCTGATTTGTATCGCAGCCCTTTATTGGGGACTCGGAGCTGACACAGCTGTTTCCTTCACCCTTGGGGCATTATGCTCTGGTGTCGCAGGTTATATCGGCATGTATTCAGCAACAAAAGCAAATGTTAGAACAGCTGTTGCAGCCAACACTAAAGGCGCAGCTGCTGCCCTCAATGTGGCTTTTTTCGGTGGTTCAATAATGGGTTTGACAGTGGCCTCAATGGGCCTGCTCGGAATTGGTGTACTTTATCACTTCATGGGTGGCACCGCGCACGGAATTGAGGCCATTGAGGGCTTTGCCATGGGTGGGTCTTCAGTCGCTCTGTTCAGCCGTGTCGGTGGTGGCATATTTACAAAATCAGCCGACGTAGGCGCCGATCTTGTTGGTAAGGTTGAGGCGGGAATACCAGAGGATGACCCTCGCAACCCAGCAGTCATCGCTGACAATGTCGGTGACAATGTCGGTGACGTCGCTGGTATGGGCTCAGACATTTTCGAATCCTATTGTGGCTCAATGATTGCCTCGATGGCTCTTGCAGCCGCAATGTCGGCAGAAACTATAAATAGTCTTGGCGGTGATCAGACTGCCCTACAATTCATGCCTCTAGCACTTGCGTCAACGGGTCTGGTTTGCTCACTGCTTGGCATCCTTGCCGTGAAGATGTTCTCCAACAAGAGCGCCGACGTAGCTTTGCGTTTTGGCACAATTGGCTCAGCATTGATCTTCATCGCAGCTGCTTACTTCGTTATACAGGCGATGGGCGCAACATCAGGTGTATGGTTTGCCGTTCTCGTTGGAGCCATTGGCGGCATCATCGTGGGCCTTGTCACTGAATATTATACCGGTGGTGCACCAGTGCGTAAGATTGCCAAGGATGGCGAGACAGGGCCAGCAACGGTGATGATTTCCGGACTTGCAACAGGCATGCAGTCTGTTGCGATTCCAGCTCTAACAATCGCTGCCATTATCTTCTGCGCGAACGCTGCCGCGGGCCTCTACGGTGTTGGTCTAGCTGCGGTTGGCATGCTTTCCACTGTTGGCATCACGATGGCGATTGATGCCTATGGCCCCGTCGCAGATAATGCTGGCGGCATCGCCGAGATGGCTGAGATGGGACCTGAGACACGCGAGATCACAGACTCACTAGACGAGGTTGGCAACTCAACTGCTGCCATTGGTAAAGGCTTTGCCATCTCGGCCGCAGCACTTGCTGCGCTAGCGCTTATAAGCGCCTACATTGCCAAGGTCAGTAATGGAGATCCAGATTTTGTCCTTGCCATCAATGATCCAATGGTTCTATGTGGCATGTTCATCGGTGGCATTTTCCCATTTTTGGTTAGTGCGATGACAATGACCGCTGTTGGTGACGCGGCCTTTGAAATGATCGTTGAGGTTCGTCGTCAGTTCCGTGAGATTCCGGGTCTTCTTGAAGGTACGGGAAAGCCAGACACAGCTCGTTGTGTCGACATTGCCACACGTGCCGCACTGCGGAAAATGGTCATGCCCGGCGCAATGGCAGTTTTAGCGCCAGTCATCATTGGATTTGCACTTGGACCCAAAGCACTTGGCGGCATGCTTGCCGGTGCTTTAATCTGTTGCGTGATGATGGCGCTGATGATGGCAAATGCCGGTGGAGCGTGGGACAACGCCAAGAAGTACGTTGAAAAGGGTAATTTGGGTGGTAAGGGCTCAGATGTTCACAAGGCAGCCGTTGTCGGTGACACCGTCGGTGACCCTTTGAAAGACACCTCAGGCCCATCAATGAACATCCTAATTAATGTTATGGCGATTGTTAGCCTAGTAATTGCACCCCTACTGGTCTAATTGAAAAAACCTTGAAAGTATAAAACCGGCCCCGTGGGCCGGTTTTTTTATCTACCCCGTTAGTATTCTCTTAGTGTGCTTCCCCATAATAAAGTGACACCACGTGTTTTGCCTCTGCGAAAAACAACCACCGCTCAACAAAAACTCCAGCAAAGTGAAAACTCAGAGCTAAACCTAGGAAAACTGCAGATGTCGGAAAGGAAATAAAAAGGACCAGCGGAATGAACCCTCCCGAAAAAATTGATAAAACGCGCAATTTGAGTGCATGTCGACGTGCAACTACAAAGCCCATTTCTGTCTGTAGATAATTTTCTGACGTATGTGGAGGCATTAAGGGCCTCACTTTACCAAAGCTTCCGAGCCCTGTCGCTGATTCCAGCGTGCTTTCAGGCAATTTTTTATCTAGATTTCTCCACCAGAACCCTTTGACTAACCATGTTAAAATTAAGAGACAATAGGTAAGATGGTATATTCTAGAGTTTAAAGTCTGGTCAGCTAATGCCAGTAACCAAATGCTGGCCAAAAGCCCTCCAGACGCGGCAAACATCAAATAACACGCGGGGGTTAGAGGATGATGCCAACAAGCAACGGTTTTTAAGGAGGCATAAATCATAGAAGTGGCATAAACGGTCACGGCTATTAAAAATACTAACGGTAAGCCTATCCAAAAAGGAACATCACCCTCTAAATAGCTCCACCCAAACCATGCCGTTAGCAGGCTTAAGACCAACACAGCAAGAACACCCTCGCGCGACAACCAACTTGAGCGCCACTGACTTAAGGCCCTCCATGCTCGCTCTGGATGCCCCAAATGCAGCGTTGAACTCAGCAAGCCTGTTCCAATCAGGCCAAATGTAAACACTGAAACAATGAGAAGATGAACAACACTACCTAGGTCAATTAACCCTAAGACAACCCACGCGGCAAGACCCAGGCCCAGGCCAGATGCGGAGGTAAAAAATATTATCGACCATGCAGGATGCATATTTTATCCAAGCTTCTCTAAAGTTGAATCCATCCATTTCCAAAAACCCTTTGGTGTTTGAGCTTCTGCCATTGCGACGAGAGACATAGGTGTTTCGTCTTTTTGCCGGCGGGGGCGAGGAGGAAGATACTTATTCACTGGCTTTGTTTTCTGCTCAGGCAAAAGGTCAAATCCGTCCCTGGCAGATACAAGCTTGCTAACATCAGAGTTTGGGTCACCCAAATCACCAAAATGCCGAGCATTAGTAGGGCAGGTCCGAACACAGGCAGGAACTTGGTCCTCTTTGGGCAAGTTATCATTATAAATTCTATCTACACAGAGCGTACACTTCTTCATGACTCCTTCAACTGGATCCATTTCTCTTGCCCCATAAGGGCACGACCAAGCGCAAAGGCCACAACCAATGCACCAATCCTCATTCACCAGAACTATTCCGTCTTCAGCGCGTTTAAACGATGCCCCAGTTGGACACGCAGTCACACAAGGAGCCTCTTCGCAATGCAAACACGATTTTGGGAAATGAACAGTCTTGGCCTCTTCTGCTTCCCCTGCCTCAAAGGCATGAACTCTATTCAGCCACGCACCATTTGGGTTTGCACCGTAAGCGTTTTCATCACTGAGCGGAGCGCCGTAGCCAGAAGTATTCCATTCTTTGCAATTAACAACGCAGGCTTGGCACCCAACGCAAATGTCCAGGTCTATTACTAGTCCAAGTTTTATAGCGGAAGGCTCTGGAAGGCTTGTCATATCTTGGGTTCGCCCCTAACTTTGGTTTTCTCTCCACTCCATTGAAGTCCATAACTTAAAGTCTTACTCGGGCTAGGGATCACGCCGTTCATTCTTGGCAAGGCTGGAAATTGCGGAGACGATTCGGCTGGCTCATTTGCGTCCACTTTTCTTATATTTACTTTCAAATCAAACCACGCGGCTTGACCCGTTATTGGGTCTGAATTTGACCATCTCTGGCCATCACCCTTTGCAGGTAAAAGTTCGTGGATCAAATGATTTAGCAAGAAACCTTTTTTTGCCTCTGGAGCATCCTCTTCTAGCTGCCAAGCGCCTTTCCTCTTGCCAATAGCATTCCACGTCCAAATTGTTTTTTCATTGAGACCGGCCATTATAACCACCGGCACACGGATTTTGCCGTGGTGTGACGTAACCCAAATCCAGTCACCATCAGACAAATTATGCTCCTTTGCCAGTTTTTGAGGAACAAACATAGGGTTGTGTCCATGGATTTGTCTAAGCCATGGGTTCTGTGAGCCCCAAGAATGATACATTGCCATCGGGCGCTGGGTCAGCGCATGTAATGGAAATTCATCCTCAGAAACGGAAGTGCCTTCAAATGGCGCATACCAAGTGGGCAGTGGAGTAAAACAATTTTTAACTCTATCTCGCAGATGCTCAGGTGGCTGAATATCTCCATGGCCTTCAGCCGCTAGATGAAACTTCTGCAGCGGTTCGCTGTAAATCTGAAACGCATACGGTTGCGGGCTGTCACAGATACCCATATCTACCGCAAAATCCTGATACGCCATGTTGGCCATTTTATAGTATCGCGCCTCACGAGGTATAGATTTGTGCCAGAATGCACCGTTGGCTATATATGCATCCATTTGTCCCGGATTAGGTTCACCGCGTCCCGATTGGGTTCCATTTCCCCGAAATCCTGCCAGTGGGCCAATACCTGGCTTGCGTTGGTGATTAACAATATAATCTCCATAATCTGTGTATTTGGCTTTACCCTCTTCGTCGACCATGCCGGGGAGACCAAGCCTCGCACCCAAATCTAATAATACGGATTGAAATCCTCTCACATCTCGATCCGGCTCAAAAACCGGCCACCTAATAGCATCGCAAACAGCATCAGCCTCGCAAATTGGCCTATCTAATAAAGAAATAGCATCATGGCGCTCTAAATAAGTGGTGTCCGGCAAAATGAGGTCGGCATAGGCAACCATTTCCGACGAATAGGCATCTGAATAAATAATTTTTGGGATTTTGTATTCACCAGTTTCAGGATCAGTTTCGGTGAGCATTTCCATTACGCCGCGGGTGTTCATCGAGGAGTTCCAAGCCATATTAGCCATATACATGAACAGTACATCAACCGGATAGGGATCACCCGCGACAGCATTAGAAATGACCATATGCATCAAGCCATGAGCCGACATGGGTGCATCCCAGCTGTATGCCTTGTCGATCCTTTGAGGGCTTCCATCTTCACCAAGGAGCAAATCTTCTGGTCCCAAAACATACCCCAAAGGAGTTCCAGCCAATGGCTTGCCAGCTTTGATCTGATTTGGCTTGCCTGCAGGCTTTGGATGGGCTTCTGGCGGTTTTGGATAAGGGGGTTTAAACCGCCATCCTCCGGGCACCTCTATGGATCCCAACATCAATTGTAAAACATGGAGAGCTCTACATGTTTGGAATCCATTAGAATGAGCTGATATTCCCCTCATGGAGTGCATGGCGACTGGACGACCTATCATCGTGTCATGCCGCTCTCCCTTCCAGTCAGTCCACGGCTGTTTTATTACAACTTCCTTGGTAAAGGCCGCCTCGGCAAGATCTGCTGCAAACTGCCGAATTCTATTCGCTGAAATGCCAGTGGTGTCAGCCACTGCCTCGGGTGCATAAGCGTCATCCATGTAGGTTTCGGTCAAAATCATAAATGCCGGCACAGCCATGCCGCCGCCATCTAATGATATTTGGCCATGCATTGCAGAGCTGGCATTCTTTGATTTATGAGAGACGGCTTCACCTGTTGTGCGATCCAAAATCTGGGGTTCACCGGCAGCGTCACGCAAAAATAGCCCGTCATTCTCTGCTCCAGGATTTCGTATTACCAGCCAGGGAGAATTTGTGTACCGACGGAGATAATCGACATCAATATTACCAGACAGCATCAATTCTCGGATTAGGGCTATTATGAGTAGACCGTCAGTTCCTGGTGTGATGCCATACCAATCATCAGAAATTGCCGCGTAGCCAGTTTGAACAGGGTTGACTGAGACAACTCTTTTTCCTCTGCCCTTAACTTTGCCAAGTCCAATCTTGATGGGGTTGGAGTCGTGGTCCTCCGCCACACCAAATAACACAAACATTTCCGTGAGGTCCCAGTCAGGAGCACCAAACTCCCAAAAAGCTCCACCTACTGTGTAGATTCCACCTGCTGCCATATTCACAGAGCAAAACCCACCATGCGCCGCAAAATTCGGAGTTCCAAACTGCTGCGCCCACCAACTAGTAAGGGCTTGTGATTGATCACGTCCAGTAAAAAAGGCTAGCTTTTTCGGATCAGTATCCCTGATAGGTCCCAACCAATCAGTTGCAGTGGAAAGCGCCTCTTCCCAACTCACTGGCTCAAATTGACCCGATCCCCGCGGGCCAACTCTGCGCATTGGTGATTTAAGCCGCGCTGGAGAATAGTGCTGCATAATGCCAGCGGACCCTTTAGCGCACAAAACTCCCTTGTTAATCGGGTGGTCACGATTTCCTTCGATATAGCGAATTTTATCATCTCGAATGTGTACATCGATCCCACACCGGCAAGCACACATGTAGCACGTTGTCTTTTTGATCTCGTCACTGACTTTGGGGCTATACTCGACCTTAGGCTCAGAAGACATTTGGCTCTCCTTCTCGACGGTGGTCTCGGCGACCGTGATCAACAGATGCAAGATGCTCAGCCCTAAACCATTTGTCAAACTGTTAAATTTGATATATCTGTTCGAATATGCTAATGAATTAGTTATGACTTTAACCCAAATAAAAATATTTCTTGCAACGGTTGAAATCGGCAATTTAACCAAAGCTGCAAAGCAAGTCGGTATAACGCAATCTGCTGCGTCCAGTGCAATCTCAGCGCTGGAGGATCTCTACCAAATCAAACTCTTCAAAAGAGAGGGCAGGTCAATCGTATTGTCAGATCAAGGCCAACAATTCCTACCCGCGGCACAGCATTTTTTTCAAAGTTCAGAGATCGCAAAAAAAACGCTTGTAGAAATTGGCGGTAAAGCGGTTGGCAACCTACAGATTTCCGCCAGCCAAACAATTGCAAATTACTGGTTACCCCCTGTTTTAGCAAAATTCCAGAGGACCAACCCTGACGTAAATCTGGTCATTGCAATGTCCAACACTGCCGGCGTGGAGGCTTCAGTCTTAAACGGCAGTGCTGAAATTGGATTCGTAGAGGGGGAGATAATTTCCGAACAAATTTTATTAACGGACGTCGATTACGACCAACCCGTGCTTGTTGCATCTGATGAATTATTCGATCTTTTAAACCAAAATTATAATGAAAGAAATATTAGGAACCTGCCATGGATCGTTAGGGAAGAAGGTTCTGGAACGCGGAGATTGTTGGAGTATTTTATGAAGTCACGTAAAATAAAATGGGATGAGGTTAACATAGCTTTGGAGCTACCCAGCAACGAAGCTGTAAGACAGGCTGTGGAGGCAGGCGGTGGCATTACCCTCCTATCTGAATATGTTGTAAATTCATCTGTGAAAAGTGGCGTCTTAAAATTAATTCCAGTCGAATTGCCTGTCAGAAAATTTAGAACAATCACCCACAAAAACAGGCAGCTCAGCAATGTATCTCAGACATTCTTGGAAACGCTTGCCCGACGTTTTGCGAGGTAGAAGCAATTTGTTTTACCATTTATGTAAATTAATTAAATATCGTGGTTAAGAATTAATCAGCGCCGCCAAAGCTATTGATGCCAGTCTTGCAGAAGGAGGGTCAGAACGGCTGGTCAAAACAATTGGAACCTTGCCGCCCACCACCATGCCTGCAGCTAGACCACCCGCACAATATGCCAATGACTTAAATAAAATATTGCCGGAAACGATTTCCGGCACAACTAGAGCATCTGCTTTTCCAGCGACATGGCCAACAGCACTGTCCTTGGAAATTCCCTTTGCCGCAACAGAGTCTGGCGACAATGCCAGATCAAATGATAGAGGGCCAGCGAAGTCTGCATTGTCATCTGCACTTGATGCAAGCCTGGCTATCTGGTCCGCTTCAATACTGGAGGGGATTGAAGCTAACAAAGACTCTGTTGCAGATAGGACAGCAACCTTTGGCCTGGCAACACCAATCAAGCGAGCCAAGGCTGCCATCTGCAACGCAGCCTCAACACGCGTTTCAACGTTCGGGCTGACATTCACCGCTGCGTCACTGATTAGCAATGCGCGACCACCATTTGGAGGCAGCATTGCAAAAATATGCAACATCCGACGTTTGGTTCTAATGCCTGCGTCACGCTTAACAATGCCACCCATGAAAACATCAGAATGAAGTTGCCCTTTTATCAAGCCTGAGACCTCTCCCTTAGCAACCATTGAAATAGCAGTCTCAATTGCTTCCTTTTCACCTTCGGAATGCACAATTCTGATGCCGTCAAGGTTCCATCCAATTGCCTCCGCATCTGCCTTTATTGTCTGTGCCTCACCAACAAGTACAGGTACCACTAGGCCTAGGCTTAAACCATCACGCGCCGTTTCCAATACACCAGTGCCAATCGCACGCACAAAAGCCATGCATGTTGGCT
Source organism: uncultured SAR116 cluster alpha proteobacterium (assembly GCA_902547925.1). GTDB lineage: Bacteria > Pseudomonadota > Alphaproteobacteria > Puniceispirillales > Puniceispirillaceae > MED-G116. The sequence continues at coordinate 168 of CACCQD010000011.1, read as the reverse complement.
TGGCCTTATCCACAAGCCCAAACAACCTTGTAGGAGAATTCTGTGGCGGATCCTGGAGGAAAGGTGAGCGCAAAGATTTATTGGGCTCGACAAAGTTATAGTCTGTTGCTTTTTGCACCAAAATTATACCCTCTATAGCGAACAACCTAACGGTAAAAGAGTGGCATG